>JACQZS010000249.1 GCA_016213725.1 Acidobacteriota bacterium | reverse complement strand
CGGCGGTTTCCACCGCCAGCATCACGGAGACGGGCGCGTTCATCTCTTCCAGAATGAAGTCGCGATCCACGCCGTTGTCGAGCAGCCGGAAGTCCGTTTTTTCGAGTCCGGCGACGCGCTGGTCTTTCGAATTGAGAACCGTCACCGGCACCACTACCGCACGGGCAGACACACGGAACGATGGCACTTGCTGCAGCGCGAACACGAAATGCCTCCGCGTCATCATTTTCCTCTGACGCGCCTGGGTGCCATTCCGGTTCCCTAAAATGCCCGCCAGGCCTTCATGGAGCGGACGAGGTTCTCTTCGCGGTCGCCCGGCACGTTGTAACACTGCAGGCCGAAGGGGCCGTGGTAGCCGAGGTCGCGGAAGGCCTTCACGAAGCCGCGCACGTCGAACGAGCCGCGGTCCAGCGGCTGGATCAGTTTGTCCCAGTCGCCCTCATGATCGGCTCCGTTTACGCTCACCAGCCGCGTGTGCGGCAGCGCTTCCTTCATGCGCTGCGACATATTGGCTTCGTCTCCAGTGCGCAGCCAGTGGCAGAGGTTGAAGACGAGGCCGACGTTGGGCCGGCCGGCCTTGCTGATCAGGCGCAGGGCATCTTCAATGCGCGCTACATGGAATCCATAGTGAGGGTAGAGCGCCACCTGGAGGCCCGCGGCGGCGGCGAGGTCGGCCACTTCGCGCAGCACGGGCAGCGCGATTGCGTCGCCCTGTTCAGACTTGCCGTTGATGGTGAAGGTGATGAGCGCGCCGCTGCCCTTCAATTGCTGGATGGCGTTCGGCAGGCCGGGATCGTAGCCGGGCTTCGAGTCGGCGACGTTCATGCCTGTGTAGATGCCCACCAGCTTGAGCCCGCGCTTCTGGTGCGCGGCCAGCACCTGCGGAATGTCCTTGGTGCCGGAGTAAAAGATGCCGGCGTAGCCGGTGCGTTTGGCGAGTTCGGCCTGATCGTCGTAGCTCAACACGCCGCGGCCTGTGCCGTTGTCGAAGACGTATAGGGGCAGATCGGCCGCCGGCAGGAGCGCGCCCGCCAGCAGCCAGAGTGCGAGAGTCTGTCCCAACGGAGCGCGTGTCATTTGCTCAGCTTGAGAACCCATGCCGGTTGGGCTAGCAGTTCTTCCGGCAGTTCGGGGAGGGCCACTTCCAATCCGCCGGAGGTCTTCTTCACCTTGAGTGCGGCGGTGGCGCCGAGCAATGTGGCCTTGCTCATGCCAGGCACTTCCTTGACGACGAATTTCTTGCCCGGCCAGCGCGGGAGGATGGCGAAAACGTCATCGCCCTTGGCGGTGAAGAACGCTTCGATGCCGGCCTTCCCGCCGGAGGGCTTGGCCGCGAGCTTGGTGACGTCGTAGTCGGACTCGTACTCCTTGTTGTAGTCGACCTTGGGCACTTCGCCGGCGCTCCACTGGCGCGAGGTCTTCCAGGTGGTGGTGCCGTAGATGGCTTCGCCGTTCACCTTTAGCCAGTCTCCGATCTCGATGAGACGCTGCTCCATGACGACAGGGATGGTGCCGTCGGCGTCGGGTCCGATGTCGAGCAGGAGGTTGCCTCCACGGCTGACGATGTCCACGAGCATGACCACGAGATCGCGCCCCGTGTGGTAGTGCTTCAACTGTTCGGCGCGATTGTAGCCGTAGCTGAAGCCCATGCCGCGGTTTTCTTCCCAGGTGTGCGCGCCGCTGGCCATGCCTGGCGTGTATTCGGTGGTCCAGTAGCCGCCGTGCTTGTGTCGGGAATCCTTGCCCCAACGGTCGTTGATCACCACTTCGTCCTTCACGGGCGATTCGTTGAAGAGCCACGCCATCAGCGCGGGTGTGCCCCATTGGGCGGAGGTGAGGTCCCATTCGCCGTCGCTGAAGATGATGGAGGGTTTGTAGCGCGTGACGAGTTCTTTGAACTGCGGCTCCATGTGCTCGCGGATGTAGCGCGGCTTGTCGGTCTGCCAGATCGGGTTGTACCACTCGTAGAGCGAATAGTAGTAACCCATCTTGAGGCCCTTGCGGCGTACGGCGTCGGTGAGGTCGCCGAGGATGTCGCGGTGGGGGCCGATTTCGGCGGCGTTCCAGGGGCGGCCCCATGACTTCGACGCATGCTGATTGGGCCACAGCGTAAAGCCTTCATGGTGCTTCGACGTCAGTGCAACGTACTTGGCGCCGGAGCGCGCGAAGACGTCGGCCCAGTGGTCGGGATCGTAGAGTTCGGCTTTGAATTGCGGCGCGAAGTCCTTGTAGTCGAAGTTGGCGCCGTAGACCTTTTGATGAAACTCCCAGGTGCCTTTCTGAATGGCGTTGGCCTTGGGATTGTCGCGGCCATTGGTGAGCGCATTCCAGTACCACTCGGAGTAAGCGAGCTTGCCGGGGATCACCGGCGCGTAAGCTGGAACGGCGTAGACGCCCCAGTGGATGAAGATGCCGAACTTGGCGTCGGTGAACCATTTCGGAGTGGGCCGCTTGTCGATGGAGTCCCAATTGGGCTGATAGGTCTGGCCGCTCAGGCTGGCTAGACAGAGCAGGAGTGCGCAGCAGAATCTCATGAAGACCTCACAAGCCGCGCTGGGGGCGCGGGATTCCAACATATCGCGATTGCGGGCCTATTTGCGCAGGCCGGTGAGGTCGGAGTCCACTTCAATCCTCCCCTCGCCCGCGGCCACGGCGGCGGAGAAGCCATCTCTCATTTCGACGCTCGAGGAGGTCTTCAGCGAGATTACTTTGCCGGGCACGCGGTTGGTGACCAGTTTCTGGCCGGGCGCGCCGGCGAAGTTGCAGCCGATGACGTTGAGTCGCGTGCGGCCGTAGTCCTGCATGGCCTTGTTGCTGTAGAACGCCACGCCGTTGTTGCGCAGCGCGGAATTGACCACGGTGACCACGTCGACGGGCGTCTTGATCTGGATGAGGTCCACGGGCTTGTCGAAGAGGACGCGCACGTTGTCCAGCAGGATGTTCTCCTGGCGCGGGACCTCGGCGCCGGGGTAGTAGGAGCGGCTGTAGCGATCATTGTCGTAGTGGACGGAGAAGCCGACGCGGGCTTTAGAGAGATAGATGTTGCGGAAAGTGACGTTGCGGACGCCGGCGGTATAGGTGACGTCGTTCTGGACCAAGCCCCAGTTAATGCCGTCCAGGACCACGGCGCCGGTGGCGTGCGTGGGCCGCGTGGTGGACTTGAAGACCTTGCCGTCCGGGCTCATCTGCACGCGGTAGAGCCGGCCGCCGGAGACGACGGTGTCGGACTGCTGCACTTCCATCCCTTCGTGCCAGTCCACCCAGGCGCCGGCGAGGATGCGGCAGCAGTAGCCGATTTCGCGCTCGGGGTTGGAGAGGTCGTGCATGTTTTCGACGAGTCCGTCCTCGATCCAGCCGAGTTCGGGGTTGCCCACGGAATAGTCGTGGGCGTTGAGGGCCACAGCGTCGTCGCCGGTTTCAAAGACGCCATTGCGGAGGGTGAAGCGGCGGCCGCGGCCGAGGTGCACGCCGTCCTTGGCGCCCTTGATGATGACGTCCTCGACGAGGATGTCCTCAAAGGTGCAGATGTGGATGCCGTACTGCGCGCGGCCGAGGTCCAGGCAGCGGAAGCGCTCGATTTTGAGGTCCTTCACGTAGAAGAAGGCGATCTGGCCGTGGAGGCCGTAGACCTTCCAGTTGCGCACGTCCACGCCGTTGACGATGATCTGCAGGCCGCTGACGGTGATGTTCTCGTCCCACGTTTTGGTGAGCGCGCCTTTGTTCAGCAGCACGTGTGTGAACGGCCCTTGCTCGGCCACTTTCTTGAGGAAGACGTTGTTGCCGAAGATCAGCGACGTGTGGCTGCCCAGCAGGACGGTGTCGGCGATCAGATAGGTGCCGGGGCGGCTGACGACGATGGTGCCGCCGCCGTCCACGGCCTTCTGCAGCGCGCGGGCGTTCTCCATGCCCGTGGCCCCTGGCTTGAAGCCAAAGTCGACGGCGTTGGTGAAGGGCGTCTGTGCGTACAGGCTCGCCGCGAACAGGGCGGCCGCAGCCATCCATCTTTGAATCATCGTTGCCTTCCCCGATCAGAAAACTGGAATCTGCGCCGGCTTCAGGCCCGGCCCGGAGACGTGCACTACATAGTTTGGCGGTTTCTCGAAGAAGATGTTCGGGAAGACCGCGATGCCGTCCTCGGCTTCCGCTTCCAGGTCCTCCGGCACCTTGCCTGAGCCGCCCGTCACATGCAGACGCACCTTTGTGGTGGCGGACTTCACGCGCTGGCCGCCGGACTGCACCGTGGCATAGATCGTGATTCGGAGCGGTAGCCACGCGCCGTCGGAGTTCAGCTTCACACGCTCCGGCGGGCTGGCCTGCAGGCGGAGTTCGCCGGTCACGGCGGTGACGGCGGTCTCGGAGGCTTTCAAGCCGGCGGCGGAAGCCAGCACGCGGATCGGACCCACTCCGTCAGTGGCCCGCAACTCGAGCTTCGCCTGGCCGTCGGCGGCCGTCACCTCGCAGTTCTTCGCACCGCAACTCAGCAGGGCTGGGCCTTGCACCTCGAAGCGAATCTCGGCGCTGCCGGCGTAGACGCGGCGCTGCGCCGAGTCCCGTACCGTGGCGGTGACCTCCGTGGCGCTCTTCGAATCCGCCACCAATAGCTGGTGCGCCGCGTTCAGCGTGATCTCGGCCGGCGCGCCGGACACGGGCTTCTTTTCCACCGTGGGCACCAGCGCGATGTCCAGCATCACGGCCTTCGCTTCCGCCGTGGCGCCCGCGTCCCACATGGGCGTATCGCGATCCACGTCCTTGCCCGCGCCGCGCGTGTCGTACCCATAGCGCCAGCCGGGCGCTGGCTTGATCCAGAGCGTGCCGCCCTCATAGGTCCAGCCCGCGGCGGACGACCCATACAGCAGGTCATCCTTCGACTGAGCCGGCGCCAGGCGCTTCCCGGCTGCCTGCACCGAGGTGGGCGTCAGGGCCGTGTGAACGCTCACCAGATAGCCGCGCCGCACCGGCATGCCTTCGAACGAACCCTGGCGCGCGCCGATGGCGACACGCAGGCCACCGCGCCGCTCCTCTGCCGTCACTTCGGTCTTCGCGAACGCCCCTTCCTTGTACCTGTAAGTGCGCCCATCGTCTTCATAGACGGTGGCCTTCGAGAGCCCTGCGGGATAGACGTCCAACCGGACCACTTCGAGTGGCTCCTGTCCCTCATACTGCGTCACCGGCCCCATGGGCAGAATCGCTCCGCCGCGCACCCACAGCGGTCCGCCGGCCTGCTTGGGCCACGACACTTTGCGCCACTGGCCCGTGCTTTCCACGGCTTGCCCGCTCCAGAAGTCGTACCAGCGGCCCTTGGGGAGATAGATCTGCGGTGTGCCGCCCGTTTCGGCCTTGGCCTTCTCAGGCGTGATCTGTTCCGCGCCGCTCGTCAGCTTCGCCGTGGCGGAGCCCACCACTAGCGAATCGCCGATCATGAACTGCGAGGAGAGGTTGAGCGTCTCGCGGTCGTTCTGAAACTCCAGCAGCATGGGGCGCATCACCGGCAGGCCCGCGTCCACTGACTGCCGCGCCGATGCGTACAGGTAGGGAATCAACTGGTAGCGCAGCTTGGCGTAGTAGCGGTTCATGTCCAGCAGCTTGTCTGAGTAGAGCCACGGTTCTTTGTAGTAAGCCCATGACTCGAGGTAGACGAATGGCGCCAGGTAGCCCACGTGGATCCCGTCTGTGGCTTCGTTTCGGTCGCGCGTGCTCACCAGTGAATGTCCGGAGAGGCTGGCGCTCAGCGCGCCGGTGCCGAGCGGGAAGTCCGCCTCCCAGGTGAAGGGCCAGCGGTGCGAGGCGATGGAGGAGTTGTAGCCGTTGAACATGATCATCGTGCGCTCGCCGGTGACGCGGGCGTACTCCTTCATCGCCGTCTCGCTGTAGAGCGAGTTGGTGAGGTTGTTCATCTCGGCGGCGGAGAAGACGCCGGAGCCGCCCAGGCTCTTGTTCAACTCCGGCTCAAGCATCTCCTGGCTGCTGATCATGCGCGGATAGGGATCGTCCTGCTTGAAGAACTTGATGCCTCTGCTGATGGCCGCGTCGATGCGCGGACGGTACCACTCTTTGCGCACGGCCTCATCTGTATAGCCTGTCTTCGGCGCGTCGCCGGATTCCCAGAGGCCCATCTTGATGCCCATGCCGGCGAGCGTCTGGATCATGGCATCCGGGGCGGGGAAGCGCTTGGGGCTCCAGTTCCATTTCATGCGGTATGGCACATCTTCCCAGCCGGGCTCCAGACCGATCCAATCGATGGGGATGTCCTCGCGGCGGAAGCCCCGCGCGGTCTGGATCACGCCATCCTGTTCGATGAGGTAGCGCGACTGGTAGCCGATGCCGAGCGCCCAGCGTGGCGCCAGCCAGGGCCGGCCGGTGAGCTGCGTGTAGAGGTCCAGGATCCGCTTGAATGAGGGGCCGTGGAAGATGTAGTAGTCCTGCTGGCCGCCGTCGGTGGTCACGTTGTACCGGTCGTTACCTGTGAAATCGAAGACGTGCCGGAACGTGTTGTTCGAATAGAACCCGTAACCGCGCGTACTCAGGAAGAAGGGCACGGTCGCTTCCCCCGAGCGGAACGCCCGCCACCATTGCAGCTTCTTGCCCCGAACGTCCAGTGCCGTGCGTTGGAAGCCGAGGCCGTAGAAATGCTCGTCGGGCTGCATGGAGAACCCGGTGTCGCTCAACTGCCGGAAGATCTCCCGGCCCTGCGCGTCGAGCACGCGCAACGCGAAGGGCTGCTTGTCCGCCACCACCTGGAGCTCGCCGGTCTGGATGCGGATGCTGGCTCCCTCGTCACGCGCGGTGAGGCGCACCGCCGGCCAGTCGTCTTTCACGAAGCCCCAGCGCACCGTCAGTGGCAGTGGAAACTCGCCATTCGGCGAGACCCGCACGCGCAGCATCGCTGGCGTTTCCGCCTGCAGCCGCACCACTCTGCCGCCCTCGCAGGAGAGCAGCACCGCGCTGCCCTCCACGCGGAATGACGAGCATTCCGGCGGCGCGGCCCACGCCAGTGAGCAGAAGACGATTGGCAAAGCGGAGGCACGGATCTGAAACATAGGAAACACCGATCTTGATGCAATGCGAGGCCCGCGTCAACTGGGCGGCCGGCCCTTGACGCCGCCATTTGCCGCGCGTAAATTGAAACCAGCTATCGTTGTGAGGCGTCTGGAAATCGACCCGAAGATCTCCCTGGAGGCAAGAAATGCGTCAGTTATTTGCTATTTCTCTCCTTTTCATTGCGGCCGCATTTGCTCAAAGGCATCCGGCCGTTTCCCTAACTCCCGACGACGCCCTGAAGCTCGAAGAGTCGCTCACAGCCAATCCCGACGACAGAGGCGCGCGCACAGCGCTCATTAGTTACTACTTCCGCGCGTCTGCGCAATCCATGTCGCCCTGGCAGTACAGGGACGTGAGGCGCGGCCATATCCTTTGGCTGGTGCAGCACTTTCCGGAAGACCCGCTGGCCGGCAGTCCCGAGAGTTTCATATTCGCCCAGGTGGACCCTCCGGGTTACGCTCAGTTGGCGGCCGCTTGGGACCAGGCGGTTTCAGCGAAGGACCCCAGCGCGGCCTCGCTGGCCAACGCCGGGCGATTCTTCAGTAGCTCTGAGCCGGAAAAGGCGTCCGGCTTGCTGGAGCGTTCGCTGGCAAAGGACCCCAAGTCCCTCTCGGTTGCTATGAGCCTGGCTCACAGCTATACGTTCCAGGCCCAACGCACGAAGGACGCGGCAGCTGCCGCCGCACTTCGCAATAAGGCCTACCGCCGACTAGAAGCCTTCATCGAATTGGACGCTCAACCGGGAATGCGGCAGCCGCTGGTGGTTGTGATTGCCAAGGCGGCCTATGATGCAGGCGAATATGCGAAGGCCGAGCAGTACGGCGCCGAACTCCTGAAATTGGCCGCCGAGCAGCCCAACCAGTGGAGCACCGGAAACTCCATCCACCAGGGCAATCTGGTGCTCGGGAGGGTTGCGCTCCACCACGGCGATGTGGAAAAGGCCAAGCGATTCCTGCTGGATGCGGGGAAGACCCCCGGTTCTCCGCAGTTGAACTCTTTCGGTCCGAACATGGCGCTGGCCCGCGATCTGCTGGCCGCAAAGCAGCCGGAGACCGTGACGCAGTACCTCGATCTCTGCGGAGTGTTCTGGAAACAGGATCGCGGGAAGTTGGAGGCATGGAAAGCCGAGATCCGTCAGGACAAGATTCCCGACTTCGGCGCCAACCTCGTTTTCTAACTGCCTGATTGAGATTTCTCAATCCGCAAATCCCAGGTCGAGATGCGATATTGAGAAAGACATGCGTTTCACCGCCGGAATTTTTTTATTCGCCGCTTCGGCCTCGTTTGCAGCCAATCTTGATCTCAGCCGTGCCTCCATCGTCGTGCGTCCGGGTGCGCGTCCTGCCCCTGAGCAGACCGCCGCGAAGATGCTGGCGGAGGAAGTGGAAAAGCGGACAGGGCTGCGCCTGCCCGTGGTGACCGGTTTTCCGGTCGCCGGTCCTGCAATCGTGATCACCGGATCCGCGAACGTCCCCGGGTGGCCGCGCCAGCCGCAACCCGTGCATGCCGGCGCGGAGGGCTACCGGCTCGACATCCAAAGCGGCGACAAACCCGTTGTCTGGATCGCAGCCAACGACGCCCGCGGCGCGCTGTTCGGCGCCGGTTACCTGCTGCGCCAACTGCAGTGGGGGCAGGGCAAACTGGCGCTGAGCGATGCGGCCGGCATCGAAACCGCGCCCAGGTCGCCGCTGCGCGGCCACCAGCTCGGCTATCGCACCACGGCCAATTCGTGGGACGCCTGGAGCATCCCGCAGTTCGAGCAGTACATCCGCGACCTGGCGGTGTTCGGCTCGAATGCCGTGGAAAATATCCCCTCGCAGGACAATCGCCCGAATCCGCTGATGAAGATTCCGCGCCCGGAAATGAACCGCGCCATGAGCGAGATCTGCCAGCGCTACGGGCAGGAATACTGGGTGTGGACGCCAGTCACGCACGACCTGAACGAAAAGGACAAGAACGCCAAGCAATTGGCTGAATTCGAGGAATTCTTCAAGGGCACGCCTTTCCTCACCGGCGTCTTCGTGCCCGGCGGCGATCCGGGCGACAACCCGCCCGAACTGGTGCTGCCCTTCCTGGCGCAGGTCGCGGAGAAGATGAAGGCGTACCACCCCAACGCCAAAATCTGGCTCTCGCTGCAGGGCTTCAACGAGAAGAAGGCCGAGGTGGTCTACCAGTGGATCGACAAGGGCGTGCCGGCGTGGTTCGGCGGCCTGGTGAATGGCCCTTCGAGCCCCGACATTCCGAAGGAGTATGCGCGCGTGGCCGGCCGCGTGCCCATCCGCCTTTATCCGGACGTCACGCACAACAAGATCAGCCAGTACGAAGTGCCCGAATGGGACCAGGCCTACGCGCTCACTCTGGGCCGCGAAGCCGTGAATCCGCGCCCCTTTGAATACGCAGCCATCCACAACCGCTATGCGGCGATGAGCAACGGCTTCCTTTCGTATTCCGACGGCGTGCACGACGATGTGAACAAGGTGCTATGGAGTTCGCTGGCCTGGGACCCGCAGCGCCCCGTGCGCGATGTTGTTATCGAGTACTGCCGTTACTTCTTCTCGTCGGAAAACGCCGAAGAAGCGGCCGATCTCATCCTCGCGCTGGAGCGCAACTGGAACGGCTCCCTTGTCGCCAATGGCTCAGTGGAATCCACCCTCCGCCATTGGAACGATCTCGAAAAGCGATCGCCGCAACTCGCCGGCAACTGGCGCTGGCAGATGTGCCTGCTGCGCGCCAACTACGACGCCTACGTCCGCCGCCGCCTGATTCAGGACACGGAACTGGAGGAAAAGGCCAACACGATTCTCGCGCAAGTGCAGAAGCTCGGCTCGGAAAAGGCCATCTCGGCCGCCACGGCTACGCTCAACGAGGCGGTGGATGATCCGGCCGGTCCGGAGTTGCGCGCGCGC
Organism: Acidobacteriota bacterium; assembly: GCA_016213725.1. Lineage (GTDB taxonomy): Bacteria > Acidobacteriota > Terriglobia > Bryobacterales > Bryobacteraceae > Paludibaculum. Next base: position 20,644 of record JACQZS010000249.1, on the reverse strand, counting down.
ATCATCGAACTGTGTGCCCGGCTCTACCAATCCATCTGGCTCCAGACCAGCGTCGCCAAGTACAACGCAAGCGGGGCCGAGCGCGGAGCCGTGCTCGACTTCATCGACAATCCGCTGAACAACCGCTGGTGGCTGGAGGACGAGTTCGCCAAGGTCCGCAAAGTGCCGGACGAAGCCGCCAAGGCGAAACGGCTGTTGGAACTAGCTCGCTGGGAGCATCCCGGCGAGGGCAGCTTCTATGACAACGTGGGCAACCTGCGCAAGGCGCCGCACGTAGGGCATTGCGAAGGCGAGGACTGCACGCCGCTGTTCTGGTGGTGGGATAACGGCAAGAGCCGTGCCCGCCTGAGCTGGCAGGTGACGCTGTGGCCGAAGGAGATGGTCTACGAGGGACTCGATCCCAAGGCGGCTTATGTGGTGAGAACCACGGGCTACGGCCAGCCTCTGCTGCGTGTCGACGGCGAGAAGATCAAGCCTACTGTCGACGGCAAGGAGATGGCGGACTACAAGGAGTTCCCCGTCCCCGCCTCGGCGCTGCAGGACGGCAAGCTGGTGCTGACTTGGGACAAGGCTACCGGCGAGGAGAACCTGAACTGGCGCCGGCACTCGCGGCTGGCCGAAGTCTGGCTGCTGAAGCGCTAGCGGCTGGCGGCTTTCCGCGCGGGCGGCAGTTGCAGTGTGACGGTTCGCACCTCAGCGTCGCGGTCACGCAAAACGTGCAGCACCTGCCCGCCGGCATCCACCGCCACGCTGGCGCCACCGTAGGTCTGCCCCTTCCAGGGGCCATGGCTCATCTGGCCGACGAGGTCCGTCCCGACGACGGGGCATTTCCAGCGCGCGGCGCGGGCCTTTACCAGCTTCTCGAGCTCTTTGGCGTGCCCGGGCCACTGGTCCATCGGGGCCGCCCAGCCGTAGGGGACGAGCATCAGATCCGGCGCCATGGCTTCGATCCGCTTCGCGATCTCGTCCTTGAAGGTGTCGGCGCAGATGACCAGTCCGATGCGGCCGAACTCGGTCTCGACCACTCCCACTCCGTCGATCGTTCCTTCCGAGTAGGGCGGGTCCATCAAATGGGCGAGGACGTTGAGTTTGCGGTGCTTCCAGAGGAGCTTGCCGGTGCGGTCCACCAGGATGGCGGAGTCGTAGAGACGATCGCCGTCTTTCTCATCGAGGCCGATGGAGATCATCACGCCGTACTGGCGGGCCAGCGCTGCGATGCGGTCGCTATCGGCGCCCGGGATCGGTGTCGCCATCTGATGAGCTTCCGGATTCTCCCAGCCGAGGAGCACCGACTCCGGGAAGGCGGCGATGTCGGCCTTGGCCGCGCGCGCCTGTTCCAGGGCGTATTCGATGCGGCGGAAGTTGCCCTCCCGGTCGCCGTCGATCGAGAAGATCTGGCAGACGGCCACGCGGACAGAGCGTTCCTGTGCCTGGGAGATGCCGGATAGGATCATGAGAATCACCGCAAGCTTCATGCGTTCTAGCAGTGTATCGCGGCCCACCGCGCCCTACTTGGCTGGGGACTGCGGCAGTCCGGCGGTGCGCGCTAGGGCGGGCGCCAGCCGCCCGAGTCCGTTTTCGGACCGGTCCAGGTAGAAGAGAGCAACGGCAGAGACGTCCTGGCTCTCGTAGAAGTTCACCCAGGCGTCCGCCGGGGCTGGGTCATCGAGCACGCTGTTGCCGGATTCCAGCAAGGGCGTGAAGCGTTTCTCCTCGCTCACCGAGATGGGCCGGATGGCAGCGCCACGGCGGACCATCTCCACCACTTTCGACTTCACATTTCCCCCGATCTGCTGGAGTGTGATGCGAGCGTCCTGGTGGAAATAGACGGGATCGGGGACGTGGTAACGGTAGAAGGCGTACTGACGCGACTTCTGGTCGGAGACCAGGCTGCCCTGATAGCGGCTCTGAAACAGACCCTGCCCCCAGCCGGTTCCGATGTAGTCTTCCGTGCCCGTGCCGACGATCGTGGGCAGCGCACTATCGCCGTCGAGGTACATTTTGACTTCGCCCTCTCCCCACCATCCATCGATGCCTTCGGGTGCGATGACGCCGACGTGCGCGCCCAGGAAGCGGCCCTGGCCCCGTACGGCGGGGAGAATCTCAAAATCGCGGCCGAGTTCGGTGGCGTGGTCGCGGTGCCACCAGGCGTGGAAAAAGAGCGCCTCGGGATCGGGCTTCGGCGCGGTCTCCAGGTCTACGTCGTAAAAGAAAGCCCGCAGGTCGCGGCCGCTTTCGTTGGTCACCGTGATGCGTGCGGCGGTTCGGAAAGGCATGGGGATGTAGCAGTTGAAAGAGCGCCCCTCGGGGTTGGAGAAGAGCTCATTCTCCAGCCGGACCGCGCTGCCGTGAATGGCACCGAAGAAGTCGCCAAACGGCACGGAGACCGCGGGTGTTCGCGCGTTGTCCCAGTACATATCCAGGCGCAGGGAGCGCAACATCTGGGGATCGCGCAGCGGGATGGTGATCCAGATGCGGCGCACCACACCGCTACCTTGGAAGTCGAGCAGAGTCTTGGTCTGGCCGGCTTCCAGTGGTTCGAAGGCACGGCCCTTGGCGCCGTGGTTGGAGGCGCCGCCGGCCCCTTTGGCCGCCTTGGGATTTTCGAACGACGACCAGCGGGTTTGCGCCCCGGGCTTCTTCTGGTAGAGTTCTCCGCCGGCGCAGGCGCCGAGACATGCAAGTACAAGCAGGATTCGCATCGGGCGCTAGCGTATCACACGACTCTCGCGCGGGCCCGCCGGTGATATGCTCGGGTCAGCTCGAATCCAGACATGGAGCCTGAAGGTTTGATATGTGCGTACGTTCAATGTGGATTGTGATTCTTCTGGCCGGCATCGGCGCCGCGCAGGATCGCCCCGCTCCCCCTCCGCCAGTGGTCTCGCCCGAGGTGCAGGCGGACAGGAAAGTGACGTTCCGCATCGTTGCCCCCAAGGCGCAAGCCGTTGCGCTGAGCGCCGGAGATATTCTGAACCTGCCCAAGGGCGGCCTGCAGTTCACCAAGGGCGCCAACGGCGTCTGGGAGGCAACCACTGAGCCGGTGAATCCAGGCGCCTACCGCTACCGCTTCGTCGTGGACGGCGTTCCGGTGGTGGATCCTCGCAATGCCCTGATCAGCGAATCGAACACCAATGTCTGGAGCATGGTAAACGTGCCGGGCGCGGAGTGGATGGATGCCGGCAAAGTACCGCACGGCGCCGTGGCTGAGATCCCGTACCTGTCCTCCGCGCTCGGCCGCTACCGCCGCATGCACATTTACACGCCGCCGGGCTATGAGTTGGGCAAGGGGAAGTACCCCGTCTTCTACCTGCTGCACGGCGCTGGCGACAACGACGACGCCTGGACCAGCGTGGGCCGCGCCGGATACATCCTCGACAATCTGATCGCCGCCGGCAAAGCCAAGCCGATGGTCATCGTGATGCCTGCCGGCCACACCAGCACGGCGGGCGGCATCTCGGGCATGGACGACTACACGAAGGACTTCACTCAGGACGTAATGCCCTATGTCGAGAAGCACTACCGCGTGCTGAAGGACCGCAAGAGCCGCGCCATCGCCGGCCTATCGATGGGCGGCATGCAGACCTTGAACATCTCCATGTCCCATCTCGATCAGTTCGCCTACATCGGCGTATACAGCTCAGGGGTTTTCGGCATGCGCCGCCCGGCCGCTCCCGGCGCTGCCGCCCCAGCTCCGGCGGTCCCGCCGGAATGGGAGCAGCAGCGGCTGGCGATGCTGGATAACCCGAAGCTGAAGCCCGGGCTGAAGCTCCTGTGGTTCGCCACCGGCAAGGACGACTTCCTGCTCGGCTCGACGAAAGCGACGATCGCGATGCTGGAGAAGCACGGCTTCAAGCCGGTCTACGAGGAGACGACCGGCGGCCACACCTGGGTGAACTGGCGGATCTATCTCAACGAGTTCGCGCCCAAGCTCTTCCGCTGATCGTCTACTCGGGCTTGGCGCGCGGCAACGCACGGAACTTCGCGCGCTCTGTTTCCGAGAGGCTGCGATTGAATGACGCGCCATATCCGTTGGCCTGGTAGTAGATGTAGTCCTGCCAGGGGTCGCGTCCTTCGATGCGCGGGTCTCCCGTCTTGCGCAGCATCGCTTCCAGCCGCTGGCGATGGACGGCCATTTCGGGCGGGTGCTTGGCGGCCAGGTTGTTGACTTGGTCGGGGTCCGTGCGCAGGTCGTAGAACTCCTCGGCCGGGCGCTTCCCAAAGCAGAGTTCGTACTGGCGTGGATAGCGCTCCCGGGTTTGCGGATCGAGCATGTGATCGACAATCGGGCCGGCGTCCACATCGCCGTGCGGCGTGCGGTTGGATGAGAGGAAGTCGCCGCCGGTGGGCCAGCGGCCCGGCGCGAAGTTGCGGATGTAGAGGTGGTGCCGCGTCCGGATGGAGCGCATCGGATAGGTGGCGCCGTCGGGGCGGGCCATGACATGGCGCTCGAAGGCGGTGAATGCGGCGTCGCGCTTCGGGTCGATCTGGCCGGAGCGTGTGGAATCGAGCAGCGGCAGCAGACTGCGCCCGGCCATGCCCGGTGCGGCCGGCAGGCCGGCGGCGGCCAGGAAGGTAGGCGCGAAATCCGTGTGCTCGACAAAGTCGTCCACCGTACGCCCGCGCCTGATTCGATGGCCCCAGCGCATGGCGAGGGGCATGTGCACGCCGCGGTCATAGAGATTCACCTTCGAACGGGGGAAGGGCATGCCATTGTCGCTGGTGAGCACGATGAGGGTGTTGTCGAGTTCGCCGGCCGTTTCCAGGTGTGCGAGTGCGCGGCCCAGTTGCTGGTCGAGCCATTCGATCTCGGCGTAGTAGTCCAGGATGTCGCTGCGCGTCTCCGGAGTGTCGGGCCAGTAGGCGGGTACGCGAACCTCGTCGAGGCGGTGCCCCGTGGCGAGGCCGGAGCCCTTGTCGTAGGCACGGTGCGGCTCCGTGGAACCCAGCCAGAAGAAGAACGGCGCACCTGTGGGCCGGGCGGCAAGGAAGTCGGCAAAGTTAGCGGCGTAATCGCGGGGGTCGATGCCGGGCCGCGGCCTTACGGCATGCAGGCGTGAGTTGAACTCCTTGCCCACTGGATGGCGTTTCAGTCCGGCGGCGCGCCAGTTGCCCGGCGCCCAGGCTTTCCCGGTGAAACCGACGTGATAGCCGGCGTCTTCCAGCAGATGCGTGGCCAACGGGAATTTGGGCGGCATGGTGCCGTAGAGCAGCCCAGCCTCTTCGAGTTGCCACATGCGCCGCCCGGTGAGAATAGCGCTCCGGGAAGGGGTGCAGGACGGGGAGGCGCAGTAGGAGTTTTGGAAGAGGACGCCTTCCCGGGCCACGCGGTCGAACGCCGGCGTGCGGATGCCAGGGCAGTTGTAGGCGCCGGCGTGGGGGAAAGACTGGTCGTCGGCGAGAACGAACAGGAAATTGGGCCGCTTCGAGGAGGCTCGCAGCAATGGGGTGGCGGCGGTGGAGGCAGCCGCGCGCAGAAGCGCTCGCCGGGAGAGCATGGTCTCTTGATTATAGGAGTGGCCGTTGGGCCCAGTCACTCGGAGCGCAGTGCGCTCAGCGGATCCAGCCGGGAGCCGCGCCGCGCCGGCAGCCAGCAGGCCGCCAGGCCCACTGCCACCAATAGAAACGCCACGGCCCCGATGGTGATGGGGTCGAATACCCGCGCCCGCCACACCATCTGCGTCAGCAGGCGCGCCGAAGCGATGGCCGCCAAAGAGCCCACGGCCAAGCCCGCCGCCAGCAGCCTGCCTCCTTCGCCGAGCACCAGCCTGTAGATGTCCCACTGGTCCGCGCCCATGGCCATGCGCACGCCGATCTCATTCGTCCGCCGGCTCACCGAGTTCGCCATCACGCCGTAGATTCCCACCGCCGCCAGCGTGAGGCCCAGCACCGAGAAGACCCCGAATAGCACGGCATTGAAGCGGCGGCTGGCCAGCAGTTGCTCGCTGATGCGGGCTTCCACTGTGCGCACCTGGGTCACGGGCTGGTCCCGGTCGAGCGATTGGATGACGGCCCGCACCGTCGGCAGAACCGTCATCGGGTCCACCGCCGCCGAGCGGATGGTGAGGCACTCCGACACCCTGATCAACGAGTGCGGCAGGTACAACTCTGGCCGCTGTTCCTCAAACCCGCCACCGGCCGTATCCGCCACCACGCCGACAATCTCCAGGCGCGCATCTGCCAGCTTCACCGGCGGCTGCTTGAGCACCGGAATGTCGATGAACTGGCCCAACGCCGCGCCGTCTGGGAAGAAGCTGCGTACGAAGCGTTCGCTCACGACGACCACATGGCGCTGCTGGCCGACGTCGGCCTGCGTCAGGCCGCGGCCACTCTTCAGCGGGATGCTGTAGACGCTGAGATAGCGGCTGCTCACCGGGTTCAAGTTCACGCGCGGGCTCTCCGCCTGTGGGCGAGAAGGCACCTGGACGGGCGCCGAGAAGTTCCCCAACGGATGCCAGGAGGTGTTGACGGCCGCTTCCACAATGCCGGGCGTCGTGTTAAGCCGTTCCAGGAGAACCTCCATGGTCTCGGCGCGCTTGCCGCTCTCCGGGTAGCGCGTGTTGGAGAGTGGAACGCGCAGTGTCAGCAGGTTGTTGGTCCGGATTCCCAGTTCCTCGCCCTCGGCCGCAAGCAGAGAACGAACCATCAGTCCGGCGCTGGTCAACATTACGACGGAGAGCGCCACTTCGGTGACCACCAACGCGCCTCGAGCCAGACCGTGGCCGCGGCCAGCCACCGAGCCGCGTCCGCCGGAGCGCAACGCATCCGTCAGGCTGGATTTCGTTACGGCGATCGCCGGTCCCAGGCCGAAGATCAGCGCCGAAAGCACCGTCAGACCCAGGGAGAAGCCGAGTACCGGCAGATGGATGCGCACGTCACTCTCATCGGGAATCGTGAAGGGCGGCACCACGGTCAGAATCGCCTTCATGCCTACCCATGCCAGTACCACCCCCAGCGCACAGCCGAGCAGCGCCAGCACTACGCCCTCTGTGAGCAACTGCGAGATCAGCCGGCGCCGCGGCGCGCCAACAGCGAGCCGGACAGCCATCTCCGTGCCGCGGGCCAGCCCGCGTGCCAGCAACAGGTTCGAAACGTTCGCACAGGCGATCAGCAGCAGCAGCCCCACAGAGGCCAGCAGCAGGTACAACTCGCGCCGGATACCGCTGGGGAAGGTCTCCGCGAAGGTCATCAGGCCCACCTTGAACTTCTCCGGGAACGCGCCCGGCTCGCTGCGGCTCAAATCCTCGACAATCGGCCGCAGATCAGTCTCCGCTTCCGCCGCGGTGACGCCCGGCCTCAGCCGCCCCAACACGTGCGTGTAGCGCACGCCTTCCGGAGATTCACCCTGGCGGAAGTGCACCGGCAAATAAACGTCCGCGCCGCGCCACATGAAGCGCGGCGGCATCACACCCACCACTGTGCGCTGCTTGCCGTTCAAAGCCAGCGTGCGGCCCACCACCCCGGGGTCGCCGCCGAATTGACGCTGCCAGAAGCGGTACCCCAGCACGCAGACAGACTCGGCGTTGTCCGCGCCATCGGCCGGCGTGAAGATCCGCCCTGTGATTGGCGGTACGCCCATCAGTTCCAGGCCGTTGAAGGTCGTATGGTTGCCCCGCAACTGCTGCGGGTCCCCGGCGCCGGTCCAAAGCACGTCTGAGATGGTGGAGACCGTCAAGCCGGTGAAGATGTGGCTGCGGCGCTGGATCTCCAGGAACTGGTCCACGGTGTAGCCGGTGCGGGCCCCGCGCTGCGTGGGATTGCGCACGGAAATGGAGACCAGTGAATCGACGTCGCGGTATGGAAAGGGGTCGATGATGACGCCGTGCACCACGCTGAAGATGGCGGTAGCGGCGCCAATGCCTAACGCAATGGAGAGAATTGCAGTCGCGCTCAACCCGGAGGTTCGGCGGATTTGGCGCAGCGCGAGACGGGCGTCGGCGAGGACCTGCATGCAGTGAATACGCTTCAGCCGGCCGATTCGTTCCAAACAGTCGGCTGCCCCGGCGTTGGTCACGCTAAGATGAAGACTCAATAGCTCGATGACCACCGAAACGCAGTTCGCCCGTTTTGACTCGCTCCCCCTCGATTCGGGAGAGACCCTGCGCGATCTGCAGGTGGCCTACGAAACCTACGGCCGGCTGAATGAGAGCCGGACCAACGCCATTCTGGTGCTGCACGCCTTCACCGGCGACGCGCACGCGGCCGGCATCGACCACGACGGCAAGCCGGGCTGGTGGGACAACATGATCGGTCCCGGGAAGGCGTTCGACACCGAGCGCCACTTCATCATCTGCACCAACGTGCTGGGCGGATGCCGGGGCACGACGGGTCCCAGTTCCGATGAGCCGGGCGCGGGGCGGCCCTATGGGCTGCGTTTTCCCGGCATCACCATCTCCGATATGGTCCGGTTGCAGAAGCTGTTGGTGGACCACCTGGGCATCCCGCGGCTGCTGGCCGTCAGCGGCGGCTCCATGGGTGGCATGCAGGCGCTGGAGTGGGCCGTAGCTTATCCGGAGAGCGTGGAGGCCTGCATCCCCATCGCCTCCACCGCGCGGCACAGCGCGCAGCAGATCGCATTTAACGAGACGGGCCGGCAGGCCATCATGATGGATCCGGATTTCGCCGGCGGCGACTACTACGGCGGCAAACTGCCGGCGCGCGGCCTCTCCGTGGCGCGCATGGTGGGCCACATCACTTACATGTCCGACGAGAGCATGCGCGAGAAGTTCGGCCGCCGCCTGCGAAATCGCGAGGAGTTCAGCTACGCCTTCGAAGTGGACTTCGAAGTGGAAAGCTACCTCCGCTACCGCGGCTCGCAGTTCGTGGGCCGCTTTGACGCGAACTCTTACCTTTACATCACCAAGGCCATGGACTACTTCGACCTCTCGGCCGACGCTCCTTCGCTGGCCGCCTCGTTGGAGCGGGCCACGTCGCGGTTCCTCGTGATCAGTTTCACGTCGGACTGGCTCTACCCCTCCTACCAGTCGCAGGAGATTGTCAATGCGCTGCGCAGCCGCAACCACGATGTCACCTACTGCGAGCTGTCGTCCAACTACGGCCACGACGCCTTCCTGGTGGACGTGGGCGAGCAGACCGAAATCGTGAAGGGCTTCCTGGGGCGCTGCCAGCGGGAGTTCCGTGGAGGCGTTGCGTGCAAGTAAGAGAAGTGCTGGGTCGCAGCGACTACGCCCTCATCAGCGAACTCATCCCGGAGGGCGCGCGCGTGCTCGACCTGGGCTGCGGCGATGGTTCGCTGCTGGAATGGTTGAAAGCGAACAAGAAGGTGGAAGCGCGCGGCGTGGAGCTGAAGCGAGAACTGGTCCAACAGGCCATATCGCGCGGGGTTACCGTCTATCAAGGCGACCTGGAAAACAGCCTGAAGGAGTATCCTGACGGCGCTTTCGACTACGTCATTCTCAGCCAGACCCTGCAGGAGCTGCGGCAGCCGCTGCAGGTGCTGCAGGAGATCCTGCGCATCGGCCGCTACGCCATCGTAGCCTTCCCGAACTTCGGCCATTGGCGCGTCCGGCTCAGCCATCTCTTCAGCGGCGGCGCGCCTCGCACCAAGCTCTTTCCCTACGGCTGGCACGACTCGCCCAACGTCCACTTCCTCACCATCGAGGACTTCGAAGAGTCGACGCGCGACCAGCGCTGGACCGTGGAAAAACGCATGTTCCTCTCCGGCCATACGCGAGGCACGGCGATGCCCAACCTGATGGCGGAAGTGGCGGTCTACCTGCTCCGGCGCTAGGCCGGTTCCAGAATCCGCACCGGCCCCAGCAGGCCGGAGGGCAGCAGCGGCGCGTCTTTCGAATACGTGCGCACGTGCGTAAAGGTTATGCGCCCCGTCGGGCTCGACCTGCCATCCAGCAGCCACTGCGGCCACGCTTTGAGCCGGCCCTTCTCATTCCACTCCGCGTCTTCGGGCAGCGCCGCGTCGCCAATCATGCGATTCGGCCAGAGGTTCACCACTTCAATGGCCAGCTCGTGCTCGCCGGCCGCCAGTTGCATTGGCAGGCGGAACGGCGCGTGCCACACTACGCCCAGCTCTTTGCCATCGATGCGGACTCGAGCCATCTCGCGCACCGCGCCCAGGTCCAGCGTCAGCGGCCGGCCGGCCAGCCCCGCGGGCACGTTGATGCGCTTGCGGTAGACGGCCGTGCCACTGTAATGCCGGATACCCGGCTCAGGGCGGCGAGTCCAGTCTTCGAGCGTCTCGAACTCCACGGCCGCCGCCGGCCCGCCGAGTTTCGCGTCGAACTGTACGGACCACGGACCCTTGATCGCCAGTGCCTCGCGCAGCTCTGAGAAGTTTGCCGCCCTCATCCCTCGCCGCGCGTTCGCGCGGAAGATGACGAAGTAGCTCTCGCCCGGCTCGAAGCGCAGCCGGATGGTGATGCCTTTTGACGAGCGCATGAACGCGGGCAGCGGGCGAATCTCGCCGGTTTCCGGATGCCAAAGCTCAGGAGCGGCATTGCCTCCTCTGAAGGTGCAGGCGGCCAGCACGGCCCGCGGTTCCGCGCAGCTGACGAAGTAGATCTCCATCCCCGGCGCGCTCCGGTGCGCGAAGCGCAATGGCTCGGGGGAGGTGAAATCCGGCGTGGCCCCAGCACGCCGCAGTACCTCCTCCACGGCTTCCGCGGGCGGATAGATCTCGCTGTGCGGGGGCACCCAGGCGAAGTTGATCGGCAGCGGCGGACGGACTTCCACCGCCGCGCCGCCGGCGGTCCACCCTTTGCCGGTCAGAATCGTCTCCTCGCCCAGTACAATCCCGCCCGCCAGTTCGTCGGGGAAATTCGTCTGTGCGTCCACACGGACGGTCAGTTCATTCGCGGCTGCCCGCAGGTACGGCTTCAGATCGAAGATGTCCACTCGGCGGAAGCCCTGCAGTCGAGAGCGGTCGAGCACCTGTTCCACCCAGCTCACGGGCACGCCGTGGTGGTTGAGTTCCAGTGTGATGGCGCCCGCGGCATGCAGCTCCGCGCGCGCATAGGGCAGCCCGGTCGGCGCGTCAAACGTGAGGCGGAACTCGCGGCTGCCGTTCACAGACCAGATCGCCCCGGCGCGATACACCGGCGGCTGCGCGCCGGCGACGCCGCGCCTCGCCGCCGCCGCCTGTCCCGAAAACATCCGGCCCTGTCCAACACGCCGCTCCACCAGCCCCTCGGCCTTCGGCGCGTCGCCCCACATGGAGGCTGCGGTCTGCCGCACCGTCTCGTCACACTGCGGATACGAAGCCAAACTCGGCGACTTCTCCGGCGGCATACCTACCACCGTGGCGCCCTGCTCCACCAACGCTCGAACGCGCGCCAGCAACTCCGGCGTCATCGCCGCCAACTCCGGCAGCACCAGCACTCGGTACTCCACGCCGCTGGGAAATGCGATGCGGCCTTGGCGCACCGCGGCCAGCTTCAGCAGCGCCTGCGGTGTGCAGCCGTCCAGCTTGTAGCCGCGCGGGGCAAACCTCGGCGCCTGGAAAACATTTGGAGCGCCCTCGGGGCTCAGGTACAGCACATCGGCCACCCAGGAGCCTTGCCGCAGCAGGTGCTGGCAGCGGGCGGTGTAGCGGTGCCAGGGCTGCGAATAGTTCCACCAGGTCTGTGTGCGCTCCAGATGGATGCCATGCTGGCCCAGCGTCAGGCCCGGCCGCGCGCTGGGAAACGGTTGATGCACGGAACGGTGGATGACGAACCGGTTGACGCCCTCGCTGAAGGCCCAGTCGCCGATGGGCTTGATCGCCCCCGGGTGCAGCTTCCACAGGTCCTGATAGGCGGAGGTGAACGCCTCCGCGCCGACAATCGGCCGGCCGTAGACGTGGCCGACGGAGGTGGCCTCCCGCACGCTGTAGCGCGCGTCGAAATGCCCGCTCCAAAACTCGCACATCGGCACGCCCGCCGTGGCGCCCAGCGTCATGTCGTCGCACGGCGTCATATCGTAGGGTTCGAGCGACAGGAACAGTCCGGCGCGCCGGGCCAGCTCCGCCATGTACTCGCCGTGGTTCTCGGCCACCAGGTCGGAGACGGTCTGGCGCAGGTCCCAGAGGAATCGTTCTGACCGCTCCAGGCTCTCCACCACCAGGCCCAGGTAGACGGGCAGCCAGGGAATCGGGTCGTAGCCGCGCCGCCGCTGGAACTCTTTGGCGAAGGCCGGCGACCAGTTCTGCGCGCCTACTTCCCAGCTGTCGAAATGCGTGCCGGCGAGGGCCTTGCGGGCCGGGCCGGCATCTGCCAGCAGCTTCTCGGTGAACTGGCGGAAATGGGCGTCCAGCGCGGCGCGGTCCAGCTTGTCGCACTCCAGGCCCTCGGAAGGCGCGGGGCGGTTCGTCTGGCCCGTGCTGGTGTGGCCGAAGCGCAGGATGGTCCAGTCGCCGGCGGGCACGTCCCAGGCGAGGCGGCCGGCGGCGTCCATTCTGGCGGTGAGATTGATCACGTCCCGGGCCGGGATAGCCGCCTGTCGCGGCAAGTCCGGATACCGTGCCGGAGTTTCGAGGAATGGCAGCACTCCAGGTTTCGACGAATAGGGGCCGCGCTCGTAGAAGGCCTTCTCCCGGAGATTCTCAATGCGGTGCGGGCTGGCGGGGGTAGGAAAGGCGAGGACGGCCACGTCCCGGTAGAAGTCGCGGACGGTCTCGGGTTGGGGGAGCGGTTCACTGAAGCGGCGCGGACCCTGGACCCTGGTCTCAGAGCCGGTCACCTTCTGCATGGACTGTTCGGGCGTAATCCAGGCGCCGCCGCTGCCCGTCCAGCCCGGCGCGCTGTTCATCTCGATCTGCAGCCCGAGCCGCGAGCACTCTTCCACGGCATGGCGGAACAGATCTCGCCACTCGGAGCTGAAGAATTCGATCGGCCCCTTGGGCGTGGTGAGCGAGACCTCCATGGTGATCACTCCGCCGATGCCTGCCTGCTGCATGGCCTCCAGATCGGCCGTGATCCCCTCCCGGCTGATGTTGCCGTTCTTCCAGAACCAGTAGACCCAGGGCCGGGCGGAGTCCGGTGGGGCGGGGAACTGGCGCGCGAGCTCTTCCGGGGTGGCGGCGCGGGCGGTGAGAGCCCCGGCGGTGATCGCGAACCACTGGCGCCGGGTTAAGTCGATGAGTGCCATGGATGATGCCGTTCCTGCCCCTTTTCCGGGACTCGACCGGCATCATATCGTGTTGTTGTCGGCAGGCGCGTGCTCTTGCCGGGCAAGCAGCGGGCGACGGGCGCGGCCGCGCTGAAGATGTTGCGCGAGGATTCGGTCCAGATCGTCCGGCCGGAAGGGTTTCGAGAGGTAATCGTCCATTCCGGCATCCCGGCACAGCCGGGCGTACTCCGGCAGCGCGTGGGCCGTCAAAGCAACAATGGGGATCGGGGTGGCGCCGGTCTCTTTCTCCCAACCGCGGATCCGGCTGGTCGCTTCAAATCCGTCGGCCACGGGCATCTGGACGTCCATGAAGATGAGATCGAACTTGCCGTTGCAGGCCTTTTCGGCGGCTTCCACGCCGTTGGCTGCGACATCTACGGCATGGCCCCGCTTCTCGAGCATTCGCGAGACCAGTTTCTGATTCACGGGGTTGTCTTCCACCACCAGGATGGATGCCATGCTCTGGAGCGATTTCTGAAAGGACTCCTCGGCAGGAACCGCGCACTCGGACGTGGCAGCCTCAATGGCAGGCAGGGGCAGGCTGAAGCTGAACGTGGAACCGGCTCCCGGCTCGCTTTTTACCTCAATCTCGCCGCCCATCAGCCGGACCAGTTGGGCACTGATGGTCAGCCCCAGGCCGGAGCCGCCGTATTCGCGATTGATGGCCGCGTCTCCCTGCGAGAATGCGTCGAAGATCGTGGACTGCTGCTCTGGCTGAATTCCGATTCCCGTGTCAGCCACCTCGAACCGCAGCCGGTTCTTGCCGGCGGCGGAGACCTGGAGGGAAACCGCGCCCGCCGCCGTGAACTTCACGGCGTTGCCGACCAGATTCACCAGCACCTGGCGGAGACGCGAGCAGTCGCCCATCACTCGGCTGGGCACGCCCGGCCCGGTGCGGATCTCCAGCCGCAGACCTTTGGTGGAGGCGCTCACCTCGAACAGCGGCCGCAGGCATCCCAGCGTTTCCTCCAGCGAGAACGGCTCGTGGACGATGGGCAGGCCCTTCTTCTCCATCCGCGAGAAATCGAGGATGTCGTTGACGATTGCGAGCAATGAAAGCGAGGCCGAACGCACGGTATCGAGATAGGATCGCTGTTCCGTGGTGAGCGGCGTGTCGAGTGCGAGTTCGGTCATGCCGATGATGCCGTTCAACGGTGTGCGCACCTCGTGGCTCATGTTGGCCAGAAATTCCGCCTTGAGCCGCGATGACTCCTGGGCCTTGACCATGAGTTCCCGGATCTCCGTCGTCTGGCGGCGCACAGCCCGGCGCAGAGTGAAACTCCACAGTAGAAACGCCATCACCAGTCCGGCGCAGACGGTGACTCCAATGCGAAGCACGCGGATCTCGGCCGGCAGCGGCATGGCGACCAGGACAATATCGGAGCTGGAGCGAAGGCGGATCTGGAAGGAAGTACGGTCATCGGGCAGCAGGATACCCGCGACGGTGATTCGTGACCCCATCGGAGCGACGGTGGGAATGGCTGTGGCCTGGTTCACTGGCCGGCGGCCATACACCCGCAGCGGAGGCTGATGCGGCCCCAGGAGGAGAGTGTCGCGGCTCTCTCCGATCATGTAAGTCAGCACCTCGCCCTCAACCTGGACCAATTCTCCGGCATGCTCGCCTCGAATTGCCTGGTCCACGGTGATCCTGCGCGGCGGGAGCGGGGCGTGCTTGCCGGTGGTTTCCTCGGTTGCAGCGACGAGTTCCGGTTCGAGGCCGTCCTGCAAGCGGAGGCTCCCGCATGTCCGGACGACGGTGCCGCGTGCCAGGTGCTGCTGTCCCGTACCGTGCACTGCGATTCCGCCCGTTTCATCCTGGAAGTAGTAATCGCTGGGGGAGGAGGTGAGGCCGCCGGTTTCCAGCGTCACAATCCCCGTGAAGCAGTATTGTGCCGGCCCCGCCTGGCGGGCGATCTTGCGGGCGTCGGCAATGGAAGCCGCGGCTGGGACCTTGGCCTGGAGTGCGGGCAGAATTAGAACGAACGTGATACTGGCGCACAGACGGACCATCACCAGTACTTTCGGCCGGATGGAGCTAAATCGTTAGCCTGAAATGGGGAGGACTTGCCCTTGGGGCGCCAGGACGCGAGCCATCTCCGGAGTCGGGTCCTCCGGCTTACTATCGAGAATCAACGTGAACCACGCCTCCTGCCAGGGGATCTCCTGGCGGCCGCCCTCAATGAACATGACATTGTCGAAGCTCGCGCAGAGACGCCGTGCGGCCCGCACCTGATCCAGCGTGCCTAGGCCGACCAGGGCGCCTGAAGTGAGCAGTGCCGCCCAGCGCTGCAGGGAGGAGGCGTCCTCCAGCGAGGTGACCAGCACCCGGTCATCCGGCGCCATCAGTCCCCCGCAATTTCGATCAGCTTCTCTGGCGCCGGCTTGCCTTCCAATACGGATTGGGCCTGTTCCGGCGTGAACTCTTCCACCTTCTGGCTGATGTTATAGGCGCAGAACTTCGGACCGCACATCGAGCAGAAGTGGGCGTCCTTGAATCCGTCTTCCGGCAGCGTCTCGTCGTGGTAGGCCTGGGCCGTCTCCGGATCCAGCGACAGCTCGAACTGGCGCTTCCAGTCGAAGCGGTAGCGGGCGCGAGAGAGTTCATCGTCGCGGTCGCGGGCGCCGGGCCGGTGCCGGGCGATGTCCGCCGCGTGGGCTGCGATCTTGTAGGCGATGATGCCCTGCTTCACGTCTTCCTTGTTCGGCAGGCCCAGGTGTTCTTTCGGCGTGACGTAGCAGAGCATGGACGCGCCGTACCATCCGATCATCGCCGCGCCGATGGCGCTCGTGATGTGGTCGTAGCCTGGCGCAAAGTCAGTCACCAGCGGGCCCAGGGTGTAGAACGGCGCCTCGTGGCAGAGCTCCACCTCCTTGTCAACCTGGAGCTGGATCTGGTCCATCGGCACGTGTCCCGGACCTTCGATCATCACCTGCACGTCATAGTTCCAGGCGACTCTGGTCAACTCGCCCAGCGTCTTCAGTTCGGCGAATTGGGCATCGTCGCTGGCGTCGGCCAGCGCGCCGGGCCGCAGTCCGTCTCCCAGCGAGAAGCTGACGTCGTGTTTCTGGAAGATCTTGCAGATGTCCTCAAAGCATTCGTACAGCAGGTTCTGCTTGTGGTTTTTCACCATCCACTCGGCCAGAATCGATCCGCCGCGGCTCACAATGCCGCACACGCGCTTGGTGGTCAGCGGGATATGCTGCACCAGAATGCCGGCGTGGATGGTCATGTAGTCCACGCCCTGCTCGGCCTGCTCTTCAATGACCTCGAGCATGACGGACTTGTTCAGATCCTCCACCCGCCGCACGCGCGACAGAGCTTCGTAGATGGGCACCGTGCCCACCGGCACCGGCGATTCGGAGATGATCGCCTTGCGGATCATGGGGATGTCTCCGCCCGTGGAGAGATCCATGATGGTATCGGCGCCGTACTTGACGGAATAGTGGAGCTTCTCGAGTTCGCCCTGGATGTTGGATGTGGTGGCCGAGTTGCCGATGTTGGCGTTGATCTTACACGTGGCTGCGACGCCGATGGCCATGGGCTCCAGCGCCAGGTGGTTGATGTTGGCGGGGATGATCAGGCGGCCGCGAGCCACTTCGTCGCGGACGAAATCCGGACTGAGACGTTCACGTTTTGCGACGTAAAGCATCTCCTCTGTAATCATGCCTTTACGGGCATAATGCATCTGGGTCCGAATGGGGTCGGACTGTCGGTTAGCAACCCAGCTGGCTCGCTCCATGGCTTGATTATGCCATGACGGAGAGGTGCACGATGCGGCGGCGCCTACTCGCCGTCTTCCTTCTCGCCGTCCAGCAGACGCATGCCCTCGAACGTCTGGGGCGCCAGCAGGCCGGCATGGGCGTAGACGAAGAGCTTGTCTCGGGAATCGGTGATGTCGAGGTTGCGCATGGTGAGCTGGCCGATGCGGTCGGCCGGCGAGAACGCGCCCTCGTGCTTTTCCATGGTGAGCCGTTCGGGCTTGTAGGTGAGATTCGGGCTCTTGGTATCGAGGATGGAGTAGTCGTTGCCGCGGCGGAGTTCCAGCGTCACCTCGCCGGTGACGGCCTTGGCCACCCAGCGCTGCAGCGTCTCGCGGATCATCAGCGACTGAGGATCGAACCAGCGGCCCTCGTACAGCAGGCGGCCCAGCCGGCGGCCCATGTTGTGGTACTGCTCGATGGTGCCCTCGTTGTGGATGCCGGTGACCAGGCGCTCGTAGGCGATGAAGAACAGGGCCATCGCCGGCGCTTCATAAATGCCGCGGCTCTTGGCCTCGATAATGCGGTTCTCGATCTGGTCCGACATGCCGAGGCCGTGGCGGCCACCCAGCGCGTTTGCGGTGAGAACCATGTCCACCGGGTCGGCGAACGACTGTCCGTTGATCGTCACGGGCAGGCCCTCTTCGAAACCGATGGTGACGTTTTCGGGCTGGATGTCGACCTCGGACTTCCAGAACGCCGTGCCCATGATGGGCTCCACAATCTTGATGCCCTTGTTGAGAAACTCCAGGTCCTTGGCCTCGTGCGTGGCGCCCCAGATGTTGGAGTCGGTCGAATAGGCCTTCTCTTTGGACATTTTGTAGCCCAGGCCGGCCTTTTCGAGCAGTTCCGACATCTCTTTCCGGCCGCCCAGCTCGTCGATGAAAGTCTGGTCGAGCCACGGCTTGTAGATCCGCAGCTTGGGGTTCACCAGCAGGCCGTAGCGGTAGAAGCGCTCGATGTCGTTGCCCTTGTAAGTGGAGCCGTCGCCCCAGATGTGGACCTCGTCCTCCTTCATCGCCGACACCAGCATGGTGCCCGTGACGGCGCGGCCGATGGGCGTGGTGTTGAAGTAGGGAACGCCGGCCGTGGTGATGTGGAAGGCTCCGCATTGGAGGGCGGCCAGGCCTTCGCGCACCAGTTGCTGGCGGCAGTCGATGAGGCGGGCCTTTTCGGCGCCGCACTCCAGGGCGCGGCGGGGAATGGCGTCGTAGTCGGACTCGTCGGGCTGGCCGAGGTGCGCGGTATAGCAGTAGGGGATGGCGCCTTTCTGGCGCATCCAGTAAATGGCGGCGGAGGTGTCCAGGCCGCCGGAAAACGCGATGCCGACCTTCTCGCCGGCGGGGAGGGATTGCAGGATGTTGCCCATGGTGGTGTTTCGCTACGGGGAAACTTCCATTGTACCGGGTGGCAATCGGAGCCGGGCCGGGCACCTCCCGGCGGGCCGGCTAGAAATCGACGGATTCCGTCTGCCAGCGGCCGCGCGCCTTGAGCAATTCCACCTCGGCTTCGGCCATTTCTTTCAGCTTGAGATTGTCGATCTTGGCCACGCGATTCAGCGGCAACTGGCCGGCTTCGACGATCACGTAATGCAGCGGCCTCATGTACGAAGTGAGTGAGCGGGCATGGCGGCGCAACTCGGCTTCAGTGATTTCGGCGCCCGGCTTCCGTTCAACGAACGCCACGATGGCTTCGATCCAGATCGGGTGCGCCACCCCGACCACGCCGCAGGCGGCCACCTTGTCTTCCAGTTGGGCAAAGTGATTCTCCACGTCGCCAGGGAAAACCTGGTAACCCGCCGGCTTGATCACGAAGCGGGCGCGCCCGGCGAAGTGCAGGCCTTTGGCGCTCCTGTAGCCCATGTCGCCGGTGTAGAGGTAGCCGTCCGTGCTGATGGCCTGGCGGGTGGCGTCGGGATCCGCAACATAACCGGCGAAGGTCTGCGGGCCTTTGAAGCAGACATGTCCGATCTGGCCGTCGGGCAGTTCCTCGCCGGCGCGGCCGTCCTGGTGCATCGGCTGGCGAATGGTCATGGGATAGATCGGCATGGCGTGGCCGATGGATTCGGCCGGGACGGCGACGTCGGAGCACGGTTCGGTGTAGGTACAGAAGCCGGATGCCTCGGTCAGGCCCAGCCCGGTGCCGATGCGCGGGGCCATGGAGCGCAGCTTGTCGAGGAAGGGCCGGGGGACAGCCTGGCCGCCGTAGACGCCGATCTCGAGCGAACTGAGGTCGCGCTTGCCGAATTCGGAATGGCGCCACTCCATCAGGAACATGGCGGGAATCTGGCCGATGAGCCGGACCTCGTATTTCTCGATTGCCTCCAGGCTCTTACCCGGATCGAAGATCTCCAGCGTGACGGCGGTGCCCCCGTGGAACAGGGTGCTGAGGAGGAGTTCCGCCTGGCAGCCCACATGCGAAGGCGGGAGGTTGACGAGCACGCGCGAGTCAGCGAATTCGAAGGCGCTGCCGAGGCACAGGTTTTGGGCCGTGATGCCGCGGTGTGTGAGCAACGCGGCCTTTGGGCGGCCCGTGGAGCCGGTGGTGAAGATCACCTGCGCGCCGTCGGTGGGCTCGATGTGCGGGAGTTCGACGGGGTTCGGATTACCCAGGGCGGCCTGGAACAGCGCTTGAAGGCCGGCGATGTCCCAGAAATGCTCGGTGAACGGGCACTCGGACTGGACGTTGTGCGCCAGCGCGGTGGCGTAACCTTTGGCGCGGACCAGCGAGAGGCTGCGCACGATTTCCGCCGGGGAGAGCCGTAGGTCGAGCGGAACGTGAATCACCCCGGCGCGGAAGCAGGCGTACTCGAGGAGGATGTGCTCGTTCAGAAGGGGCAGGGAAGTGGCCAGGAAGTCGCCTTTGCGAAAGCCGCGGCGAACGAGTTCGGCGGCAAGCACGTTGGAGACCTGCGCCAGTGTGCCCCAGTTGAGCGTGGTGTCGCGCGTGGCGTTGATCACGGCCAGTTCGGCCGGCTTGCGGGCGGCCCAGTAGTCCACGGCGCCGTGAATGAGGTGGCGTTCGCGGAACTCCTGTTCGTATTGCTCGAGGGTGCAGACTGCGAGGGGCATCTCCGTTATCTTCTTAAGAATATGGTGCTTCGCGCAATAGCATTTCTGATGCCGGCCCTGGCCGTGGCGGCGGATGCCTATCTGTTCACCTCCTTCCGGCGAAACGGAGAGGCCGGTGTCTACTTCGCGTTGTCTCAGGATGGCTACCGCTGGGAGGCCGTGAAAGGAAACCAGGCGGTGGTGCCGCCGAAGTTCGACGGCATGCTCATGCGGGACCCGTTCCTGGCCCAGGGACCTGACCGGCGGTGGCACCTCTTGTGGACCACCGGCTGGACGCGCGACGCCAAGGCGGGCCGGCTCACCATCGGCCACGCGGAGACGTCCGATCTGGCGGCGTGGGGCGAGCAGCAGATGATCGAGGTGATGCTGCCGGCCGCGCGCAATGCCTGGGCGCCGGAGATGGTTTGGGACGCGGCGAAGAAGGAGTGGATCATTATCTGGGCCACCACCATGGAAGGCAAACTACCCACTGCCGAAGGCGCTCCGGAGAAAGGTTATGATCACCGGATCTACGCCATGCGAACGGCGGATTTCCGCAAATTCACCGCGCCCGAGCTGTGGTTCGATCCGGGCTACAACTGCATCGACGCGACCGTGGCCAAGCTAAGCAAACGCTGGGTGATGGTGTTCAAGGATGAGCGGCTCAAACCTGAACAGAAGAACTTGCGGCTGGCGTGGGCGCCCAGCGCGGCCGG
>JACQZS010000252.1 GCA_016213725.1 Acidobacteriota bacterium | reverse complement strand
TGATCCAGGCCACCGGGTCGCGCCCCGCTTCCACGCAAGTGCCGATGTCCAACTGCAGCATCACGTCCTGCGGCGTGTTCTTCGCGATCACTTCCAGCGGGAACGTGCCGTCCAGCGCTTTGAACTCCGTGCCGTGGTTGTGATACCCCACCTTCAGCCCGGCGCTCTTGGTCAGCTCCGATGCCTTCGTCAGCACGCCGGCCACTTTCTTCCAGCCGTCCACCGTCGGCTCCACCTTGCCCGCGCTCGCCATCACGATGTACTCGCTGCCGAGCGCCTTGTTGATGTCGATCGCCTTCTGGATGTTCTCCGGCAGCAGGTTCCGGTTGTCGTTGTGCGTGGACTTGCACTTCAGCTTCAGGTCGTCCAGCAGCTTCCGCATCTCCTTCACTTGATCTGGAGTCCAGTTGATGTACGGCCCATAGAACTCAACGCACTCATAACCCATCTTGGCCACGGCCTTCACGGGTTCGAAAATGTTCTTCGCCATCTCCGTCCGCACCGAGTACATATCGATGCCGAGGAGCGGCTTCTTCTTGGCAAACGCCGGCAGCGCGGCCAGCGCGCCGGCTGACATGAGCAACGAGCGGCGGGATAACGGGGTGTTCATAACGTAACGAAAATATCACAGGAAACCGGGTCCCCGTTGTCTTACTCTCAAAGAGCAAGAGGTCATGAACTACGGTTGTCTCTCCACCCTCCTCCTGGCGGCGTCCCTCATGACAGCCGCCGCGCTGGAGCGCTTCCAACCCACCATCTCTGCCGCCTTCGAATCCAACCAAGGCCAGTTTGACTATCCCGCCACCCACTTCATCGCCTCCCAAGGCTGGGCCTTCGACTGCTCCTCCATCACGCGCTCTCCTAATCCGCTCACCGGTGCCCCAGCGCCCCGCCTCACCCTCTCCGCAGCCAAGCCCACCTGCGTCTCCGCTCTCGCCTTCCCCGCCGAAGGGCTCTCTCACTACTACCGCGGCCCCGCCCGCGATCAGTGGTTCGAATCCATTCCCCGCTACAACATCCTCGAATACCAATCCGTCGCCCCCGGCCTCTACTGGCACTACCAGACCCGCGACACCTACGTCGAATGGCGCTGGGACCTCGCCCCGGCCGCACAGCCTTCCACCTACCGCCTGCGCTTCGAGAACTCCGCCCCCCTCCGCATCGACAGCGACGGCAGCCTCATCACGGACCTCGCCGTCTTCCCTCACCCCATCGCCCTCCAGGCCAGGCGCTCCTTCCCCGCCCGCTGGCGCATCGGCGCCGATCCCAATGAGGCCTACCTCGAAGTCACCGGCACCAGTTCCGCCACCCAAGTTCAAATCTACCTGCAGCTCCCCATCCAACCCCTCTCCATCCCATTCACCCAGGCCATCCGCGACGCCGCCGGCAACTGGCTCACCACCTTTCCCGACGCCGGCCTCTTCGCTGCCGCCAAGTTCAACCCCACAGGTGAACTCATCGCCCTCACTTACCTCCCCGGCGGATCCTCCGTCTCCATGCTCCGCACCGACCCCGACGGCAACTTCTACCTCGCCGGCGCCACCTACTCCAGTGATTTTCCCACCTCCGAAAACGCCGTCCTCCCCCAGCCCGCCGGCGGCCATAGCGCCTTCGTCACCAAACTCTACGGCCCCAACGCCGCCCTCATCTACTCCACTTACGTCGGAATCACCTCCGAAGACACCCTCATCTCCTTCGACGTGGATTCCGGCGGCCGCCCCCTTCTCCTTCTCAGCCCCCCTCTCTCTTCAGACTCCCGGCAGACCCTCCTCCGCCTCAACGAGTCGTTCTCTGATTACGAGGTCCGCCTCATCCGCCTCCGGCAAGCCGCCGCCGTCCGCTACGCACCCGGCGGCTCCATCTGGCTCCTCAGCACCCCTAACTTCCTGGACCACTACAGCCCCGACGGCCAATATCTCGAATCCCAACCCCTCTCGCGCGAACTCACAGTTAAGTCGTTCGCCGTCGCCCCCGACAACTCCCTCTGGCTCTCCGCCACCCAAACCGGAGGCCCCACCGCCTTGGCCCGCCTCGCCAACGGCCGTCTCGACATCCGCCCCGGCTTCCCCCTCGGCTCCCTCTACGCGGACCCGCAAGGAAACGTCACTCTGCTCACTCCGGCTCCCGGCTTCTCGCCCGTCTTCAGCCTCTCGCCAGGGCCCCAAACCGAACTCCCCCCAATCACTCCCGACGCCATCCTTCCCGAACCGTGCGGCGCGCTAGACTACTACGCCCGCTTCTCCCCGGACTTCACTCTCACCTTCGCCACCTTCCTGCCGCCGGATGCTCGCTTCGGCACTCCCGCCGACCCACCCTATCCTTCGCTAATCGGATTCTCCGCGCCTTTGAATCTGTGGACACTCGATCCGTCCGCCCCCAATCGCCCCATCCTCGCCTGCATCGCCCAAACCGGAAGTGAAGCTAGCACCCTGCTCGCCCCCGCTACCCTCGTCACCCTCCGCGGCCGCGGCATCGGCCCCGCCACCCCCATGGATTGGCAGCTCGACGAGAACAACCGCATCGCCACCACTCTCGGCGGCATCCGCGTCACCTTCGCCGGCCGCCCCGCCCCCATTCTCCGCGCCGAACCCGACCGCATCGACGCCATCATCCCCGCCGCCACTCCCGCCCGGCAGACCATTCCCGTCGTCCTCCTCCGCGACGGCCAGCCCACGGACACTCAGACCTGCACCCTCTACCCCATCTCTCTAGCCCTCCTCCGCGCCGAAAACGAAGACGGCTCCCTCAACTCCGCCGAAAACCCCGCCGCTCTCGGCGCATCAGTCCGCTTCCTCGTCTCCGGCGCCGGTCCCACCAATCCCCCCACCGTCGACGGCCAGATCGGCTTCCCCATCCTCCCCATCCCCAGAGCTCAACCGGAACTCATCTCTACCACCGCGAAACTGCAATTGCTCCGCTATCAACAGGCCCCCGAGTGGCCCGCCGGGGTCATGGAACTCACCGTCCGCTACGACGCCCCACCTCCGTTCTCCAGCCCTCCCCAATTCACGGCCGCTGTCTTTATCATGGTCTCCGGTCTCTTCACGTCATTCCCTATCCATCTCAAAATCCCCTGACGAAGATTCCCCGTCACCACTTCTTGAGACTTGCATCTCCGAAATTGGAGATCGATTCATGCCTCAGGGGATCAGCCGCCGGAATTGGTTCCGCGCCACCTCGGCCGCGGCCGCCACTACCGCCGCCGCCACCGCCACTACTACCCCCGGCCAGCGTGCCGGCCAACCCGCCCTCCAGGTCGCCACCAACTGCGAAATGTGCTTCTGGCGCTGCGGCGCCCTCGCCCAGATCCAGAACGGCCGCGTCGCCCGCATTGAGGGCAACCCCCAGCACCCCCTCACTCAGGGCCGCCTCTGCGCCCGCGGCAACGCCGGCCATCAAACCCTCTACGACCCCGACCGCCTCAAACGCCCCCAACTCCGCACCGGAGCCCGCGGCGAAGGCCGCTTCCAGGAGATCTCCTGGGAACAGGCCCTCGACTGGTTCGCCGCCCGCCTCTCCGATCTCAAATCCAAGTACGGCCCCGAGTCCGTCGCCATCCTCCCCCATGGCGTCTCCTCCGGCTTCTTCTCCACCCTCATGAAGGCCTACGGCACCCCCAACTCCGCCGAACCCGCCTTCGCCCAGTGCCGCGGACCCCGCGAAGTCGGCTACGCCCTCACCTTCGGCCGCGGCGTCGGCTCCCCCGAGCCCCTCGACCTCGCCAACGCCAAAGCCGTCGTCCTCATCGGCTCCCACCTCGGCGAAAACGTCTTCACCTCCCAGATCACCCAGTTCGCCGACGGCCTCTCCAAAGGTGCCCAGCTCATCGTCGTCGATCCACGCTTCTCCACCGCCGCCTCCAAAGCCACCCAATGGCTCCCCATCCGCCCCGGCACCGACATCGCCCTCCTCCTCGCCTGGATGAACGTCATCCTTGCCGAAGGCCTCGAGGATAAGGATTACCTCGCCAAACACGCCCACGGCCTCGACGAACTCCGCGCCCATGTGAAGCCCTTCACCCCCGAATGGGCCTCCGCCGAAACTGAACTCCCCGCCGCCCAAATCCGCGACACCGCCCGCATGATGGCCGCCGCCAAGCCCGCCGTCGTCCTCCACCCCGGCCGCCACGTCACGTGGTACGGCGACGACACCCAGCGCGCCCGCGCCATGGCCATCCTCACCGCCCTCCTCGGCGCCTGGGGCCGCTCCGGCGGCGTGCTCCTCCCCACTGCCCTCAAACGCGGCAGCTTCAAGCTCCCCCCCTTCCCCGAATCCAAGCGCGGCCGCGCCGACGGCGCCGGCACCACTTATCCCCTCGCCTCCGAAGAGCAGGGCGTCACCAACGGCATCGTCGAAGCCACCCTCACCGCCCAGCCTTACCCCATCAAGAGCTGGATCGTCTACGGCCAGAACGTCCTCGAATCCATCCCCCAGCGCGAGCGCACCCTCGCCGCCATCAAACTCCTCGACCTCTTCGTCGTCGTCGACATCCTCCCCGTCGAACAAACCCTCTACGCCGACCTCATCCTCCCCGAAGCCACCTACCTCGAACGCTACGACGCGCCCCACATCGTCGAGTCCGCCGCCCGGCCCTTCATCAGCCTCCGCCAACCCGCTGTCGCCCCCCTCCACGACTCCCGCCCCGGCTGGTGGATCGCCAAGCAGATGGCCGCCCGTCTCGGCCTCGATGCCTGGTTCCCCTGGAAGAACCCCGACGAACATCTCTCCAAATTGATCGAGCCCATGGGCATCTCCCTCTCCGAGCTCAAAGCCCGCGGCGCCATGGCCTTCGAAGGCCGCCCCACCATCGAACAACGCACCGAAGCCGACGGCCCGCTCTTCCCCACCGAGTCCGGCAAAATCGAACTCTCCTCCAAAACCCTCAAGGAACTCGGCCACGACCCCATCCCCATCTACCATCCGCCCGCCGATCCGCCCCCCGGCTGGTTCCGCCTCCTCTACGGCCGCGCCCCCGTCCACAGCTTCGCGCGCACCGAAAACAACGCGCTGCTCAACGGCCTCATGAGTGAAAACACCGTCTGGATGAACGACCACGCCGCCCGCGATCTCGGCCTCGCCCCCGGCGCTCGCATCGTCCTTCAAAACTCCGACGGCAGCGAATCCCTCCCCGTCGCCGTCCAGCCCACCGCCGCCATCCGTAAGGACTG
The DNA here is from genome assembly GCA_016213725.1 of Acidobacteriota bacterium. Lineage (GTDB taxonomy): Bacteria > Acidobacteriota > Terriglobia > Bryobacterales > Bryobacteraceae > Paludibaculum. The sequence continues at coordinate 55,881 of JACQZS010000252.1, read as the reverse complement.
CGTCTATATGGCCCACGGCTTCGGCCAGCAGGCCCCCGGCCTCCACAAAGCCAACGCCCGCGGCGCCTCCGACACCCCCCTCATCTCTCGCGTCAAGATCGACCCCCTCATGGGCGGCACCGGCATGCGCGTCAACTTCGTCCGCGTCAAACCGGAGGTCCACACCTAGCCATGGCACGCTACGCAATGGTCACGGACCTCACCCGCTGCGTCGGCTGCCAGGCCTGCACCGCAGCCTGCAACGCCGAATGGGACGTCCCGCCCGGCCAAGCCCGCACCCGCGTCCTCCCCACCGGCGCGGTCGGCAAGTTCCCCCATCTCCGCTCGGCTTTCTATGTCGCCCAGTGCAACCACTGCGACGACGCCCCCTGCCTCTCGCCCTGCCCTTCCGGCGCCACCTTCCGCGCCGAGAACGGCATCGTCAAAATCGATCGCAACCTCTGCATCGGCTGCGGCTTCTGCGTCCAGGCCTGCCCCTACGAAGCCCGCTACCTGAACCCCGCGACGAAAAAGGTCGACAAGTGCGACTTCTGCTCCGCCCGCCTCGAACGCGGCCGCCAGCCCGCCTGCGTCACCACCTGCACCGGCCACGCCAAGTACTTCGGAGACCTCGAAGACCCGGGTAGCGACGTCTACCGCCTCGTCTACTCCGGCGGCGCCCAGCGCATCGAAAGCGACGACGTCAAAGTCGGCCCCAACGTCTACTACGCCGGCCGCCGCGGCGAGCCCGAACTCGTCGCCCAGATGTTCCCGCCCCGCCAACCCCAGCTCCCCTCCTCGGGCCAGTGGTGGAGCAAGGTAGTCAAACCGCTCGCCCTCGCCATGGTCGGCGCCACTTTCGCCGGCCAGGCCATCGCCTTCTTCACTCAACTTCGGAAAGGGGAGGGCCAGTTCGATGAGTAGCGCCGTCCAAATGCACAGCACTCCTACGGGGATGATCAAAAAGCACCACGTCGCCATCATCCTCCTCCACTGGTTCAACGCCATCACCTGGCTCCTCGAACTCACCACCGGCGCCGCCCTCATCCAGAGCGAGCACTTCCGCTTCGCCCCCCTGTGGTTCGTCACCATGATCACGGAGGTCTTCGGCTCCCGCGCCAATCTCCTCCGCTTCCACATCGCCGCCGGACTCACCTGGATCACCGTCTTTGCCGTCTACGGCATCTTCGGCTGGCAGACCTACTTCCACCAGGAAGTCCTCGAACGCGAGGTCGCCCTCGACCGCGACGACTTCAACTGGCTCCGCATCCGCCTCCTCCGCATCCTCGGCCGCTCCAACGAACCCCTCCCCCCGCAGGGCATCTACAACGCCGGCCAGAAGATGTTCGCCGTCATGGTCTACATCATGTTCCCCATCATCATGGTCACCGGCCTCATCATGGCCTTCCACTGGGGCTCTATGACCGTAGTCGGCTGGGCCGTCGTCATCCACTTCGCTACCGTCGCCGTCGTCGTCAGCGGCCTCATGGTCCATGTCTACATGGGCGCCGTCTTCCCGGAAGAGAAGCCCGCCTTCTTCTCCATGATCACCGGCATGGTCCCCGAAGAGTTCGCCTACAAGCACCACCACAAGTGGTGGAAAGAGGTAAAAATGCTCGAAGAGCTGCACGCCGCCGGACAACCCGAACCCCGGCCCGCCCCTGCTCCCTCCCGTCTCCTCACCGCCCTCCGCATGAAGGAATACTGGCCCGGCTACTGGGCCGGCTTAGGCCTCGGACTCACCCTCCTCGCCACCTTCCTCATCGTCGGCCAGGGTCTCGGCGCCTCCGGCGGTTTCACCCGCTACCTCGCCTTCATCCTCTCCCTCGTCGCCCCCGGCTACGCGTCGGCCCACCCCTACTGGAGCAACTACGTCCAGCCCGGCCAACCCGTCCTCATGGACTTCCTCGTCTTTGAGCTGATCGGCGTCGCCCTCGGCGGCCTCCTCTCCGGCTGGCTCGCCGGCCGCCTCAAGTGGACCACCGACAAAGGCCCCCGCATCTCGCCCAAAACCCGCTGGATGCTCGCCTTCCTCGGCGGCGCCATCTCCGGCGTCGGCGCCCGCATGGCCCGCGGCTGCACCTCCGGACTCGCCCTCTCCGGCGGCAGCGTCCTCTCTGCCGGAGCCTTCGTCTTCATGCTCGCCGTCTTCGCCGCCGGCTTCGTCGGCGCCTTCTTCCTCAGGAGAATCTGGCTGTGAACTCCCTCTTCCCCCTCACTCTCTCCACCGGCGCCTTCATCGTCGCCGCCCTCACTCTCGGCTTCTTCTTCGGCTTCTGGCTCGAACGCGCCGGCTTCAGCTCTTCCCTCAAGCTCACCGCCCAGTTCTTTTTCAAGGATTGGGGCGTCCTCAAGGTCATGTTCTCCGCCATCGTCGTCGCCTGCCTCGGCCTCGCCTGGCTCTCTCTGCTCGGCATCGTTGACATGAGCCAGATCTACGTCCCCGACGCCTACATCTGGCCCCAACTCCTCGGCGGACTCCTCCTCGGCACCGGCTTCATCCTCGGCGGCTACTGCCCCGGCACCGCCGTCGTCGCCGGCGCCATCGGCAAGCTCGACGCCCTCTTCTTCCTCGGCGGCATCTTCGCCGGCATCTTCGGCTTCGCCATCATCGAGCCCTCCATCCACAACTTCAACGTCTCCGGCGCCCTCGGCCCGCTCACCCTCCCCCAATGGCTCAACATTAGCCACGGCGCCGGCGCTTTCGCCCTCGCCGTCATCGCACTCGGAGCCTTCTGGGCCGCCGAAATGAGCGAAGGCAAATGGCAGCTCTTCAAAAAGACATACGGTAAGGAGCAGTAAACCCCATGTTCGAAATCCATCTCGCCGGCAAGAAACTCGCCGCCGCCGCCGTCCTCCTCACCGGAGGCATCCTCGCCCTCGCCTCCGCCGCCATGCAGGGCGGCGCCGGCATCAGCTCGGCCAACCCCCAGGCCACCGTCGACGCCATGCTCGCCCAGACCGATCATGTCCAGCCCGTCGAACTCGCCCGCTGGATCCTCGACAAGCGCGCCGACTACCAGCTCATCGACCTCCGCGACCCCTGGGAGTTCGACGACTATCACATCCCCACCGCCATCAACATCCCGCTCTCGCAGCTCTTCACCGCCGAAGGCCTCAACCGCCTCGAGCGTTCCAAGAAAATCGTCGTCTACGGCCTCGGCGCCGGCCACCCCGCCCAAACCCAGTTGCTGCTCTCGATGAAGGGCTACCAGGCCCTCTCGCTCAAAGAAGGCATCACCGCCTGGTGGGACCAGGTCATGACCCCTCAAAGCCTCCGCGGCGAGGAGCCCCAATCCGCCGGCTACCAGCAGTCCCGAGCCCTCCGCGACCAATTCATGGGAGGCTCCTCGCCCCGCAAATCCGGCGCCGCCGCCCCGGCCATGCCCGCACCCTCCGCCCCAGCCCCCGGAGGCGCTGCCCCCAAGAAACTCAAACTAGGCCGCGGCTGCTCCTAATCTAAGGAGCGGCCGGCCCCGCCCGGCGGGAGTTAGACAGTGAGCAGGAGTGGCGGAATTCGCCACTCCTGCCCCCGTCTTCCTCCCCTTCCAGCCGGATACTCTTCCCATTCTTCGCCCTTGCATCCGGCTCATCCATCAGCCGCTACCTCTTCACGCCAAAGGAAAACCCAACTTCGAATTCCCATTGGTTCATGTGCAGTTTGACATACTGGCCAGCCGGGGGATCCAACGGATTGAGCCCGGTCACAGACTCCGAAAATGCCCTCACCACTGCCACATGCAGCAACTTCCCCCCCCCCAGCCCGTGCGTCACGCCAAACGTCGCGTGCTTCGTCACAACGCCCGGAGCAAGGATGTTGAACATGACTTCAGTATTCGGAATCGGCTGCCCGCCGGTCGAGAACCCCCCGCGGATCGTCCAAGTCCTCGCCGGGGTGAATTGCACCCCAAAGCGACCTACTGTGATGTCCTTCCACCCAAATCCGGCGCCGTTGTCCATGCCCAACTTCGCCATCATCAGATTCGGCAGCATGGGGTTGCTGATCGACTTCACGCCCGAATACTGGATCCGCTCCACGTCCGCCGATACCGACATGTTCTTCAGCAGCTTCAGGTTCACTCCTCCTGAAAACGCCGCCGGAATGTCAAAATCGCCCTGCTGCGCGAACAGTCCCGCATACTTGTCGAACTTGCTCATCAGCACTTTCGTCTGGTAGTAGCCGCCCACTGAAATGTACTGGCTCAGATTCCCCAGGTAGCCGAACTTCCCGCCAACCCCCATCGAACTCGCCGTCCCTACGTTGCTCAACTTCGCGGGATCGCTGGAGAACATCCCAAATGCGCCTAGTCCTTCCGCCTTGAACCGCTGATACGCCATGATCGCGGTCAATCCCACCGAGTGACGGCCTCCGAACCGCTGGGCTACCGTGGGCGTGACAAACATCTGCGACAGGTTCACTCCCGTCGGCTTCTGCCCGAACACCGGCGCCGGATAGTTGGTGTTCATGCCCCCATTGCCGTACATCGAGACCCCAAACGTCGTGTTCTCCCTGACTCGCCAGTTCGCACCGAAACTGGGGATCAGGAACAGCTTCGAATCGCTCTCCACCTTTCCGGGCGCCAGCCCGAACGTCCCCGGATAACCCGATGGGTTCCCCGTCACCGTAAAATCACGATTTGGATTGAAAAAATTCAATCCCAAGTCAAACCGCTTGCCTGCCCAGAACATCGCTGCCGGGTTCGAAGCCGATGCCATGGAATCATTCGATACCGCGGCACAGGCGCCAGCCATCGCTTTGCACTGTGTACCGTACCCGTTCGAGAAATACCCGTCCGTGGCCAATGCAGTGGTTCCGGCGCTGGCGGCAAGCAGAAAAATAAGAGTTTTCGGTCTTAATATGATTGACATACCGACGGCGATGCAGAAACCGCCTGATCGGTGACGCGAAACGGCATCGAATCCTGGTAGTCTTGCCGCGCGGCGCGGCGTCCGCCGGCTCTGAAACTCCAAAGTCCCGGCGCCGCCTCGAAAGTCAGTGTACTTTCACCCTCCGCCCTACTCCCCCGTCACCACCCGCACCACCCTCGCATTCCCCGTATCCACCACCAGCAGCTTGCCATTGCGGTCGAACGCCACACCGCACGGCCGGCTCAGCCCCTCGCTCACCACCACCTCCGCCGCGCCCGTCCCCACGTCGATCCGCCAAACTCTGTTCAACCCCGCATCCGCCGCATACAGCCGCCCGTCCGGCCCCATCGCCAGCCCCGTCGGCAGGCTCGCTTCATCCACTTCCCCTACCGGCCACACCGTCGTAATCAAACCAGTCGCCATCTCCACCTTCCGCACCCGGTGGTTCTTCGTATCCGCCACATACAGGTTACCCGTCGAATCCAACGCCAGCCCCGAGGGGTTCCGCAGTTTCGCCGCCGCCGACGCCTCGCCGTCACCGGCAAATCCAGCCTCTCCCGTCCCCGCATACACTTTCACCTTGTCCGCCGTGATCACCCACACGTGATGATCGTTCGGCGACGACAGGAACATCCGCGTCCCGTCGCTCACCAGCGTCCCCGGCTGTTCCAGCCGCGCGCCGATCTGCGCCGTTCTCACCGGAATCTCACGCTCCGGCGCCACCGTCCCATCGCCCAGCACCCGGTACAGCATCTGGTTGTCGTAGTCCGATACCACCAGGTCCCCGTTCACATCCACCAGCAGAGCCTGCGGCCGCGTCCACGCGAACTTCCCGGCCGTCGAAACCAGCCCATCCGGGCCGATCTTCAAAACCCGGTCCGCCAGCATACTGCTCACAAACGCATCGCCATTCGCAGCCACAGCCACCTGCGCCGGCTCGGCCAGTTGCGTTTGCCCCGCCTCCAGGCCATCTCCGTTGTAAGCCCTCAGTCCATTCCCCACCACTGCTTCCAGCTCCGCCTCCATCCGCATCTTCCAGATCCTCGGAGGCAGCGGCTCGGCCACCAGCACTTCACCGGCGGCGCCAGCCGCCAGCGCCGTCGGCACGCCCGCCTTCCCAAACACCTCCACCTGCCCCTTCCAGTTCACCCTCAGCACGCGCCCTCTCGCGATCTGCGCGATATACAGATTCCCCACAGCGTCCGCCGCCAGCCCGCTCACCATCTCCGCTTCGCCCGGAATATCCTCGTCGGGCAGCCCGAACTTCACGTTCGTGATCGTCTTCGTCAACGCGTCGATCTGCCGCACCGTCGGCTCGAACTGCTCCGCGTAGTAGACGTTCCCATCTCCGTCCACCGCCACCATCGCCGGCGACTGCAGCGACGCCTGCGAAGCCGGCCCGTTGTCGCCCGCAATGTAACTCTTGCCCGATCCGGCCAGGTGCGATACCGCCCCGCTCACCGCATCCACCAGCTTCAGCATCCGCGCTTCATTGTCCGCCACCACCAGCCGCCCGTCCGGCATCCGCGCCAGCCACGCCGCGGACCGCAACTCCCCCTTCGGCTCCACCTTCGCCAGCGTCCGCACCTCTCCGCTGCCGGCCGCCACGGTCTCCACGCCCACCACGGTCGCCACAAACAGGTTGCCGGCTTCGTCCACGGCCACAGCCGCCGGATTCGACAGCCCGCGGGCCGCCACCTGCACCACGCCATCCGGCGTCACCTTCCACACGCTCCCCATCAACGGCTGGCTGAAATACACGTTTCCCGCCGCGTCCCGGGCCACGCCCTGAGGCAGCGTCAATCCCACCGACAGCGCGGACGCGCCCGTCAGCTCCAGCCCCGCCACTTTCTCCAGCGTCTGCCCGCTCATGCAGGCCGCCGCCAGCAGCGCCAGCGCCGCTACTCTGATTTTTTCTTGGTCCATTCGCCCACCCATTCCAGGAATGTGTCGTACCACAACAATGAATTCTGCGGCTTCAGCACCCAGTGCCCTTCATCCGGATACACCAGCAGCTTCGAAGGCACCTTTTGCGCCTGCAAGCCCGTGAATAACTGCAAACCCTGGCCGTACGGCACCCGGAAATCCAGCTCGCCGTGAATCACCAGCGTCGGCGTCTTGAAGTTCGCCACATGCTTCGACGGCGACCACTTCTCGTACATCTCCGGGTTCTGCCACGGGAAACCCTTGAACTCCCACGTCGAAAACCACAGCTCTTCCGTCTCGCCCCCCATGCTCGGCAGGTCGTAGACCCCCGCATGCGACACCAGCGCCTTGAACCGCTGCGTGTGGCCCATGATCCAATTCACCATGTACCCGCCGTAGCTCCCGCCCGCCGCCGCCATCCGCTCTCCGTCCACATACGGCAGCTTCTCCACATGATCGGCCACCGCCATGATGTCGTCGTACGCCTTCCCGCCCCAGTCGCCGTTGATCTCGTCCGTGAACTTCGAGCCATATCCCGTCGACCCGCGCGGATTCGGCATCACCACCACAAACCCCGCCGTCGCGAATACCTGCTGGTTCCAGCGGTAGCTGAACGATTCGCCCCACGCGCCCTGCGGGCCGCCGTGGATCAAGAACAGCACCGGGTACTTCTTCTTCGCGTCGAACGCCGGCGGCTTCAGCAGGAAGCTGTGCACCTGCGCGCCCTCCGCGCCCGTCACCGTGAACTCCTCCAGCCGCCTCACATCGTGCTCGGCCAGGAACTTCTCGTTCAGCTTCGTCAGCGCCACCGGCGCGCCGCCGCCGCTCGATGCCTTGTAAATCTCCGTCGGGCTCGCCCCAGTCACTTCCGTGTACAGCAGCGTCTTGCCGTCGTTGGCAAACTGCAGGTCGTCCACGTGCGTCGAACCCTGCGTCAACGCCCGCGTCCCGCCGCCCGTCACCGCGATCATCTGCGCCTGCTGCCGCCCCCGGTCTTCCACCGTGAACGCCAGCCGCTTTGAATCCGGATGCCACGCAAATCCCGTCACGTGCCGGTCCAGGTTCTCCGTCAACACGTTCAGCTTGCCCGTCTCCCGCTCCAGCACCACCAGCCGCCAGCGGTCGCTCTCATACCCGGCCCGCACCTGCATCCTCCACGCCAGCCACTTGCCGTCCGGCGAATACGCCGGCGAGGCGTCCGCGCCCGGGCTGTTCGAAACCTTCACCGCCTCCTTGCCGTCCGCCGGACCGTCAATCGGCACCGTGTACAGCTCCCAGTTCGTGCTCATCGCCTGGTCCGCTTCCAGGTTGGCCGCGTAGCAAACCTCTTTCCCGTCCGCCGACACCGTATAGTTCCCGCCGCCAAACGAAAACGGCGGCACGTCGTACTTGAACCCCGGCGTCAGATCCTTCACCGCTCCGCCATCGGCCGAAACCGCCATCAGGTGCTTCACCCGCTTGCTCTTCCACTCCGTCCAGTGCCGGTACAGCAGCGACGTGTAGGTCCGCGCCTTCACCTTGCTCTTCGCTTCCGCGTCCAGCTTCTTCTGGTTGCAGGCGTCGTCCGCGTTGCACTCCGGATAGACTTCCGAAGTAAACACCAGCTTCGCCCCGTCGCCTGACCAGATCACCCCATCGGCCTCCGTCGAGAGCTTCGTGATCTGCTTCGGGTTCGTCCCCAGCGCATCCATCACCCACACCTGCGCCGACCCGCCCTTCGTTGAAATCCACGCGATCTTCTTCGCATCCGGCGAGAACCGTGCGCTCGTGTTCCGCCCCTCCGTCGTCACCTGCCGCGGCGCGCCGCCGCTCACCGGGCTCATCCACAACTGCCGCGCCTGCGCGTTCTTCTCCACATCCACTTCGCCCACCGTATAAACGACGGCCGACCCGTCCGGCGCCAGCGACGGTTCGGAGATGCGCTTCAGCTTCATCATCTCCACCGCCGTGAACGGGATCTTCTGCGCCGGAACCGACATTGGAACCAGCAAAATCAGGGCCGCAAACAGACGAGGGCACATACCTCAATGATACGATGGTGTTTTCTCCCCAAAACTCCTATGGTCCGTCCTTACCGCGGGGTTTACCCCAAAATCGCTGCCACCGCCTACGTCGATCAGGCCTCCACCGTCATCGGCGACGTCACCCTCGGCGAGCGCTCCTCCGTCTGGCCCTCCGCCGTCCTCCGCGGCGACGTCAACAAGATCGAGATCGGTGACGACACCAACATCCAGGACGGCTCCGTCCTCCACGGCGAACTCGACCGCTACCCCGTCATCCTCGGCGCCCGCGTCACCGTCGGCCACATGGCCTGCCTCCACGGCTGCGTCGTCGAAGACGACGTGCTCATCGGCATCGGCGCCATCGTCCTCAACGGCGCCCGCGTCGGCAAGGGCTCCATCGTCGCCGCCGGCGCCCTCGTCCCCGAAGGCATGGAGATCCCGCCGGACTCCATGGTCATGGGTACCCCCGCCAAGGTCCGCCGCGCCGTCACCGAAGACGAAAAGAAGCGCTTCGCCGAGAACGCCCAGCGCTACATTCGCTACCGCCAGGAATACCGCGACGAAGCGGCACACTAGAAGAGGCTGCCCACTCAATGATCAAAGCCATCCGCGGTACCCGCGACATTCTCCCCCCGGCGTCTTCTCTCTGGAATCACGTCGAGGCCGCCACCCGCAAGGTCTGTCACGGCTTCCACTACCAGGAAATCCGCACTCCCATCTTTGAAGAGACCGCCCTGTTTGCCCGCGGCGTCGGCGCCGAAACCGACATCGTCTCCAAGGAGATGTACACCTGGGACGACCGCGACGGGACCTCCATCACCCTGCGCCCCGAAAACACCGCCTCCGTCATCCGCGCCTACATCGAGCACCGCCTCGACCAGATCCCCGGCCTCAAGAAGCTCTACTACATCGGGCCCATGTTCCGCCGCGAGCGCCCCCAGAAGGGCCGCTACCGCCAGTTCTCCCAAATCGGCGCCGAGTGCATCGGCTCCGAATCGCCCGTCGTCGACGCCGAGATCATCGAACTCGCCCTCGACATCCTGCAGAGCTGCGGCGTCCAAAATCCCCACCTCCTGCTGAACTCCGTCGGCTGCCCCGCGTGCCGCCCCCAGTTCATCGAGGCCCTCCGTGAGCGCCTTCAGTCCGTCAAGCACACCATGTGCGCCGACTGCCAGCGACGCGCCGATACGAACGCCCTCCGCGTCCTCGACTGCAAAGTCCCCGAAGACCAGAACATCATCGACTCGCTCCCCTCCATCCAGGACCACCTCTGCGAGGCTTGTTCGAAACACTTCGCCACCGTCCGCACCCTCCTCGAAGCCCTCGGCATCGACTATGAGATCCGCTCGCGCCTCGTCCGCGGACTCGACTACTACACCCGCACCACTTTCGAAGTTACCCACGGCGCCCTCGGCGCGCAGAACTCCATCCTCGGCGGCGGCCGCTACGACGGCCTCGCCGAATCCCTCGGCTCCCGCGTCCCCGCCCCCGGCATCGGCTTCTCCATCGGCGAAGACCGCCTCGTCATGGCCATCGAAGAGCACGTCAAAGCCGAGGATCTCGCCCGCCTCGATGTCTTCCTCATCGCCATGGGCGACGCCGCTCTCCATCACGCCGCGCTACTGGCCCGCGAACTCCGCGCCGCCGGCGCTTCCGTCGAACTCTCCGCAGATCACAAAGTGAAGCGCGCCATGGAGACCGCCAACAAGCTCAACGCCAAGTACGCCCTCATCCTCGGCGACAACGAGATCGCCGCCGGAGTCTACGCCCTCAAAGACATGGCCGCCGGCACCCAGGAGAGCCTCTCCAAGGAAGCCCTCCTCGCCCGCTTCGGCGCCTGAAATCCGCGCGCCAGGCGCTCGAAAACGCACCGAAAGATGCCTCAAACTGCCACTTTCGTGCATGAAAACGGCCTCTTTTTGCGCTAATCTGGAATTGCCTAACCTTCCGGAGGTCCGGAAGGGCGGGGGACCCACCCCATGGGGCGCATCGGCGGCGTACCGCCGTAGGGTACTTTTCAGCCCGAGCCCGTCAGCTAACCTCGCAGGCGAATTGGAGAGCCGCCAAGGCCGGTAAGTGCTTGGTGCGAAAGGAGCCCGCCACCATGTCCACCTCCGTGGACGGCGCACCGCTATCGCGGCAACGCATCGTCATCGCTTCCACTGTCGCCTTGTCTTTCATCTCGTTTTGGCGCGCTGCAGCCATTGTTTTGAGTGACTTGGCGTCTTCGGCCTACTACGTCGGCGGCATCGCCGAGCAGGCCATCGGCAAGGCCGCCCCCTGGTTCATCCTCGGCATCATGCTCTTCAGCTATGCCGTGCGCGCAGTCTACATAGAAGGCTGCGCCATGTACGTCCGCGGCGGCGTCTATCGCGTTGTCCACGAAGCACTTGGCCCGCGCATGGCGAAGCTCGCCGTCTCCGCCCTGATGTTCGATTACGTGCTCACCGGCCCCATCTCCGCCGTCTCCGCCGGCCTCTACATCGCCGGCCTTCTGAACGAATCGGCGGGGCACTTTCTGCATCAGAATCAACCCGTGAACGAGCCTGCCTTCGCCGTCGCCTTTGCGCTCGCGGTCACGCTTTACTTCTGGTGGCAGAACATCAAGGGCATCCATGAAAGTTCGCAGAAGGCCTTGCGGATCATGCAGGTGACCACCGCCATGGTGGTGACGCTGATCCTCTGGTCTATCTACACGATGCTCGCCAAGGGCTATCAGCCGGTGCCGCTGCCCACCATCTCCAACCTGCACCTCAGCCCCGAATCGCTGGGCTGGCTGCCGATGAACTGGGCCACATCGATTCCGGCTATCGCGGTGCTGGTGGGGCTGGGCCATTCGCTGCTGGCGATGTCGGGGGAAGAGACGCTGGCGCAGGTGAACCGCGAGATCGCGCATCCAAAGCTCAAGAACCTGGAGCGCGCGGGCCTGGTGATCTTCATCTACTCGCTGCTGTTCACTTCGCTGGTGTCGTTCTTCGCGGTGATGCTCATCCCCGACGGCGACCGCAAGCACTTTCTGGACAACCTGATCAGCGGGCTGGCAATGCACCTGGCCGGGCCCGACATGCTGAAGCTGGCCTTTCAGGCCGTGGTGGTCGCCATCGGCGCATTGATTCTGGCGGGCGCGGTGAACACCTCCATCATCGGCTCCAACGGCGTGCTCAACCGCGTGGCCGAAGACCGGGTGCTGCCGCTGTGGTTCCGCAAGCCGCACAAGAAATTCGGCACCACCTACCGCATGGTGAACATGATCGTCCTGCTGCAGCTGGCGACCATCCTGTTGAGCCGAGGCGACGTTTACCTGCTGGGCGAGGCCTATGCGTTTGGCGTGGTCTGGAGTTTCGCCTTCAACGCCACTTCGGTGCTGATTCTGCGTTTCAAGAACAGGGAGCCGCGGGAGTGGAAGGTGCCGCTCAATCTGAAGGTCGGCGGCGTGGAATTGCCCATCGGCCTCAGTCTGATCACGCTTTCGTTATTCACCCTGGCCATTACCAACGTGCTCACCAAGAAGCTGGCCACCATCTGGGGCACGGTGTTCACGCTGGCGTTCTTCGTGCTTTTTGTCGTCTCGGAGAAGATCAACCTGCGCCGGTCGAGCGCCGCCGGGGCGTCGCACGAGCAGTTCCGGCTGGACGAAGCCGATGAGGTCTCGTCCGGCGCGATCGACGTGCGGACGGGCAGCGTCCTGGTGGCGGTGCGCAATCCCCGCAAGCTCCAGCACCTGAAGCGGGTGCTCGAGAAGACGGACCCGCGCAAACAGGATATCGTCGAGGTTTCCATCTCCGACGAGGCGACGCCGTTCACGGAACGGGAGTCCGAGCTGTTCACCTCCGTCGTCACGCTGGCGGAGAAGGCCGGCAAGACCGTGAAACTGCTGACGGTGCCGGGCACCAACGCGCTCTATGCGCTGGTGCAGACCGCGGCCCAACTGCAGTCGAACCGGATTGTGATAGGCGGCTCGCCCAATGCCGGTCCGGCACAGCTCGGCCACACCATCGGCCTGCAGTGGGAAAAACTGCCGGAACCGCGCCCATCCATTTCGCTGGAGATTGTTGCGGAAGACCCCGAGGAGAAGCCGTTCTTCGTCAACCTGGGCCCGCACCCGCCGCGGCTGTGGCCCGAGGATATTGAATTGCTGCACCAGCTCTGGCTGCAACTCACCGACGAGGGTCCAGGCCACAAGCTGCGCCACCGCGACGTGGTCGGGGTGGCTCTACATCGCCTGCGGATGGACCTGGCCGGCGAACGCCGCAAAGAGGTGATGGAGGACGTTCACCGCGCCGCCAACCACTGAGCCGGCAGCCGCCAGCGGTGCTGGTAGATGAGCTCGAAGCGCAGGAAGTAGCCCATGTCTTTCCCGGTGTAGAAGTCACCCGGCCAGAGGTTCTCCCAGAGCACGTGACCCGACAAATCCCGGGACAGGCTGAATCCCATCCGCGCCTGGAGCATGTTGCCGCGCATGGTGCCGTTGCCGAACGCCGCCGGCGTCCGGCCGAAGGGATGGAAGGCGTCCATGCGGTAATATGTCAGCCGCAAGTCCATCTTCTTCGTGGGGGCGATGCCGTACTCCGCCTGCCACATGGAGGTATTGGTCCAGTAGGCCACGCCCTTTTCGCGGAATTGACTATAAATGTAGAGTTCGCTCCATTTGGGCCAGCGCGAGAAGATGGGGTCCCAACCCTCAATGCGGCCGGGAGTGGCTGGATCGTCACCCGACATTCCCCAGTAACCCGCCTGGATGTAAGATTTTGCCGGCGCGGCAAAGCTCTTCTTCACGTAGCTGTACCCGCCCCAGGCGGCGATGGGAATGTTGGTCTGCTGCGCTCCGCGCTGGACGGCAAACTCGCTGGTGGATGAGAAGCCCCTGGGCAATTGGCGGATCAGCCGGGCGCCGGTAGTTTGAACATGGCGGTCGGGCTGATATTGGGGCGCAGCGATTCCCCGTGTATCCCGAAACTCTCGCTTATAAATGTAGTACGCTTCCAACGCGGTCTTCTTATTTAAATTACGAATGTAGTATGTTCCTAGCGCCGATTCGGTCCACTCTTCCAGCAGACGGTGCTGGTCGTGGAACCGGGGCAGGAAGCGGTCATAGGCCGGATCGTAGATGCCGATGAAGTCCAGGGTTGAATTCTTACTATTGTAGGTTAATACGGCCGCATTGTGATAGATGGTCCTGGAGCCGTCCCACGGATTGCCTTCAAGGAGGATGAAGCCCTCTCCTTTCATCAGGTTCTGGCGGCCGACGCGGAGCGAGAGGCGCTTGGAGAAGAAGTGATTGATGTGGACGTAGGCGGTTTCGAAGGCGAACTCGTCGAAGTGGTTGTCGGCGCCGATGATCTGGTTGGTCTCCTGGTTGATGCCGACGGCGAATTCGATGTTAGTGGTGACGGGGATGCGGGTCCAGAGGCGGGTCCGGTAGCGAATCTGGTTGCGCTGGTCGTTGGTCTGATCCGACCAGTCCAAGATGTTGTTCCAGTTTTCGTTGCGCACGCGCTGCTCAAAGCCGATTTCAATGGGCGGCTTTTCCTCAGAAGGGGGGGCTGTGGTCTGCTGGGCGGCGGCACTGGCCGCGACCAGCAGAAGTGCGGTGCGTCTCATTCCGATAACACGATCTCATACTCCTGTTTTCTTGGAAACCACCTCCGCAGAGTGGGGGCCGAATCCTGGCGCCGTTCGCCGACTCCTGGCGCCGTTGTTGGAGCCGCGCCGGCCCAGGAACGTTGCGCAGAGGCTGGCCCGGGGGCGAGCAGGCGTTTGCGGCAGCCGGGGAGACCCGACCGAAGAATGGATGCAGAATGGATTCATGCCTATCACGGACGCCTACGCACATTGCGGCCTGAGGAAGTACAAACCGGTGGAGGATCTCGACGCCGTCATGGACCGCTACGGCGTGGCGCGCACGGTGATCGCGGAGCATCTGGGGGAGTACGACAACAGCTACATTGCGTCCATCGTGAAGAAGCGGCCGCAGCGGTTCGCCGGGGTCTTCCTGGTGGACGTGGATGCGCCGGCGGCCATGGACGATATCACGCGCTGGACGAAGACGGGCGCGTTTCGAGGCATCCGCTTCACGTCGGCGACGGTGCTCACGCACCGGAAGTTGTGGGATTGGGCGGCGCAGCTCGGGTTGCACCTGGTGATTTCCTCGCCGTTCCCCGCGGCCGAGACCGCCGCCATCAACGCTTTCGCTTCCGATCATGAGAAGACGACGCTGCAGCTGACGCATCTGGGCGGGCCGGGCTTCGAGAAGCGGCCGAACATCGTGGTTCAGATCTCGGGCATGCACAAGGAGTCGCAGGCGCCCTATTCGGGGCTGGAAAAGCGCATTGGCGCGCTGTACGACACGCTGGGTCCGCGGCGGCTGGTCTACGGGAGCAATTTCCCGGTGATGGTGGAGGAGTCCATTTACAAGTCCGAGATTGAACTGCTGCGCTCAGGCAAGCTCGGCATCCCGGAGAAAGAGATGGGCGCCGTGATGAACGGCAACGCCGTGAGGCTGTGGTTTGAGAAGAGCAGCGCCAGGGTGGGGTCACTGCTGCACGGCCTGATGGCGTGAAGGCGGGCGCGGAAGAGGGCCGCTGCGGGCGTCATCGCGTCCTGATATGCTGCCGGTGCACGGGAGGTTCCGGCTGTGGAAGTGAGTTTCAACCGGCGTGAGTTTCTGACGGCGGCCGGCGGCGCGCCGGCCCTGCTTGGCGCCGCGGCGAGTGCGCGGCCAAACGTGATTCTGCTCCTCACCGACGACCAGGGCTATGGAGATCTTTCCTGCCATGGCAATCCGGTGCTGAAGACGCCGGCCATGGACCGGCTGCACTCGGAAAGCTTGCGCTTCACCAGCTTTCATTCGGCTCCGATGTGCACGCCGACGCGGGGCCAGTTGCTGACCGGCCTGGACGCCTGCCGCAACGGCGCCACGTCGGTGACCGCCGGCCGCGCCTTGGTGCGCCGCGGCATCCCGATGATGCCGGAGATCTTCGCCGGGTCCGGCTACGCCACGGGGCTGTTCGGAAAGTGGCACGTGGGGGACGCCTATCCCTACCGGCCGATGGACCGCGGCTTCCAGGAGGCGAAGTACTTCAAGGGCTTTGGCCTGTCGTCTGCGCCGGAGTTCGGCAACGACTACTTCAACGGCCGCTATCAGGACAACGGCAAACCCGCCCGGTGGGAGGGCTACTGCACGGACTTCTGGTTTAGCCAGGCCATGGACTGGATGGGCCGCCAACAGGCCAAGAAGCAGCCCTTCTTCACCTACCTGCCGACGAACACGCCGCACGGGCCGGCCTGGGTGGACAGGAAGTACTCGGCGCCTTATGACCGGCCGGGCGTACCGGCGAACTTCTTCGGCATGATCTCCAACCTGGACGAGAACATCGCCAGGCTGGAGCAGTGGCTGACGCGCAGCGGCCTGCGCGAGAACACCATCCTGATCTTCATGACGGATAACGGCGCCACCGCCGGCTTCAACCTGTTCAACGCGGGCATGCGGGGGCGGAAGACGATGAACTACGAAGGCGGACATCGCGTGCCGTGCTTCGTGCGCTGGCCGGCGGGCGGATTGCGAGTGGCCGAAGACATCGCGGAACCGGCGCAGATGCAGGACATGCTGCCGACATTGATGGACCTGTGCGGCCTGAAGCGGCCGGCCGGCGCCAGATTCGACGGCGCCAGCCTGGCGCCGCTGATGAAGTCGAAGAGCGCGAGGCTGGCCGACCGCAAGATGGTGGTGCAGTACGGGCAGACTCCGAAGAAGTGGGACGGCTGCGTGATCTGGGGCAAGTGGCGCCTGGTGGGCGAAGGCGAACTCTACGACATGGAGCGGGACTTCGGACAAACCACCAACGCGGCATCCGCCAACCCCGAGGTGCTGAAGGCCATGCGCGACCACTACGAGCAGTGGTGGAGCGGCGTGGAGAAACTGGTGGCCGATTTCGCGCCGCTCAGCGTGGGCAGCGATGCGGAGAACCCGGTCACCCTGACCTGCTCAGACTGGCAGGACATTTACTGCGACAACGTCAACAACGTCCTGGACGGCATTGGCGGCCCGCGCGGAGGCCCGTGGAAGGTTTCCGTGGAGAAGAGCGGCGAATACGAGATTGAACTCTCCCGCTGGCCGCTGGAAAGAAACCTGGCGCTGACGGCGGCGTGCCCCGAAAAACAGATGACCGTGGCGAAGCTGCCCGCCGGCAAGGCCTTCCCGATCGGCGGCGCGCAACTGCGGATCGGAGGCCGCGCACTGTCGGTGAAGACCCGGCCGGATGACCAACGCGCGGTCTTCCGGCTGAAGCTGGAGGCGGGCCCCAAGACGGACCTGCACGCCTGGTTCCAGGACGCGCAGGGCACGGACGTTTGCGGCGCATTCTTCGCCAGAGTGCGGCGCGTGTAGCGATCCTCCCGCGGGCACTCACCCGGATGGATTCGCCGGCGCGGGGAGGACTGCGCCGCGGGCGTCGCAATCTCCGATCACTCTCCGGGGACGGCTTCCGGCAAGGGGCAGCGCCGATTCGAGCCATGGCTCCGCGCGGCCGACTGCGGCTACGCTGGAGAGATGCGTTTCGCTGCCATTCTGCTGGCGCTGGCCGGCGCGGCCTGGGGAGAGGAGATTCGCGGAGCGGCCGTTCTGCACTCGCCGCAACGCATCGTGACGTGGGGAGACCGGCTCCTGGAGTGGGACCTGAGCGGCGGGCGTCCGCGGGTGTTGAGTGGAAAGGCCGGCTTCGGGCCAGGGGGCTGCGCGGCAGATGTGGATGGCGACGGCCGCGAGGACCTGCTGGTGCAGGAAAAGCCGGGGCTGGGCGCGCTGCTGTGGCTGAAGGCGCCGCGGTGGACGGCGCGCGCCGTGGAGGCCGAGACCGACTTTCAGGACTGCCTGCCGTTCACGCTGGGCGGGAGGCGCGGCGTGCTGCTGCCGCACCTGCACGCGCAACTGCGGCTGTATCTCTTTCCCGGCTTCGAATCCAAGGAGCTTTACTCGATCTACACCGCGTCCGAGCAGGAAGGGCTGCTGGCCCACGACGTGGACGGCGACGGTCTGGAAGACCTATTCCTGGGCAACTACTGGGTACGAAACCCGGGCGCGCTGGATGTGGCCTGGCGGCTGTTCGCCATCAATCTGTTTCAGGACACGCCGAAGGCGGCTCGAGCGGCCTTCGCGCTGTGGCGGAATGGGAAGCTGTTCTGGGCGGAGAGTGCCGCGCGGCAGGCCCGGATTGCCGTCTTCACCCCGCCGCAGGACGTGAAGCAGCTTTGGCTGGAGCAGCGGCTGGCGCCGCTGGATGAGCCGAAAGCGCTGGCAGCGGTGGCAGAGGGAGTGCTGATCGGCCATGCGGACGGGGTGGTGCTGGAGGAGCCGGCGGAAGGCGGATGGCGGCGGACGGAGATCGCCAGAGGCTTCGCGGTGCTGAAGCTGTTCGCAGTGGACGGAGCGGTATGGGCGGTGACGCCGAGCGAGGTGCGCAGGGTTTACCCGCGCAAGTAGGCATCGTCGCCGGTGATCCAGTCCTGGCGGGGCGGGGTGAAGAGATCGATCACCGTGGCATCCTCGAGCACCTCCACTCCGTGCGGGACGTGCGGCGGCAGTTCCAATACCTGTCCGGGACCGACGAGAACTTCGCGGCCGTCGACCAGGAAGCGCAGCCGTCCCGTAAGCACCATGGATACCTGGGCGTTGTGATGGGAGTGAGCGGGCACGGCGCCGCCGGCCGCCAGTTCGAGGCGGGCGATGGTCATCTGCGGGGTATGGATGGCCTGGCGGACCAGATTCGGGTTCAGTTGTTCGCGGGGGATGGAATTCCAGTCAAATGGGGTCACGGCAGGGGTAGTGTACCATGATAGTTTCGCTATAGTTTTCACGATCGGGCGAAGGAGGAAATCGAAATGAAGGGCGTAATTCTCGCCGGGGGCAAGGGGACCCGCCTGTACCCGCTGACCAAGATCACGAACAAGCACCTGCTGCCGATCTACGACAAGCCGATGATCTACTACCCGATCCAGGCGCTGGTGGATGCCGGGATCCGGGACATTCTGATCGTCACGGGCGGTGGCTATGCGGGGGACTTTCTGCAGCTACTGGGCAACGGCCGGCAATTTGGGCTCACGAGTCTGAACTACACCTACCAGGAGGGGGAAGGCGGCATTGCAGATGCGCTGTCGCTGGCCGAGCACTTCGCCGACGGGCAGAAGATCTGCGTCATCCTGGGCGATAACATCATCGAAAAGGACATCGCCGGGGCGGTGAGCGATTTCCGCAAGCAGGAGAGCGGCGCGCGCATTCTGCTGAAGGAAGTGCACGACCCGGAACGGTTCGGCGTGGCCGAGATTCTGAAGGGCAACGTGGTGAACATCGAGGAAAAGCCGAAGCAGCCCAAGTCCAACTACGCCGTGACGGGCATCTACATGTACGACGCCACGGTGTTCGACAAGGTGAAGACGCTGGAGCCTTCCTCGCGCGGCGAGCTGGAAATCACCGATGTGAACAACGCCTACATCCGCGAACGGAGCCTGGCGTTCAGCTTCCTGGAGGGCTGGTGGACGGACGCCGGCACCTTCGATTCGTTGTTGCGGGCCTCCAACCTGGTATCGCAGAGCAGGCAGAAAGCGGAGTAGTCAAGAACAGAAGATGTCGAGTATTCCAGAAATCAAGATTCCGAGCTGTGCGTTTGGCATCGGCCACGTCATCCTGCAGCCCGATTCGAAGAACCTGATCGACGGCGTGCGGGTGCAGCCGCACGCGCTATGGGCCGACGATCGCGGCTACTTCCTGGAGATAGCGCGCTTCGGCCAGGGCCTGGCGGCGGAGTTCCCGCCGGAGTCGACTCAGGTGAGCGCGGCGCTGACGTATCCGGCGGCCATCAAGGCGTTCCACTTCCATCTGCACCAGACGGACCTGTGGGTGGTGACGCAGGGCATGTTCCAGGTGGCGCTGGTGGACCTGCGCCCGGATTCGCCCACCTACGGCGTGAAGAACACGATCTACGTGGGACAGCTCCGGCCGTGGCAGATTCTGATACCGCCGGGCGTGGGCCACGGATATAAGGTGATCGGCAGGGACCCCGCCATGCTGGTGTACCTCACCAACCGCATCTACAATCCGGCCGACGAGGGGCGCATCGCCTACAACGAGCCGGGGATCAACTACGACTGGGAGTTGCAGCACAAATGAGACTGTTGGTCACCGGCGGCGCGGGCTTCATCGGCAGCGCCTTCGTCCGCCTTGCGCTGAAGGAAAACTGGGTGGCGCGTCTGGTGAATCTGGACAAGCTGACCTACGCCGGCAATCTGGAGAACCTGACATCGGTGGAAGGCGACGCGCGCCACCGCTTCGTGCAGGGCGACATCTGCGACACGACGCTGGCGGCGCGGCTGCTGGAAGAGGAGACGCCGGACGCCATTGTGCACTTTGCGGCCGAATCGCACGTGGACCGCTCGATTCTGGGCCCGGGGGCCTTTGTCGAGACGAACGTGCGGGGGACGTTTTCGATGCTGGAGGCGGCGCGCGCGGCCAAGACGCCCCGGTTTCTGCACGTCTCCACCGACGAAGTGTACGGCAGCATCGACGAGCCGCACGACGCCGACGAGAACTACCCGCTGCGGGCGTCGAGTCCTTACTCGGCCTCCAAGGCCGGATCAGACCTGCTGGCGCTCTCCTATTGCACGACCTTCAAGATGGCCGTGACGGTGACACGCGCATCGAACAACTACGGCCCGTTCCAGTTCCCCGAGAAGCTGATCCCGCTGATGATCTCGAACGCGCTGGAAGACAAGCCGCTGCCGATTTACGGCGACGGCATGCAGGTGCGGGACTGGCTGTATGTGGACGACCACTGCCGGGCGATCTGGGCGGCGCTGACCAAGGGCGCCCCGGGCGAGATCTACAACGTGGGCGGGTCGCGCGCGCTGCCGAACCGCACGGTTGTGGAGATGATCCTGGACGCCTGCGGCAAGCCGCATTCGCTGATGACCACGGTGAAAGACCGGCCGGGCCACGACCGGCGTTACGCCATCACCACGGAGAAACTGGAGCAGGCCACCGGCTGGCAGGCGCTGATGCCTTTCGAAGAGGGGCTGCGCGAGACCATTGCGTGGTACAAGGCCAATCCAGGCTGGATCTCGCGGGTGCGCTCGGGCGAGTATCAGAACTACTACGAACGGAACTACTCGGCGCGGTAGCGGAGCCGGCCGGGCCTCAACGGGTTTTGCGCCTGGCCGTGGGAGCCGCCGGGGCGTCGAATGGGTAGACGTCCGGGGTGACCACCACTTCGGTGGTGAAGCGAAAGGGAGCGGAGCCGCCGCCGGCGAAGGTGAGTTCGAGGAAGAATGCCTTGAAGCCCTGAGCGGGAGGATCGGGCGTGGCGACGTAGACGCCGTTTTCACCGCTGAGCGGACGGCTTTTCCAGGCGGGCCCGATCTTTTCCAGGCGGAAATCGCGGGCTTCGGGGTTGACGGCTTCCCAGAGCAGCACCTGCGTGGGCTCGTCCATCGTTTTGAGGCGAATGGTCCCGGCGGAGCGATCGGCCTTCCAGGAGAAGCGCGGGCGCGGCTCGCAGTTGAGGAAGGCCTGGTAGACGGCGAGCAGATCGAAGGCGAGGTCGGGTGAATTGAGGCCGTGATCGGTGTTGGGAACGTAGCGCAGGAACTTCTCGCCGGGCAGGCTGTCGAAGTAGAACTGCGAGGAATCGGGCAGGAAGAACTGGTCGCCGCCGGAATTGAAGATGAACTTGGGCATCGTCAGGCGGTCGCGGTACTCCCAGGGGTCCTCGATCTCCATGAGGCTGCGCCACTGTGGTGTGCCGAGCCACGGCATGATGCCTTCGCGTTCATAGTCGCCGATGGCGGGAGCCCAGAAGCCGTAGGCGCGGAAGTGGTGGAGGAAAGAGGCGTCGACGTTGAGGGCGTCGATGACCATCGGAATGATGGCGGTGACGCGGCGATCGACGGCGGCGGTGGTCCAAGTGGTCCAGCCGCGCTTGGAGGCGCCGGCGACGACGAAGCGGTCGATGCGGAGCGGATTGGCGGCCAGCGATCCGCAGTAGGAGGTGACGGTATCCATGGCGCGGACGGCCGCCTTGGTCATGGGCAGACGGGCGGGCCAGCGTTCGTCTCCGGTTTCGAGGAACTTGCGCCAGGTGTAGGCGATGATGCCGTCCTCGGAGCGGGTTTCGGCGAGGTCGGCGAACTTCAGCGGCTCGTTGGGGACCATCTTGAGGTCGGCCACCACGGTTTTGGTCTGCACGGCCA
Source organism: Acidobacteriota bacterium (assembly GCA_016213725.1). Taxonomy (GTDB): domain Bacteria; phylum Acidobacteriota; class Terriglobia; order Bryobacterales; family Bryobacteraceae; genus Paludibaculum. Next base: position 33,868 of record JACQZS010000252.1, on the reverse strand, counting down.
TGGTGGAGAGGAGCAGATCGGGCGAGGTGGGCGCCTTGCTGGTGATGGAGCCGCCGCTGATGAGCAGCAGGCCCGTGCGGTGGTCCACCTGGTCAGGCTGATAGAGGACCAGCCAGTGGCGCCACTCGGGGCGGTCGACCTCGGCCTCGGTGAGCCAGCGCTGCGAGGTCATGTCGAGGACATGCATGGTGAAGCCGGGGAGCTTCACGGAGGAGACGAGGGAGTAGCGGTAAGCCGGGTCTGGCGTGCGGATGTAGCGGTCCAGGGCGGAATCTTCGCCGGCGAAGGCGCAGAGCGGGAGGAGCAGGAGGAGGAGCGTACGGAGGAGCATGGGTTAATCCTGGAGGAACGGGTTGCGTTCCTTTTCGCGGCCGATGGTGGTGGCTGGCCCGTGGCCGCAGATGACGCGGGTGTCGGCGGGCAGGGTGAGGAGGCGGGTGTGGATGGAGGCGAGGATCTGGCGGGGATTGCCGCCGGGGAGGTCGGTGCGGCCCACGGAGTCGCGGAAGAGCGTGTCGCCGGCGATCAGAAGATTGAGGGTCGGGGCGTAGACGCAGGCGCTGCCCTGGGTGTGGCCGGGGGTGTGGAGAATGTGAAAGGGCGTTTCGTTGAGGGTGAGGGTGTCGCCGTCGAGGGCGGGGGTGTCGATTTCGGGGCGGTCGGGCTCCGGCATGCCCAGCCATTGGGCCTGGATGGCGATGTGGTCTGCGAGCTCCTGGTCAGAGGGGTTCATGTAGACGGGGGCGCCGGTGAGCGCCTTGAGCTTGTTGGCGGCGCCGATGTGGTCGATGTGGGCGTGAGTGATGAAAATGGCCTTGACGGCGAGGCCCTGGAGCTTGAGGTAGGCGAGGAGGCGCTGGAGGTCTGTGCCGTCGCCGGGGTCGATGACGATGGCTTCACGGGTGGTTTCGTCGCCGAAAACGGAGCAATTGCACTGCAACATGCCGCTGGGCAGAATCTCGTGGAGCATTTCCACATCAGTATAGAGAGAACCTCATGACAAACGCTGTCCTTTACATTCATTTGGGCCTGGGCCTGGTGCTGCTGGGATTGCTGGCGGCCGGCCGGGTGCGGCAATACCGCGGCGCGGCGGTGCTTTCCGGCGTCCTGCTGGCTTTGACCGGGGCCTTCAACTTCATGACCCGTATGAAGGGGGCGCCGGCGGGCTGGCACGCGCTGATCGGCATCAAGATCCTGCTGGCGCTGCACGTGATCACGATGGTGGTGCTGCTGGCGCGGGGTACTGCGCCGGCGGAGAAAGCGGCCCGGTGGCGCAAGGGCGCGCTGGTTTCGGCCGTCGTCACCGTGCTGATCGGGCTGTACTATAGCAACATCGCGCGGTAATCCCATGAACGGTTACGAAGCACTGCACAACGGCGCGGCCGTGGTGGACTACTCCGCCCGCGGGCGCATCCGCGCTACCGGGGAAGACCGCAAGCGGCTGCTGCACGCCATGACGACGAACCACGTGCAGGAGATGGAGCCGGGCGACACGCGCTATGCCTTCTTTCTCAACGCCCAGGGGCGCATTCTGAGCGACGTTTGGATCTACTGTGGGGAGGACCACCTGCTGTTGGATGTGGAGCCGGAGGCGCGCGAGAAGATCTTCGCGCACCTGGACCGCTACATTATCGCGGACGACGTGACTTTGGAAGACGCAACCCTCTCCACGGCCGAATTGGAGGTGGCCGGGCCGGCGGCGCCGGCAGCGGCAGCCGGGGCGGTGTTTCGCAGCACGCTGACGGGCCAGCCGGGCTACCGCATCGTGATTCCGGCGCCGGAGCGCGATGCGACCATCGCCTCGCTTGTGGCCCAGGGCTGCGTGCCGGCCAGCGCGGCGGAAGCAGAGACGGTGCGGGTGGAGAATGGCGTGGCGCGCTATGGAGCGGACATCACCGAAGCGAACCTGGCGCAGGAAACGCGCCTGGCGCAGGCGCTGCACTTCAACAAGGGCTGCTATCTGGGGCAGGAGATTGTGGAGCGGGTGCGCTCGCGCGGACACGTGAACAGGACGCTGTGCGCACTGGCCATTTCGGGCACGGAAGTTCCAGCGGCGGGCACGAAGGTGCTGAGTGGAGAGAAAGAATCCGGCGAGATCACGTCGGCGGTCTACTCGCCTGGACAGGGCCTGGTGCGGGCGCTGGCTTACCTTCGGACGACGGAGAACCTAGCGGTGGCCGGCAACGCGGCGCAGGCCGTCCAGCAGGGATAGAGGGGGGCGCTGAGCGCGGCGGCCGCGGCCCAGCAGAATGTCGGGCTTGTGGGCGCCGTGATAGTCGGAGCCGCCGGTCACGGCCAGACCGTACTTTTCGGCGAACTGCGAGTAGCGGGAACGGCTGCGCTCGTCGTGATCGGAATGATAGACCTCGATGCCGCCCAGCCCGGCGTCCACCAGGGCGCGCAGCACGTCTTGCTCTTCGGAACCGGACTTGTTGAGCCGCACGGCATGGGCGAGCACCGCCACCCCTCCGGCCTGGCGGATGCGCGCAATGCCCTCCTGCGGCGTGGGATCCTCGCGTTCAACGTAGGCGGGGCATAGCTCCCCCAGCAGCTTGCGGAACGCCTCGGAATAACTGCGCACGTAGCCTTTGCGGATGAGGATGGCGGCGAAGTGCGGGCGGCCGGTGATGTTGCTGCCTTCAGCCTCAGCCTCCTCCAGAGAGACGTCCATGCCAAGGGACTGGAGCCGCTGGGCCATGGCGTGATTGCGCGAGCGGCGGCGCTGCTTCAGGCTGTCGAGCCAGGCGCGAAATCCGGGGTCGGGCGGCTGGAAGAAGTAGCCGAGCATGTGGACGCTGCGGGCGGCGGGGTCCGGTTCCTCGATACGGCGAGTGCTCAGCTCCAGGCCCTGCACGAAGCGGAGCCCGGCGGCGGCGGCCAGGGGGAGGGCTTCGTCGGAGCCCTGGAGCGTGTCGTGGTCGGTGATGGCGAGAGCTTCCAGGTTGAGCGACGCGGCGCGGGCGACGAGTTCGGCCGGAGTGTCCGTGCCGTCGCTGGCCGTGGAATGAGTGTGCAGATCGATCAATGGAGTACCACTGGAACTAGGGCCGCTTGGTCAATTCGCCGGGGTGCCGGTAACCGCCAATGGGAAATTCAAAACGCTCCGAGCCGACCGTCGCCACCAGCTTGCCTTCGCCCAACTCCTTGCCTTGCGTAGGAAAGAACAGCGCACCGTCTGTGGATTCGCCGGGCTGCAGCCGGGTGGCCACCAGAATGATGGCCGAGGCGGCGGCGGCCGCCTTCATCCGCTGCGACGTCACTTCGGCCAGCGCAGACTGGCGGCGCACCTCGTAACCGTTGGTCGATTGAAAGCGGCTGAGGCCGTAGAGGCCCAGCTCATAGGTGCCTACGAGGCGGATCACGTCGTTGCGCCCGGCTTTGTTCAGGAACTGTTCCACCACGAGGCGAGCCGGCGTGGCCGGGACTTCGCTGCCATCCTTGCGGACGAACCGGAAGTCCTCCGGCTTGATTGTGCGCGAAGAGGGCGAGCCGTTGGAGACGGCCACCTGGACAAGCGCGTATTCCCGGATGTGCGTGGGCAGGCTGGCGAACATGATGGTGAGCCCGGCGCGCGTCAGTGTCTGGTACCGCAAGCCGTTGGATTCAAACTCGATAGCCTGGCCGAAGAGCGGGCGCGAGGCTCCTCCGGTCACGGCGCACAAAGCCAGCGCGGCCAAAAGGAGCCTCATTCCTCCATGATAGACTGGCCTTAGTCTCAGAGGTTCGGCCCTGTTCGTCCGACACTCGCAATACCCAAGGATCCTTCGCGAATGAACAATCAAGGTGTCTCTCCCAGCTGCCACGGCCTGCGGGAACTCGGCTTCCAGGAGGCGGCCGTGAAATGGTGGAACCTGGGAACCGGCCGTTTGACGGAGATGGCGCTCCAGCGGCAGGAAGGGCAACTCGCGGGCAACGGCGCGCTGGTGGTGCGCACTGGCCAGTTCACCGGCCGCTCGCCGAAGGACAAGTACATCGTCCGGGACTCGATCACCGAGAACACCGTAGCCTGGGGCAGCGTCAACCAGGCCCTCTCGCCCGAACAGTTCGAAGGCATCTGGGCCCGCCTGATGAATTTCCTCTACCACAAGGAACTGTTCGTGGCCGACCTGCTGGCCGGGGCCGACCTGAACTACCAGATGCCCATTCGCGTGGTGACGCAGCGCGCCTGGCACTCCATGTTCGCCCGCCAGCTCTTCATCAAGCCGCAGCTGGAAGCTCTGGCCACGCACCACCCGGACTTCACCATCGTCTTTGCCCCTGAATTCAAGTGCGATCCGGCCATCGACGGCACGGGCAGCGAAACCTGCATCTGCATCAATTTCACGCGCCGCCTCGTCGTCATCCTGGGCACGTTCTACGCCGGCGAGATGAAGAAGTCCGTCTTCACCATCCTCAACTACCTGCTGCCGGAGGCGAACGTGCTGCCGATGCACTGCTCGGCCAACATGGGCGCACACAAGCGCGTGGCCCTGTTTTTCGGCCTCTCCGGCACCGGCAAGACGACGCTTTCGGCCGACAAGAACCGCCGGCTGATCGGCGACGACGAGCATGGCTGGAGCGACCAGGGCGTCTTCAACTTTGAAGGCGGCTGCTATGCCAAGTGCATCAAGCTCTCCGAGGAAGCCGAGCCGCAGATCTTCCACGCCATCCGCTTCGGCTGTCTGCTGGAGAACGTGGTGATCGAACCCGTCACGCGGACGCTCGACTACGATTCCGACGAGTACACGGAGAACACGCGCGCCGCCTATCGCGCGCAGTACATCGATAATGCCCTGATCCCCGGCATCGGCGGCCATCCCACAGACGTGGTCTTCCTCACCGCCGACGCCTTCGGCGTACTGCCGCCCATTTCGCGCCTCACGGCGGAGCAGGCCATGTACCACTTCCTCAGCGGCTACACGGCACGCCTGGCCGGCACCGAGCGCGGCCTGGGCAAGGAGCCGCAGGCCACCTTCAGCGCCTGCTTCGGCGAGCCGTTCCTGCCGCGCAGCCCGCTGGAATACGCGCGCATGCTGGGTGAGCGCATCCAGAAACACAAGGCCCGCGTCTGGCTGGTGAATACCGGCTGGGTGGGCGGCCCGGCGGGCGTCGGCAACCGCATGAAACTGGCCTATACGCGCGCCATGGTGAATGCCGCGGTGGAAGGCGAACTCGGCGACGTGCCGGTGCAAATGGATCCGGTCTTCCGCGTCAATGTGCCCACGTTCTGCCCCGGCGTGCCGAACGAGTTTCTCAACGCCCGCGGCTTGTGGTCAGACACGGCGGCCTACGACCGCGCCGCAGCCGACCTTGCCGCCCGCTTCCGCCAGAACTTCGAAAAGAAGTTCGGCGCCGTGGGCGCCGACATCGCCGCCGCAGGCCCACTGGCTGGCTGAAACCATTGCTACCATACACGTGGGAGCCAATTTTGCCCGGTGGCAGGCACGGTCTTCAAAACCGCTGAACGGGCCTCAGGTTCGTTGGTCGGTTCGACTCCGACTGGTTCCCGCCACCCTTTCCAGCTTCAGCGCAACGCGAAGCTGCGCATAGAGAGTGTCCCGTACTCGAAGCCCTGGTGGATCCACTCCACTTGCGGGCGCTCTCCCGCCGCACCCAGCGTGACGAACACGGGATGGAAATGCTCCGTGGTGGGCACCGCCCACTGCGCCTGTGGCGCGTCCTGCGCGTAGCGGGCGAGCGCCGGCACATCCCACGCTTCCAGCTTTTCCGCGAACCAGGTGTCGAACTCCGCCGCCCAGCCCTCCACCGGCGCCTGGCGCCGGTTCCAATTCAGCCGCCGCAGGTTGTGCACGATGCCGCCGCTGCCGAGAATCATCACCCCTTCCTCGCGCAGCGGGCGCAGCGCTTCACCCACGCGCACCAGTTCGGAGGGGGTCATCAACATCGGAACCGGCAGCGCCACCACCGGCACATCCACCTGCGGAAACATCAGGCTCAGCGGCACCCATACGCCGTGATCCAGGCCCCGCTCCGCATCCAACTCCACGCGCACGCCCGCCGCCGCCAGCAATTCAGCCACACGCTGGGCCGCCGCCGGCGCGCCCACCGCCGGATACTGCACCTCATACAACTGGCGGGGAAAACCGCCAAAGTCGTAGATCAGGTGCTGGCGCTCCGCACTGGCCACCTTCACCTCGCGGCCCGTCTCCCAATGCGCCGACACCACCACTACGGCCTGCGGCCTGTTTCGCTGGCCGAAGGCCGCCAGCGCATCCTGGTAGGCGCCGATCTCCAGCGCCGCCATCGGCGAGCCGTGGGAAACGAACACCGCGGGTTCGCTCATGCGCCGGTCCGATGCGCCAACGCGATCGCCTGCTTCAGCCGGTTCCAATCCGTGTCTCCGGCCACGGTGCAGTCCGCGCCCAGCATGAACTGCTTTGGCGCGCCTTTCACCACTTTCACGATCTCCGCCTCCAACTCCGCCGCGCTGCCCTTGGCGAGCAGACCGTGGCGGTCCAGCCCGCCCATGACGGGCCGCTTGAACATCTTCTGGATCTCCGGCCAGCTGAGCCGCCGGCCGATCAGCCGGTCGTTGCAGTTCACCACGTGCCCGGGGTAGTCGAGCACGGCGTCGTAGTTCGCGTAGGGCGCCACGTAGTCGCATACATGCAGGATGTTGAAGCGGCACTTGGCATTGATCTCCTTCATGGCGACCAGATCAGCCGGCTTCACGTACTGCGTGAAGAGCTTCGGGCTCGCCAATTGCCCTTGCTCCGAGCCCTGGGTGGATGCGTAGAATCCATCCACGCCCGCTTCGATGCAGGCGCGCACGAAGATCATCTGGCTCTCGGTGAGAATGTCCAGCCCCTTTTTCACCGCCTCGGGATTCTCAGCCAGATGACGGCGCAGCACCGGCGACGTCGCACAGTGACCGGCGCACATGTAGGGCGAGTAGAGGGTCATCAGGATGAGCGCGTCCTTCTTCGCCTGCTTCACGAGTTCGCGCACGGTCACAAGCAGCGGCTCGTAGAAGTCGATCTTGCGCAGCTTGAGCTTCGCCCAGTCCTCCGGCTTCTGCAGAAAATCCTGCCGCTCGTAGGTCTGCTCGAACTGGATCTTGACGAAATCCATGTCCGTGGCCTGGAAGTACTCCAGATGGCGCCGCGCGGCCGGCAGCCCGTTCTTGTAGGCGTCGCCGAAGTGCAGGAAGAAGGCGGCCGGCGTGTAGTGCGGGTCGGTCTTGCCCGCTAGCCAATCCGACAGGCGCTGGCGTTTATTCGGCGCGGCTCCGAACGCGGCGGCGCCCACGGGTGCGGTGGCGAGGAAGATACGGCGGTTCATTCTTGTAGCGTACACCGGCGCTACAATAGACCATCCATGCCCGTCGATGACGCCTCCCCGCTCGCGTTCCGTGCGGCTCAACTGCTCCTCGATCGCAAGGAGGAGATGAACCTCCCCAACCTGCGCATCGTCACGCAGGAGCAGTTCCTTCGCGAGGCGGACCAACTCGACAACATCCCCACGGATCAGAAGATCCTCATCATCGACCAGACCGAACGAGTCCTCCGCTACCTCTACGCCCACCTGCCCTTCAAGAAGGTCTTCCAAAGCGACGATCCCAACGTCAACCCGCTGGCCACGCTCGCCGTCCTGCGAGAACAGGTGGAAACGCTCAGCGACTTCGACTTCCACATCTGCATGCTCCTCGCCATGGCGGGCGCACGCGACATCCACACCATCTACATCGCGCCCTCCCCTTACCGCGGCGCTGTGGCATTCCTGCCCTTCCAGGTTCGCTTCTACGAACTCTCCCAAACCGAGCGCCGCTTCCTCGTTACCAAGACCATGGCCACCAACGAGAACGGCGGCTTCGATCATCCCCACTTCCGCAAGGGCGCCGAAATTGTCGAGTGGGACGGCCTCGTTCCTGAAGAGGCCACCATGGTCGCCGCGCAACTCCAGCCCGGCGCCAACCCCGACGCCGAACTGGCCCGCGGCGCCGCGCGCCTCACCGCGCGCAACATCTCCACCCAGGGCGTTGCCGCCGACGCCGGAATTCCGCCCTTCCGGCCGCGCCACACCGTGCGCATCCTCTATACCGGCCCCGGCGAAAAGAAGGTCCGCGAAATCACCTTCCCCTGGCAGGTGGCCACAGGCTTCGGCGCCGCCACGTTCAGCTCCACGGCCTTCTCCCACAGCGAAGCCATCGCCAACATGCAGCGCTGGAATAAGTGCAGCTACCGCCCGGAAAAGGTGGTCGCCGCCAAAGCCAAAAACTCCGACTTCCTCGAAGCCCAGTTCCCCACCGATCCTCCCTCCCCCGGCCGGCCTCACCCCGACCTGCTCAGCTGCCCGCAGGAGCCCAAGTGGCCCATCGGCTATCTGCGCATCCGCAACTTCGCCTCCGACGGCTTCAACGCCATCGAAGACGCCCGCTTCCGCGAGATCCGCGACCTGCTCGCCCGCTTCGATCAGGAAGCGCCCGGCGGGCTGATCATCGATATCCGAGAAAACGGCGGCGGCCTCATCCGCATCGCCGAGCGGATGCTCCAACTCCTCTCGCCCCGCCGCATCCGCCCGCTCCAATTTCACTTCCCGCGCACACAAGTGGTGGAAGAGGTCTTCCAGATCCTGCGCGGCGAGGGCGTCTCGCGCGGCGAGTTCGCCCAATGGCTCAACCCGCTGCCCGACGACGACAACGATCCATCCACTCCGCTCACACCCGGCCGTACCCTCACGCCAGAGGCGCTCGCCAACGACACCGGACAGGTCTACCAAAGCCCGGTCGTCCTCATCTTTGACGCCCTCACCTACAGCGCCGCCGACATGTTCGCCGCCGGCTTCCAGGACCACGAAATCGGCGAGACCATCGGCGTGGACTGCAGCACCGGCGGCGGCGGCGCCAACGCCTGGTCCTACAACGACATCATCCGGAATCTCCCGCCGCTCCCCGGCCTCGAACTTCCGCGCCTCCCGGGCGACTGCAGCCTCTCCGTGGCCGTCCGCCGCTGCACCCGCACCGGCCCTGAGCCGCTACCCATCGAGGAGATCGGCGTCTCTCCCCACCACTACCATCCACGCACCAGCCGCGACCTCCTCAGCGACACCGCCGACCACTTCGACTTGGCGGTCGTCCGCCTCATCGCCACGCCCTTCCGCCGCATCAACATTCTCAGCTCCGAACTCAAGGACGGCGTTGCCGCCATTCAGCTCTCCACCACCGGCATCCGCTTCGTGGCCTTCCGCACCGCCGGCCAGGTGATCGCCTCCGGCGCCGTGCGTGAGAATATCTCGCTTCCCTTCTCCCTGCCCATCCAACAAACCTTGCCGCTGCAGATCCAAGTGGAAGGATACTGGGAAGAGGACGAGCTAAAGAAAGGCTTGCCTCCTCTAGCCGCGCCGCGCATCTCATTCTCTTAAGGCCCCCCTTGAACCCAGGCCAGCAGATCTCCCGCTACCTCATCCGGCGCTCACTGGGCCAGGGCGGCATGGGCGTGGTCTACCTGGCTGAGGACACCCGCCTCCAACGTCCCGTCGCTCTCAAGTTCCTTGCCTCGGATTCGCTCAGCGAAAGCGACAAGGTCCGCTTCCTCAATGAAGCCCGCGCCGCCGCCGCCATCCGCCATCCCAACATCTGCCCCATTCACGACATCGAAGAGGCCGACGGCCGCCTCTTCATCTCCATGGCCTACATCGAGGGCGAAACGCTGGCCCGGCGCCTCCATCGCGGCCCTCTGCCCATCGATCTCGCCGCGCATATTGCCCTGCAGGTGGCCCGGGGCTTGGATCAGGCCCACTCGCAAGGCATCGTCCATCGCGACATCAAGCCTGGTAACATCCTCCTCGCCGCGGACGGCCACGTCTCCATCCTCGACTTCGGCCTCGCCCTCCTGCCCGGCGCCGAACGCGTCACTCAAGCCGGCTCAGCCGTCGGGACGCCCTCCTATATGTCGCCTGAACAGTGCGAAGGCCGCGAAACCGGCCCGCGCACCGACATCTGGTCTCTCGGCGTCGTGCTCTTCGAAATGCTCGCCGGCAGCCTGCCGTTCCAGCGCGCCAACGCCACCGCCACCGCGCTGGCCATCCTGCGCGACCACGCGCCCGCCCTCTCGTCCTTGCGGCCGGCCACGCCCGCGCCGCTGGGCCAGGCCGTGGAGAAGGCCCTCGCCAAGGATCCCGAAAAACGCTGGTCCTCCGCCCGCGAGTTCGAAGCCGCCCTCGCTCCCTACGCCGGGTCCACGCTGCCCCTCTCCTCAGCCGACGCCACCGCCACCGTCGCGCTGCCCGTCACCGCCGCGGCGCCGGCCAAACCCAAGCGGCTGAGCCGCCTCTTCCTCTTCGCCGCTCTCGCCGTCCTGCTGGCGCTGGCCGGCCTCCTCTACTGGCGAAACTCCGCTTCCGGCCCCTCCGCGCGCCCCGGAGAAAGGCTGGTGGCGATTCTCCCCTTGCAGATCCTGGGCTCCTCCCCGGAGACCGCCGAAATCGCCAACGGCCTCACCGAAATCCTCACCGCCGCCCTCTCTGACTTCGAACGCGCAGACCATTCCATCGCCGCCATCCCCAGCAGTGAAATCCGCCGCCGCAATATCAACTCCGCCGCCGACGCGCGCCGCATTTACGGCGCCTCGCTGGTTGTCAGCGGCGCCGCGCAGCCACTCGGCGCCAAGGTCCAACTCTCCCTGGCCCTCATCGATCCGTCCGCTTCGCGCCAGCTCAGCGCCCGCGTCTTCGAGTACGATCCGGCTGAATCCGTCGCCAGCCGCCGCCGCGCCGTCTCCGAACTCGCCGCCCTCCTCTCACTCAACAACGAAGCCGTGCAGCGCACTGCCGTCGGCGGCGAGACCACGGCTCCGGCGGCCTTCAACGCCTACCTCAAGGGCCGCGGCTACCTCGCCCGCTTCGATGTCGCCGGCAATCTCGACCGGGCCATCGCCGATTTCCGGCAGGCCGTCGCAGCCGACCCCAACTACGCCCTCGCCCACGCCGCCCTCGGCGAAGCGCTCTGGCGCAGGAGCCGCACCTCCGGCGACGTTGCCTCCGCCGCCAGGGCCGTCGAACACGCCGAACTCGCCGTCCGCCTCAATCCCGCGCTCCCCACTCTACGCACCAGCCTGGCCGCCATCTACACCATGGGCGGGCGCCCCGATGATGCGATCAGTGAGTTGAAGGAAGCCCTCAAATCCGCGCCCGACTCCGCCGAAGCCCATCGCGAACTCGCCCGGGTCTATCAGAGCCAGGGCCGCTTCCCCGAGGCCGAAGCCAGCTTCCGCCGCGCCATCGAGGCCCGCCCCACTGACTGGTACGGCTACCTCCTCCTCGGCCTCCTCTATCAGGAGATGCTCGAATTCGACAAAGCCATCGCCGCCTTCCGCCACGCCCGGGAACTCACCCCCGATAACGAACTCATCTATCGCAACCTCGGCGTCGCCTACCTCAACAAGGGCGACTACGCCCAAGCCCTTGCCGAATTGCAGCAGTCTCTCAAGCTCAAGCCCAACGCCGGCACCTATGCCACCCTCGGCGCCACTTACTTCCGCCTGCACCGCTACCCGGACGCTGTCGCCGCGCTGGACACCGCGCTCGACCTGGACTCATCGCGCTACTACTTCTGGGGCAATCTCGGAATCTATTGCAAGTGGGATCCGGGCAGCGGAGGCCGCTCCCGCCCAGCTCTCGAAAAGGCTGTCGATCTCGCCAGGAAGCGCCTGGAGATCACGCCCACAGACTACGATGTCCGCGCCGACCTCGGAGAGTACTACGCCCGCCTGGGCAACAAGGCCGGCGCCCTGGCGGAGATCGAACACATCCCGGAATCGGCGCGCCCCAACCGCCTGGACCGCATCGCCATCGTCTATGAACTCACCGGCAATCGTGCCAAAGCCATTCCCTTGCTCGCCGGCATGGCAAACCAGCCCGGCGCCTTGCAGGATCTGCGCTCCAGTCCGGACCTCGCCGCGCTCTTCGCAGATCCAGCCTTGCCCAGGCAGCTCCGGCCCTGACCCCGGCCTCCGCGCGCACGCCTGCCTTCCGGTGCGCGTCAACCTAACTGGCCCGCCTGTTGCAGGTCCGGATCTGGTTGAATCCTACTCCCCGCCGCCCTTGTTGTCGCCCTTCACTGTGCTCACCGCATCCTGCAGGTCCGCCAGCGCCTTGTCCAGCGCGGCCTTCACCTTCTCGCCATCCGGCTGTGCCTTTTCCAACTCCGCCACTACGGCTTGCAGTTGCGAAATCACGCTCTTGATCTGATCCATGTCCCAGGTCCTTTCCGGCGGCAGGGGCCCTCTGCCCCGGCCGCGTCCCCGGCGGCATTGCCGACGGAGTTATGGTTTCGTAGTGTAGCACTGATTTCGAAATCCCAGAAATCCGCGCGGCCGCAATGCCCCACGCTTCGATACCATCGTTTAGAATCGGGAACGCCGCCCCCGTCCGAGGAGTCCTCATGCGTTTCATCTGCTTCCTGCTCGTCGCCTGCCCGCTGCTGGCCGCACCCGCCGGCAACGTCTTCATCATTCGCAACTCCATCCGCAACCTGGCCGAGTTCCGCCAACTCGCCGCCGACGCCGCCCGCCTGAAGCCCTTCGGCGAAGTGCAGGTGGACATCGGCCTGGTGGCCGACAAAGCCTGGCACGTCATGCCCGAAGGCGGCAGCCCCTGGCACGAGTTCGGCACCTACAACTCCGCCACCTTCAACTTCTTCCCCCACCCCGAAATCGCCAAGCACCTCCCCGCCGGCTGGGTGGCCGCCAACCGCAAACTCCTCCTCGACAAAGCCGCCGTTCTCCGCCAGCACGGCCTGCTCGCCGCCTTCACCAGCAACGACACCAACTACCTCCCCGAAGCCTTCTTCCGCGAACATCCCACCCTCCGCGGCCCCCGCGTCGATCATCCCCGCCGCACTCGCGCCGTCGCTTTCTCTCCCTGCATGGACCGCCCCGAGATGCTCGCCATGCTGGCCTCCATGGTGGACGAGCTCACCCGCAACGTGCCGGAAATCCGCACCGTCTTCGCTCAGAACAACGACTCCGGCGCCGGCCTCTGCTGGGCCTCCGGCCAGTACAGCGGACCCAACGGCCCCCAGTTCTGCCGCCACCGCACCACCGGTGTGCGCATGCACGACCTCATCGAGACCATGCAGCGCGCCGCCGCCAAAAACGGCGCCCCTCTCACCTTCCGCCTCGCCGGCACCTTCGACGAGAACGAAGAGAAAGAGTTCGAGCCGCGCCTGCCCAAGAACGCCTACCTGAGCCGCCCCTACCCCCGCCGCACGCCCCCAGAAGGCGATCCCAACATCGTCTGGACCGGCACCATGGTCCACGACTCCTACCCCGTCCTCGGCCTCTTCGACATCGAGCAGATCGCCGAATCGCTCGAGAAGACCGCCTCCGGCGGCAAGACCGTCGTCCTCACCGTCGGCCAGCCCTGGTACTTCCGCGGCAATGAAAGCGCCGAAACGGTGCGGAAACTCATCGATATCGTCGAGGCCTACTACCGTAAACCCTTCGCTGGCGCCATCGCCCGACGCCAGTTCATCGAAGCCATGGCCGCGCGCTGGGGCGGCGCCGCCAACCAGGCCGCGCTCACCTCGGCCCTCGTCAACATGGGCCATGCCTTCCGCACCAAGCACGAAGCCGTCCCCGGCTACGACTTCTATTACTTCGAAGGCTACCTCGCCACCTCCTCCCGCTTCCTCACCCGCCCCCTCCTCATCCGCCCGGAAAGCCTCATGCCCCAGGAGGAGCAGTACTTCCTTCCGCATGTCTTCGCCGTCTACGAAGCCGACGCCCGCGGCAACTACCAGGACGCCTACGAGACCAGGCTGATGGGCCCGCCCCAGTGGGAGTACCCCATCCTTCGCGCCGCTTTCGACGAAGCTATCGCCGCCGCAGATTCCATGGAGAAGCTTCAGTCAGCTCCGCAGCAGGCCTGGCTGCGCGATGTCGCCACCGCCCTCCGCATGTGGGTGAGCACGGTCCGCTCCACCCACAACTTTTACTTCGCCCAGGAGATCCGCAACCGCCACCCAAAGCTCCTCTCCGGCGCCCCGCCCTTCTACTCGATGGTCTCCGATCCCGCCAACCCCGATAACCACCGCTGGAATCAGATCCAGCGCGACGAGTTCGACAACACCACGGAGATGCTCAGCCTCCTCAAGTCCGGCGGCCTGAAGAACCTCGACCACGCCGCCGACCAGCGCCACGCCGACACGTTTCTCATGGGCCCCGATCTCCTCAACGAAGTCCAGCGCAAAGCCGATCTCATGCGCCGGCACTGGCGCGACGTCGACCTCTATCTGCTCCCCGGCCGCCGGTAGCCAGAGCGCCCGCTACTCCACAATCGACTGCCGCGGCGGAATCGACGCCGCCCGCCGCGCCGGCATCAGAGACGCCGCCACCCCCACCGCCAGCAGCGCGCATCCGCTCCACACGAATGTTGCCGGATCGCCTGGCCGCACTCCATAGAGCAACGACTCGGCCAGCCGCGAACCCGCCACTGCCAGCGGCAAGCCCAGCGCCGTGCCGCAGCCCATCAGCACGAGAGACTCCCGCGCCACGCTCCACACCACCCTCCCCGGCGAGGCGCCCAGCGCCACGCGGATGCCGATCTCCCGCGTCCGCTGCACCACCAGGTACGTCATCACGCCGTAGAGCCCCACACCCGCCAGAATCAGCGCCAGCACGCCGAACAGCCCGCTCACTGCCGCCACCAGCCGCTCCACGTACATCGAATCGTCCACGCTCTCGCGCACCGTCTTCAATCCGGCCGCCGCCACTGCCGGGTCCAACTTCTTCACCTCTGCGCGCAGGGCCGCGCTCAGCGCCGCACTCCCCAGACGTGAGCGCACCAGAAGCACTGGATCGGAGGAGTTTTTCGCCTGGCTCACGGGCAGGTACAGAGTGGGCATCACTCGTTCCCGCAAGCCTCGGTGCCTCATATCGCGCACCACGCCGATGATCTGAATCGTCCCCCCCGCGCCGGCGTCGTCATCACTCAACTCGCGCTGCAGCGGATCGCTGTCCGGCAGGTACTCGCGCACGAACGCTTCGTTCACAATCGCCACCTTGCGCCCGGGCAGCACATTCGCTTCAGTGAAGTCCTCCCCGCGCAACGGCATGCTCCCAATGGTCTCGAAGTAACGCGGACCGGCCGACTGCATCTCCACGTAGACCATGCCCGAACCCTTGCGCGAACCCGGCACCTGAACGTCACCGGACCAGATCCCGCCCTGGTACGGCCCCGGGAATCCGCTGCTCGCCGAAACCACTCCGGGCAACTCCAGCGCACGCCGCAGCAGCCGGTCGCGCAGCTGATCCAACTGTTGCGGCGTATGCGACCGCGGGGCGTCCAGGTGAAAACTCACCACGTCGAAGTTCCGGAAGCCCGGGTCTGTGCTGCGCATCTCCAGCAGGCTGCGGCTGAACAGAAACGCGCCCGAGATCAGCACTGCCGAGAGCGCCACCTGCGCCACCACCAGTGCCTTCCGCAGCCGGTTGCGCCGCGAACCCGCGCCACCGGCGCCGCCTTCCTTCAACGCGTCGTTGGGCTGCAGATCGGAGGCGCGCAACGCCGGCACCAGGCCGAACAGAAGCAGCGCCGCGGCCGACACCGCCACCGTGAACCCCAGTACGTTCAAGTCCGGCTGCACGTTCAAAGGTAGGCTCGTCTCGTCTCGGGGAATGAATTGCAGCAGCAACCGGCTCCCCCACACTCCCAGCAACGCGCCTCCCGCCATACCCGCTGCGCCCAGCAGGCTCGTCTCCGTCATCCACTGCCTTACCAGGCGGATCCGGCTGGCGCCCAGCGAAAGGCGCAGCGCGATCTCACGGCGGCGCGCCGCCGCCCTGGCCAACAACAGGTTGGCCACATTCGAGCACGCCACCAGCAGCACCAGCCCCACCACCAGCAGCAGCACTATCAGCGGCTCCTCGAACCGCTCCCGCAGTAGCGACACTCCCACGCCGCCCGAACGCACTTCCAACCTCTGCTCCATCGACTTCCGTTTCCAGGGCGTGTCCGGCTTGCTGCCATACTCGTGATCCAGAAATCCTTTCACCAGCACGCTCACAGCCGCCTGCAGCCGGCCGCGCCCCACTCCCTGCGCCGGACGCCCCAGCAGCCACAGCCACTGCATGCCTGCGTTTTCGTACTTCGACCGGCTCATGGTCACCGGCATCCACACATCCGTCCGCGTCTCCACCTGTACGCCGTCGAAACGTTTCTGCGCCACCCCGATCACCGTCACGGCCTGTTCATCGATCACCATCTGCCGCCCGATCGCCGCCGGGTCTCCGCCAAAGCGCGATTGCCAGAAAGCATGGCTCAGCACCGCCACCGGCCGGCTGTTCCGCGCGCCGTCCGCGCCGGCGAATACATCGCCCAGCAGCGGCCCCACGCCCAGCACCTCGAAGTAGTTCTGTGAGACGTACTCGCGATACAGGAACGCCGGCTCGCCCCGCTGCCCGCCCAGCGAGTACCGCACCCGCCAGGCGGAGCTTCGCGCCAGCAGGCCCTCAAACAGGTCTGTGCGCCGCTTCAGTTCCAGGTACAGCGGATACGACGTGTAGCCCTCACCCCACCCGCCCTGCCGGTACAACGACACCAATTGCTGCGGCTCGCGCACCGGCAGCAACCGCAGCATCAGCGTGTTCACCAGCGAGAAGATGGCTGTGTTCGCGCCAATGCCCAAAGCCAGCGAGACGACCGCCGCCAACGCGAACGCCGGCGAACGCGCCAGCCCACGCAGTCCGTAGCGGACATCCCCCAGCGTGTTCTCAATGGCCGGAATCCCGCGCCGCTCGCGGTGAACCTCCCGGATCTGCTCCACCCCGCCAAAATCCCGCCGCGCCGCTTCCATCGCCGCCCGCTCCGAAAGCCCCTTCGCCCGGTACTCCTCCGCCAACCCCTCCAGATGAAAGCGGATCTCCTCGTCGAACTCGCGTTCGGCGCTCCCCCGGCGGAACAACGCCGCCAGCCGCGTGAGCAACGTCCGCATCAGTTCTCTCCTTCCGCCCGCAGAAACCGGTTCATCACCGCCACCGTGCGCGCCCAGTTCAACTCCTCGGCCGCCATCTGCCGCCGCCCCCGCGCCGTCAGCCGGTAGAACTTCGCCTTGCGGTTGTTGTCCGATACGCCCCACTCCGAGGCGATCCACCCCTTCTGCTCCAGCCGCAGCAGCGCCGGATATAGCGTCCCCTGGTTCAGCGACAGCATCTCGCCCGAGATCTGCTCGATCCGCTTGCTCAGCCCCAGACCGTGTTGGGGCCCCATCGTCTCCAGCGTCCGCAGCACCATCAGGTCCAGCGTCCCCTGCAAAACCTCGGGCCGCTCTTCTTGTTTAGACATCCAACAGGAGTATGCGCCTGCTCCTCTAGAATGTCAACAGGAGAGGATGCCGGCAGCGCTCCCTGCCGCGGGAAAAGGAAAGGCCCCGCGCCGTAACGGCGTGGGGCCTGGGATTCCTTTTCCTGTCGCTTACTCGGCTGGAGGCGGAACCGGCACGGTCCCGAACACCCTCAGCTTCGCCGACTGGAAGACGCCGCCGGAGCCGTTTTCCTTGATGTCGATCGCGCGGATCTTCCAGACGCCCTTGCTCGATTCACCCCAGTGCCGCACCGAAGTGAACAGGAAGTCCTGGAAGTTCGCCGTATCGTCCGGACCACGCACCTCTACGAGGCTGCGCATGCCCGAAGGCGAGGTCAGAATGAAGCCGACTTCTCCCCGGTAGGGGTGCTGTACGTTCACTTCAAACTCCACGGCTTCCACCCGCAGGTCCACGTCGCTGAGATCGAAGGTGATCTCGGCCGGCGCGCCCGCCTTCAGATCCTCGGAGATCGCGACGCCCGACTCGGCGCCCGTCTTCTCGACGCTCTGCAGCTCGCCCAGGTTCTTCCAGTTCTCAGCCAGCGCCAGCGCTCCGGCCACGTTCAGCAAACCTGCGCCGAACGCATTGCTGAACAGGAAGCCGCCGCCGTTCTTCACGAATGAATCGGCCGGAAGAAGCCCTTCCTGCCTGGCGCTCCGCATGAGGATCTCCTTCACGTCGCGATAGCCGAGCTTGGGATTCCTCTCCAGTAGCAGCGCAGCTGCGCCAGACACCTGCGGGGCCGCGGCGGAAGTGCCGTTGAAGGCATCGGTGTAGTCCACCGGCGCCTGCGAGGTTTCTTTGGCCGCCTTGAGGATGGCCAGCGCCTCCTCACCCGAGTTGTTGGTGGTCCAGATGGTCTCCGGAGGGTTGAACTCGCCGCCGAAGGCCGAAATCGCCACGGCTACGCCCTCTTCGCTGAACGAACTCGCCTCACCCTTACGATTTACCGCGCCCACGCTGATGCCGAAACGGGTGCTGGAATACGCGTCGTAGCTCGAGTTGTCGCCCTCCTGCCTTCCGTTGCCGGCCGAAATCACCACCACCGTGCCCAGTCCGTCGCGGTTCTTGGTGGCGGCCTTCTCCTGCCCCGCCGCGGCCAGTGCGCTCAGCCGTCCGGCCGCTTTGCCGTCGTCGGTCGGACCCCAGCTGTTGCTGGACACGTGCGTGATCTGCCCTTCCGGCTGCCAGCCGAAGGCCACGCCTTCCGCATCGTCGGCGGATGGGCCGGCGATCAGCCGCAGCCCCATCAGCTTGGCCTCTGGGGCAACTCCGCTCAGCCCGATCCCATTGAACCCGCGCGCGCCCACCAGGCCTGCGCAGGCAGTGCCGTGGTTCGACTTGGCCGTATCCGGCGTCGGGTCGTTCTCCGGCCCGCCGTTGAAGTTGCGGTGGAAATTCGAATCCAGCGGGTAGGCGTTCTCTACCAGGTCCGGATGTGCCACTTGCATGCCGTCATCCACAATGGTGACGTTGATGCCTTTGCCCGTCACATAGTCCCAGGCTGCCTTCAGCGAAATATCCAGAGTCTCGCTGTTCAGGTGCCACTGATTCGGATAGAGCGGATCGTTCACAGTCCGCTGCAACGGCGCGGCGTAGGGATTGGCGGGCGCCTGGCGCGTATGCTGCTGCCGTGCAAACACCGGCATGTATTCCTGCCCTTGCTGTTTGGCCAGCCAACGCACCGCCTGCAATGCCGCAGTCGGGTTCTCGTAGGTCACCATCGTCCAACCCTGCAGCAGGCTCTCCTCCTGCTTCAGATAACCGGTGGCTGCGCGCAAAGCTTCCAGCGATGGAGCGCCGCTCCGCACCAGCAGTTTCGTCGTCAGCTGACGGCTGGCGCTCTCCATGCGCTTCGCACGGTCCTCCGGCGACATCTGGGCCAGCCGCTTCTCGGTGGGCAGCTCGCTCTGATCTACAAAGGAGATCGGCGCTGCCGCGGCGGCCTTCCCTCCTGCCTGCCTGGACTGTCCGGCCTCGCCACTAGGCGGATTGTACAGCTCGAACTTTCGCTTCGCTCCGTTTTCGGAAAACTCGAAGACATCCTGCCCCGCAAGAGTTCCCAGAGTCCAGAGAGCTAGGCCTAAGGCCCAAAAACTTCTCTTCATTCAGACGTGATCTCCATTTCAGCCCAGTAGGGATGCTGAAGTGTAACAGGAAAGCCGTCAAAGTTGCCAGATCAATCAAGATTTCATTCGCCGAATCTTCTTCAGCTCTTTGGATCTGTGGCAATTTTCTACGACAGGCGTCGCATCTAAGCCGTTTTCAGCAGCCTGGCCGCACAGATCGCCCCGCAAATCCCTGTTTGGATGAAGCCTTGAGGTCCTAGGGCGCCCTATCTCACACGTCGCTCAGGAGCCGCGCAACGCGGCTTCAGCGGCAAGTCAAGTGGCAGGTCCGGTGGCAGATCCGGTCGAATGTCCAACGAGTTTGGAAGCTGCTTCAGGGCCGCTCGGCCCGCGCCCTCTGCGGGCGAATTCGGCGTTCGCCGGCGGCAGGCAAAACCACACCGCGATGCCGGACTCTCGGCCCCACCCAGCCTGGCGCTATTCGTGCCATACTTCCGCCACCGTGACCGTCGAAACCTGGCCCTTCAGACAGTTCACCACCAGCACGGCTTCAAACTGCGCAGAGATCTTTCCTCCCATCCTTCGCGCCAATTCCTCCAGGCCCGCCTCAGAGGTAATGAACCGGGCGGCCCCCTGAACGCCAATCGGATCCAGACCCGAGACCCGCAGCAGGCGTGTGCCTGGCCAGAAGCCCGGCCCCAAGGAAACAAAGCCGGTGGTTGAAATCATCGCACCCGTATCCTTCAGGCGGACAGACCTGTAGTCGGTCACCTTCCCATCCGCGGTTTTCGGCCCCGTGATCCGGGGGTAATTCCGTTCGATCTGAAAGTGACGCAATGCCGGAAGTTGCCCCACCAGAGAGCTGAACCAGGGAGTGGAAACCACAATCACGTTCTTGTCCCGAAACTGGGCAGCGGTAGCGTTCAGGGTATCTTCGATCGTCAGATCCACCCCAGCCCGTCCAAAGATGGTGGATAGAGAGTGGATGCCCTGCGCCACTCCCACATCGGTCCAGGTGTTTTCATATCGGACCGTCCGGTCACCCAGTTTGTGCTTCACTTCGTCGTCGACGTCTGAGGGCAGAGGCAGGCTCTCGTAGGTCATCGCCGTCACATGCCCTTCATAGAGCAGAAAGGCGGGGTAGTGCCGCTCGATCCTGAGGAACACCGGCACGCGGTAAACCATCACCACCGGCCGGGTCCACAATCGGGCATACAACTCGCGCGTGCGCGCCGGCAGACCCGCTGCCGTGTTTCGTACTCCTGCCCGGTAACTCAGAAAGGCCACCACGGCCAGAACCACACATGCTGCGGCGGCCGCCACCCAGAGCCGGCCGAACCCCCTCCGGGCGACCGTCTCAACCTCCTCGCTATTCCCGAGGTCGGGGTGTGTTTCCTCCTCATGCGCCGCCTGCGGCCCTCCTCCGATAGAAAACTTCGGCACATAGCTCCCGCGCGGGATCTCCACGTGCACCTCGTCCTCGCTCCCCTCCTCCGCATAGTAGGCCGTGAGCTTGGCCCTCAGCCGCGACGCGTTCACCCGCACTAGATTGTCCAGCCGCCCGTCGAAATCCTGCCCCCGGCTGAAGACTTCGATCGCTATGGTGCTTTCCTTGATCTCGGTCCCGCGCCCCTCCAACTCCCAGCCCACCACGAACTGCAACAATCGCACCAATCCGGGCGCATCACGGAACTTCGGGGAGGCGACGATCCTCTCCAGTTCCGCTCGAACGCTGTCCGGCGATATCGCGCTCAATCCTGTAGTCCTCTCTCGCGAGCCTGTTGTCCTATTCTAGCCCTCTGAAGATAAAGGCCGTTACTGTTGCTGTAACCGTAACTGACTCCGCCTTGATCTTAGTTTTCTGCCAATCTGAATCTGTCCCCTTTCAAAGCGTCTCGACAAGGAGTTGGTTTGCATGTTGCGCTTAGCCATAGTTCTCATCGCACTTACCGCACCATTTGCCTCCGCCCAGGAGTCCCGCGGAAGCATTCGCGGAAAGGTCTCTGACCCCTCTGGCGCACCAGTGGTTGCCGCCCAGGTGGAGGTAGTCAATGTTTCCACAAACGTCGTTTTGCGCGCCGCTTCCAACTCGGAGGGCAACTACGACGTGCCCTACCTGATCACCGGCACCTACCGCATCTCCGTGAGCCTCGCCGGCTTTAAGAACTACACGCGCGACGGTGTGGAGGTGCGAGTCAACGACAGAATCACGCTTGACGTGACCCTCGAACTGGGCGCGGTCGGAGAGTCGATTACTGTCCAGGGCGATGCTCCCCTGGTGGATGCCGCCAGCGCCAGCCTCGGCTCAGTGGTCAATGCCAAACGGATTACGGAACTTCCTGTCGCAGGCGGCAACGCCTACCACTTCGGCCGCTTCGTGGCTGGCATCACCGCCACTGGCGGCCACGCCCCCGGCAATCCTACTCAGGATCTCATCGGCGCCTACACCGTCAACGGTACCCGCGCCGGCAACAGCGAGGCCCTCGTCGACGGCCTCCCCAACATGGCCAATGGCGCCTCCACCTACATGGCGCCGCCCCAGGACATGGTTGAAGAGTTCCGGGTGCAAACCGCCACTTACGACGCGGGCGCCGGCCGCGCCGCCGGCGCCGTCGTCTCCCTCACCACCAAGTCGGGCACCAACACCCTCCACGGCACCGCCTACTGGCTTTACTCCCCCATCCGCGCCGTCCCCTGGTTCCAGTCCCGCTGGCTGTATGACCCCAAGACCGGCCCGATCACCGATGAGAAGCGTTTCACCGCCAATCCGCCATGGCTCTACATGCGTTGGGGCGCCACGCTCTCCGGTCCTCTCGTGATCCCCAAGCTTTACAACGGCCGCAATCGTACCTTCTGGTCCGCCGGCTACGAAGGCATGGAGGTCAAGCGCCAGCAATCCACTACAGGCACTTTCCCCACGCTGGATCAGCGCAACGGCGACCTCTCCAAGCTCCTCGCCCTCGGCGCCTCCTATCAGGTCTACGACCCCATGACCGCCACCCTCAACTCGGCCGGCCGTGTCGTCCGCACCCCCTTCGCCGGCAACATCATCCCCGCCAACCGCATCTCCCCCATCGCGCAGAACATCCTCTCCTACTACCCCGCGCCCAACACCGCCGGTGACGCCACCGGAACCAATAACTACGTCCGCGCCGAAAACCAGATCTGGAAGTACCGCTCTTTCGCCACCCGCGTCGACCATAATTTCTCCGACCGCTGGCGCATCTTCGGCCGCTACGGCCTCTCCGAATTCGGACAGAGCACCCAGACCTATCCCTCCATCGCTTTCGGCGCCTACAGCAACCCCAAAGGCGACCGCTTCGGCTTCGATAGCGTCCACACCCTGAGCCCCTCCATGATCCTCGAGTTCCGTTACGGCTACGTCCACATGAAGCCCTACAACGCGCCGCTCAGCCGCGGCTTCGACATCACCACGCTCGGGTTCCCCGCCTCCCTCGTCAATCAGATCGGGCAGCAGGCCGACCTGGCCGGCATGGCCTTCCCGGCCGTGAGTATCGACACTTTCACCTCCATGAGCCAGGGCGGCGGCAGCGTCGGTTCCAACTACAGCCAGACCTTCGGCAGCACACTCTCCAGAACCCACGGCAATCACTCCTCCCGCATCGGCGGCGAGTACCGCCTCTACCGCGACAACTCATTCGCCTACGGCAACATCGCTCCAGCTCTCTCGTTCAACTCCACTTACACCAAGGCTACCGATACAGCCGCGGCCGCCCCCATCGGCCTGGGCCTGGCCTCCCTCCTGGTCGGCGTCCCCAGCGGCGGACAGGTCAACGTCAACGCCTCCAAGGCGGAGCAGAGCCAGTACACCGCCCTCTTCTTCCAGGACGATTGGCGCATCACCCCCAAGCTGACCTTGAACCTTGGCATCCGCTGGGAGTACAACATCCCTCTCACCGAGCGCTACAACCGCTCCATCTCCGGCTTCGACTTCCCCGGCGCGCAACCCTACGCCGCCGCCGCCCAAGCCGCCTACGCCGCCAAGCCCATTGCGGAAATCCCCGCCTCCGCCTTCAATACCAACGGCGGCCTGATCTTCCCCGGCGTCAACGGCGCCTCCCGCTCCCTCTGGAATGGCGACAAGAACAACTTCATGCCCCGATTCGGCTTGGCCTACCAGCTCACCCCGAAGACCATCCTGCGCGGCGGCTACGGCTTGTTCTTCACCGCTTCCGGTTCCGACTACAACGACGTCACTCAAACCGGCTTCTCGCTGGCCACTACCGTCATTCCCTCCACCGATAACGGCCTGCACCTCCTCGCCTCCCTCTCGAACCCGTTCCCCGGCGGGATCCTGGCGCCCCCCGGCAGCTCCATGGGGATCGCCACCAATGTTGGCCGCGGCATCTCTTTCTACAATCAGGGCCTTCAGGACGGCTACATGCAGCGCTGGAGCTTCAACATCCAGCGCGAACTCCCCATGCGTTCCGTCCTCGAGGTCGGCTACACCGGGAACCGCGGCACTAAGCTGGTGACTTCCCGCAACATCAACGCCACCCCCAACCAGTACCTCTCCACCACCGGATCCCGGGACCAGTCGCGCATCGATTACCTCAACCAGCTCGTGGCCAACCCCTTCGCCGGCATCTCCCAATTCACCGGCACCACTTTCACTGGCGCCAACATCGCGCGCTCCCAGCTCCTCCGGCCCTACCCCTCCTTCTCCGACATCACCTTCAACTCCAACGACGGCTTCTCCTGGTATCACAGCCTGACGGTCAATTATGAGAAGCGGCTCTCGGCCGGCCTCCTCTTCCAAACCAACTGGACGTACTCCAAGTTCATGGAAGCCATCTCCTACCTCAATGGCGGCGACCTCCGGCCCTATCGCTCCATCTCAGACCAGGACTCCACCCACCGCTACACCTTCAACGTCCTCTACGAACTCCCCATCGGCCATGGCAAGCGCTTCTTCGGCACCATGAACCGCTGGGCTGACCTCGCCTTCGGCGGCTGGCAGATTCAGGGCTCCTACGAAGGCCAGTCCGGCAATCCCCTCGGTTTCGGCAACATGATCTTCAACGGCGACCTCGCCAATATCCCGATCGACGTCGCCGACCGCCGCGCCGAGCGCTGGTTCAACACCGCCGCCGGCTTTGAAACCCGCGCCGCCTACCAGCTCGCTTCCAACGTCCGCACCGCCCAGCTCCGCTTCTCCGGCGTGCGCGGCGACGGTATCAACAATCTCGACGCGAGCCTCATGAAGCGCTTCCGGATTACCGAACGCCTCTCCGGCCAGTTCCGCCTGGAAGGCATCAACGCCGCCAACCACGTCCAGTTCGCTGACCCCAACACCAACGTCACCAACTCCGCCTTCGGCTCCATCACGAGCGAACGCGGACACGGCCAGCGCCAAATCAACTTCTTCTTCAAACTGATTTACTGATCCCGTTTTCCGGCAAAATACACAACATGTTCACTCGACGTCAGTTTGCTGCCGCACCGGCGTTTCTGCGATCGCTTTCGCAGTCGAAGCCCAACCTGCTTCTCTTGATGAGCGACCAGCACCGTGCCGACTGGCTGGGTTCTGACGGTAACTCTCAGGTCCACACACCAAACCTCGACCGTATTGCCGCCGAAGGCGTGCGTTTCAACCACGCGTATTCCTCCACGCCCACCTGCACTCCCGCCCGGGCCGCTCTGCTCACCGGCATGAGCCCCTGGAACCACGGGATGCTCGGCTACGGCCGCGTGGCGGATCACTATGCCGCCGAAATGCCGCGCGTCCTGCGCGACGCCGGCTACTACACCACCGGCATCGGCAAGATGCACTGGACCCCCCAGCGGCACCTGCACGGATTCCACAAGACCATCCTCGATGAGAGCGGCCGCGTGGAGTCCGCTGACTTCAGGAGCGATTACCGCGCCTGGTTCGCTTCCGAGGCCCCAAACCTCAACCCCGACGCCACCGGCATCGGGTTCAACGATTACACGGCAAAGCCCTACGTCCTCCCGGAGCGCCTCCACCCCACGGCCTGGACCGGCGACGTGGCAGTGCGCTACCTCGAGTCCTACTCCGCACCCAACCCCTTCTTCCTGAAGGTCAGCTTCGCCCGGCCCCATTCCCCCTACGACCCTCCGCAGCGGTTCTGGAACCGCTATGCGGACGCGCCGCTGCCCAAGGCGCAGGTCGGCGCCTGGGCCGCCAAGTACGAGCCCCGCAGCGGGCAGCGCGATGACATCTGGCACGGCGCCATGGGCCAAGAGGCCGTGCGCAACGCCCGCATCGGCTACTCCGGTTCAGTCACCTTCATCGACGAGCAAGTCGGCCGCATCCTTGAAGTTCTGGAAAAGCGCCGCATCCTCGATGAAACCGTCATCGTCTTTGTCTCCGACCACGGCGACATGACCGGCGACCACAACCTGTGGCGCAAGTCCTACGCCTACGAATCCTCCGCTCGCATCCCCATGCTGCTCCGCGGACCAGGCGCTCCGCGCGCCTCGGTCAACCCGACCCCGGTCGAGATCCGCGACATCTTCCCCACCTTCGCCCAGGCCGCCGGAGCCTCTCTGCCGGACCTCTGCAACGGCCAGAGCCTCTTCCACCCTTCGCGCGAGTTCATCGACCTCGAGCACGACGTCTGTTACAGCCCCTCCAACCACTGGACCGCCCTCACCGACGGCAAATGGAAGTACATCTTCCACGCCCAGGACGGATCGGAGCAACTCTTCCACCTCGCCGCCGATCCGCACGAACTCAACGAATCGCAGGACGCCGAAATGCTCCGCCAATGGCGCTCCCGCATGGTCAGCCACCTCGAGGTGCGCGGAGAGCAGTGGGTGTCTGGAGGCAAACTTCAGCTGCGCCCGAAGCCCATGCTTTACGGAGCCAACTATCCCGGTCCCGTGCCGCGCCCTGGCGCACGCGGCTAGCAGCAGGCCGGGTGCGCCCCGGCCTACTTCATGAAGTGCTGCCGCATGAACCGGATGTAGATGCCGAAATCGGCAGGCACGGTACCGTGCCCGCCGTCGTGCATGGAGTAGCCCAGGTCGTGGAGTATCGGCTCACCCGCGGCGGGAAACTTCGTAGTGCCCAGAGCCTGCTTGCCCAGCAGTTCGTAAACCGGCCCGGCGGCCACCGCGGCGAGAAATTCGCCATAGGGGTCGGACCACTTGTCCGTACTGCCCGTCTGCAGCAGCAGCGGCCGCGGCGCAATCGCCGCCAGCAGCAGGTTCGCGTCCACCGGCCACTCGTTCACCTTGCCGGAGAACTTCGCGTAGTTCGCAGCGAACTGATAGGGGAAGCGTGTTGGCTCGGCCATGTGCGCCAGCGTTTCGCCGTAGTTCCGGCGGGCGATGGCTGCGCCGCCTTCCCCCGAACAACTGGCTATCACCATGGCCAGGCGCTCGTCGGAGGCTCCGGCCCACAATGCCGTCTTGCCCAGCCTTGAGACGCCGTGGATGGCCACGCGTTTGGCATCCACGCCCCGGTCGGTTTGGAGATAATCCAGCGCGCGGCTGGCGCCCCAGGCCCATGCCGCGATGGCGCCCCATTCGCCGTCTCCCGGTTTCGCCTGGCCTGCCTTGAGATAGAGCCCTTTCACCCCCATCGCTTCCGAGCCGGGGAAATCCGGCGCCAGGTCGTCTTTGTTGAACGTGGCCACGCCGATACCGGCCGCCAGAAACTGCTCCACCGGAAAGCCCGGGAAGCGTGGACGCGCCGGCGCGCCCGCCGCTGGCGGCGGCGGCGGCTCGGCCGGCACCTGCGTTTTCGTGTTCCGGTCCCAGCGCCGCCCCACCTTCACGCCCGAATCCGTAACCGCCAGGTTGTTCGCGAAGAAGCTCATGTTCAGCAGCACCGGCACGCGGCCTTGGGCGTTGGCGGGCAGATGTAGCAGCAGGTCCATGCTCGGGCCCCGGCCGTCTTTCGTGAAGCGGATGGTCACCTGGCGCCGCAGAGCCTTCCCGCCGTAGGCCGGAGTGCCCGCATCCGTCACTTCAAAAGACATCTCCTTCGGCCGCCCCGGCGCATGGCCGAACCAGTTCTCTTCGATGAGCCGGATCACCTCCGGACGCCGCACTTTCGTCCACGTTTTGGCGTCTTTCACGGGCTTGCCGCTGTTCAGCTTCAGGGCTTCGGGCAGGGCGTACGTGCCCGCCTTGGCCTCCCTGTAGTTCACCGGAATGCCCGCCACCACTGCATCGGGCGAATCGGGAATCTGCGCCGCGGCGGCCAGCCTCAGCG
The DNA here is from genome assembly GCA_016213725.1 of Acidobacteriota bacterium. Classification (GTDB taxonomy): domain Bacteria; phylum Acidobacteriota; class Terriglobia; order Bryobacterales; family Bryobacteraceae; genus Paludibaculum. The sequence goes on along the minus strand of JACQZS010000252.1, from coordinate 6,294 downwards.
CGATCACCATCCACAGTTCACGTGCACGGATAGACGGCATGCCGACATCCTATCCGATGCCGGCGCCGGACTAAATGCCCGCGTACCAGGAGTAGCCGAACTCCGGACTCGCCGAGCCGAGCCCCTTGCTGAACTTCCTGATGTCGTCCGTCACGGTGAGCCGCGCGACGAACTTCACGTTCTTGTAGCCCAGTTGCTTCGGCACTCTCATGCGCAGCGGGCCGCCGTGGCCCACCGGCAGGCTTTGGCCGTTCATCGTGTGGGCGATCAGCGTCTGCGGATGCAGCGCTTCGTCCATATCCAGGCTGTCCCACCAGCCGTGCTGCTGCGAGAAGTAGACCACATGGCGGGCCTCCGGCTTGGCGCCGGCCAGTTCCAGAATGTGCGACAGCGGAACGCCGGTCCACTCCGCGATATACGACCAGCCCTCCTCGCAGACGAGCATGGTGATGTGGCTGCGCGAAGGCTGGCTCTTGATCTCGGCCAGAGAGAGCGACACCGGGCGGGCTACCAGCCCGTCCACGGCCAGCGTCCAGTTCGCGAAGCCGGCCGCCTGATGGCGCTTGAAGAGATCGTCGGGCGGGTCAGTGGGATTGGCCCACGGCGCAGCCGAAATCGCTTCTCTCGGAAACTCACGTGCCAGCGAATGCCGCGCCAGCAGGCGCTGCGCGCCGTAGGTGAGCGTTTCGCCCGGACCATAGAGCCCGCCGGAATCGGGCGGGATGAGCCCGTGCTGGCGGGCGAGCTTGCCGGCAATCGCCAGCCCGGAGGCGCCGGCTACCGCCGACAGCCCAGCGCCGATCATCGTTCGTCTGGAGAACCTGCTCATGCTTGCTCCTCTATGGCGCTGCCGCCGCCAATGGTCATGGCTCGCAAGCGGCGCCGGAATCCGGTCAGGTAGACCATGAGGACGTGCACCAGCACGAACAACAACAGCGAGATGGTGACGAAGAAGTGAATGGTTCGGGCCGATTGGTGCCCGCCCAGCGCCGCCACCGCGGCGGGTACCGCGGCAGCGAACGCCGGCGACATCGCCAGTCCGCTCCAGATCATCAGCGGGAACAGAACGAACAGCACTTTCAGATAGCTCAGCCGCTGCAGGACGTTGTAGGAAGTGGCGCGCTTCTCTTCTTCCAGGTCAAACCGCGCGTGCTTCCGGATCGAGTCCATCACTACCCCGGGAGCCAGGTCCGCTGCCCGCGGCGCCAGGTCTCTCTTCAGGTGCCCGCTGAAAAACGAGTACCCCAGATACGCCGCCGAAAGAAACAGCAGCATCCACGCGCCTTGGAAGTGCAGCGCCCGGCTCCACCCGTTCTGGTCCGGCAGCACGTAGCCGTAGCCCGTCGGCACGATGGCGCGCGACGAAGGGATCGGAATCTGAAACAGCGGCTTGGTATTGACATTCCCGGCCTCGCCCCAATAGAACCGCGGATGCGAAATCAGAATCTCCACGCCGCTCACCAACAGGGCAAGAAAGCATAGCAGGTTCAGCCAGTGCGAAATCCGCACGGCCACGCTGTGCCGCAGCACGCCCGCGGTGGGTGGAGAGTCGACTCCCTTGTCCCAGAAGGAATCAGCCATTGCGGTATCGTAACATGACTCGCCCCGCCGTCAACCCGCAATCCGCCCGCCCGGCCAACCCAGTTCAAGCGACTTGTCTCTGTAGAATCATCAACTTCCACAAAAACGCTTGTTCGCCGGGTGGACAATAAGTGCGGGCCGGCTTCCACGCCGCCCCAAGGCTCCTTGAAAACCAAACCGCCGCCGCCGGAAGCCCGCCGCCCTTCCGGCCCAACCCAAGGGCCGCCGTCCCCGCCAACCCGGCGGCCCCGCACCGCCGGGCCCGCCAGGAAACGCAGAAAGAGCGCGAGCACACGCGAAAAAATGAAATCAACACCCTCTAACTCATTGAAAACAGGTAGAAGGCCCTCCTCGCGCGGAACCCGGGCCGGCCAGACGCCAAATTTGCACACAATGCCACCTAAACCATTGAAAACACGTAAACCGACCCAGCCCCCCACCCCCGCCGCCCGTAGCTGGAGAGGACGCCTCCTGGAGTCACTCGCCCCTGAAAATCTGAAAACAATACCACCTAAGTCGTTGATTTTAGTTTGACCACCCAGCCACCGTGGCCCGCTGCCAATGATCGTTTCGGCGACTGCAGCTGTGGAATCGGTCGCCTCAGAGCATCCGCAGGACTGTACCGTTGTACTCAAGCTGCACAGTCTCGGGCCGAACCTCGGCCGCATCGAAGTGTGCGGACACCGCCTCAATCACGTTGGCCTGAAGTTCGTCCCAGCTGTCAGCCTCTGTAAAGATCGAGTGCCCCACTGCACGCGCGCAGAACCCACCTTCCCCTGCCTCTCGCACCTGGAAGATCAACTCCATGGCATCAGAATACCCAAACTTCGGTTGCATCCATCCCTCATCAAGCGAACTGTCCCCGGGCTTGTCCTGCATCGTCGCAGCGCAAGAGCAGGAGGGCCGCGCGACCCGATAGGATCGCGCGGCCCTCTTTCTTTGAACTACTGACCGGAACTACGCCGTGCGGTTGGCTTCGCTCGACGCTTCGTTGTTCTGGATCAAAGCAATCCGTCTGCAACGTTGCGTGGGCTTCACTTGGCCGCGGCGGGCGGCGGTTCAGAGAAACCAATGAGCGTACCTTCTGGAGCGCGGACATACGCGACCTCAAGGCCCCACGGCATTCGCCTTGGTGGCGCAATTGGCGTCGCCCCTTCGGCGATCGGCTTGGCAAACGAAGTCGGATCGTCGCGCGTGAGAAAAGCGATCTCGATGCCGGCCGGCCGCCCATCGGCAGGTCGCGAATATCGATTCGGCATCAGCATCTCGCCAAGCGAATGGGCAGCAATGGCCACCGTGGACCCACCTGTCTCCAATTCGGCGAATCCCAGGGTTTCATCGAGGAAGCGAAGTTTCAATCCGAACGCCCGTTGATAGAAATCCACGACAGGTGAGACTCCGTCCACGGACAGAACCGTCTCATAACACTGCATGCCAAATGATACGCCGGCCCTGTCGCCAAAGCTTCGCTGATACCTCCAGGATGGTCGGCAAACTGGGCATTGAGAGTCAAAGGCCCCACAGAGAGGCCCAATGTCCGGATCGCGCATAATCCGGGCGCAATCACTGATACGGGCCACTTCCACGGGTCGACGAAGATGCGGAAGAACGGCAGGAGGCAAATCCGCCGGCAGCGTGTTACCCGTCAACTTAATGTGGGTGTATACCGCGAGTGGATTGGACGAATCTCCCCCGACCGCCGATCCCCCGGGAGTGCCGACCTCTTGCGCTTCAGCCAGGTGGCTCAATCCGCCCATACGTGTGGAGGATTCGCCGATTGGAGCAGATTGGCGAGCGGGGGATTGGCGACCACAGGCCTGCGAAGTCAGTGGAATGATGTTAGCCTGACCATTAACGAACGAAGGTGTGCGGCCTGGGAGATCGCTCATATGAACGTGCTGGCGTGGATTCGCAAATCGCCACTGGGATTATTCGCTGCTAAGTCAAATTAGTGGCTTTACGACTGCGCGGTGGAGCCCCTGCGCTGCCTGCCAGGTTCGGTAATAGCCAGGTCAGCCTAAGTCAGATTTTGGCCCCACATGGCCCAAAGGAGTCACCATGGCTGAGAGAGAAGTCAGAATCCCACCACCCGGGATGTTCCTCATCCAAGTGCTGGTCATTCTCGCGCAGTGGAGGTTTGGGACTTGGCTTCTTCCCGTCCTGCGCGATCCCCCGTCCGCAACCTCTCGCGGCTGGGCCCTCTTCCTACCGTGCGTCGTGGCATTCCTCCTCAGCAAGCTGTGGATGTTCAGATTCTTCGCCAAACACAGGGCAAGTCCCATGTTTAGAGAACACGCAAAGGACCTGATCACAGAGTTCCCCTTCTCCGCGGCGCGCAACCCTTTCTACCTTCTGGACTTCCTTCCGTTCCTCGGGCTCACTCTCCTCCTGGGCGCCCTCGACCCGCTCCTGCTGCACGGCCCGCTGTTCTTTCTCTTCCTGGCCCTTTGCATCGTTCCCAAAGAGGAGAAACGTCTCCTCCTCACCCATGGCAAGGACTACGAGCTTTACAAGTCGCGCGTCAAGCGCTGGGGCCTGTTTTGATGACTGCAATCTGGCATCCGGCAAACCGCACTCCATGCCAAGTGTCAAGTTTGAGCGTGATTTGGGAGCGATCCGGACAAGACATCGCTGAGATGGCGACGTCTCGGTCATGTGGTGTGATGTAGACTCGATCAGAAAGCCAGCGAGGGCAGGATTAGGCTAGCTGGCCGGTCGGCCCGAAACAGGAGGACACGCTGTGCAATTTGCCATAAGAGTCTGCAAACACAATGGTTGCCAGCCGGGCCGCCGCTGGCGGTTTCGTCTGAGGTCGACATGGGTTTCTTCTATCCATGTCAGCCTAAACATGACCTAGGCTGACATGCTTCCGAGGTGCAGGAGACTACGATGCCAGCCCGCAACGCAGACAGGATTGCCAAGCCCGCCGTCCGGAAACCGGCAAAGCACACGGCGGCACATGCCAAAGCTGCCACAACGCTGCCGGAAACCATGATCACCGGCAAAGCAAGCCCCGCGAAGGCAGCGGACGGCGACAAGCCAGTCTTTGCCTACATCTCCAGCTTGCCCCACACGCAGCGAGAAATCGCCGAAAGAGTCGATGTCCTGGCGGCTAAGACGCTGCCGGGCCTGCAGCGCTCGGTGAAGTGGGGCATGTCGTACTACGGCGTCGGCGATGGGTGGTGCTTTTGTTGCGGTGGCTTCGCGGAACACGTCAAGCTCATGTTCGTGAATGGCGTGACTCTCACGCCGGTGCCGCCAATAACGCCGCTGGCGATGGGCAAGTCCACGCGGGGTGTGGAACTCGAATCCCTAGACGACCTGGACGAACGCCAGGTCGCGGCGTGGATGAAACAAGTCGCGGCCACGCCCGGTGTCGGGGGAAAGAAGCGGTAGGCCCGAGGTCGGCCGCGAAAGCGACGGTCGCGTCGGAGCGTGTGTCCGGGGCTCGGCGAGAGGCTAGTTTCTGACCCCGCCGAACCCAGTCGCCGAATCGTCGAACACGGAGCCAGGTTGTTGAACGGACGTCGATCGCTTTGGTGGCAGGCCGCCAGGGAGCGACGGCAACGACCGGGTTTGTGCCGGATTACGCGACCTGGAGACAATCCGCTCGGACGTAACACGCCCAAGCCGCCGGGCTGCCTCGACGCCTTTCTTCCGGATCGTCGGCGATCCGGAAGTTATCGAAACCGCCCTCGCGGCTCTGAAGTTGGTCTGGGCTTTCTGCTCGCGCACTGCTGACGACGAACCTGGCGCTGTTTTCCAACCTGTTCGAGCTTCGGTCTCTCTTGAGGTAGATTACAGCCGGGCCCTGTTCGCATCTCCTGCTGAGTGAGGCTGACGGCAGCGCTGACGTCATGCTCCACTTACGACTGCGCAGGCCGCCGTGCGCCTTCCGGTTGACCCGCGATGACGAAAGGGCCGCGCGACCCGATAGGATCGCGCGGCCCTCTTTCTTTGAACTACTGAACGAAACTACGCCGTGCGGTTGGCTTCGCTCGACGCTTCGTTCTTCTGGATCGCAGCCTGCGCCGCCGCCAGGCGGGCGATCGGCACACGGTACGGCGAGCAGGACACGTAGTCCATGCCCACCTGGTAGCAGAACTCCACCGAACTCGGCTCACCGCCGTGCTCGCCGCAGATGCCGACTTCCAGTTCCGGATTCGTGCCCCGGCCCAGCTCGACGGCCATCTTGATCAGCTTGCCGACGCCTTCGCGGTCGATCACGCCAAACGGGTCGGCCTTGAAGATCTTCTTCTCTTCGTACTCCTTCGAGAACTTCGTATAGTCGTCGCGGGAGAGGCCCATACAGGTCTGCGTCAGGTCGTTCGTGCCGAACGAGAAGAACTCGGCCTGCGTCGCAACCCGGTCCGCCGTCAGGGCGGCGCGCGGGATCTCGATCATCGTGCCGATCATGTACTTCTGCTTCTTCAGTCCGGCCTTGCCGAGAACTTCCTCAGCGATCGCCTTCACGATCTTCTTCTGGTTCTCCAGCTCCTCGACGCCGCCGATCAGCGGAATCATCACTTCGGGGATGACGGTCTTGCCCTTCTTGGCGACCTGCACCACCGCTTCGAAGATGGCGCGCGCCTGCATCTCGGTGATCTCGGGATACGTGATCCCCAGACGGCAGCCGCGGTTGCCGAGCATCGGGTTGAACTCATGGAGCTCTTCGACGCGGTGCAGCAGCTGCTGCAGCACGATCTTCAGTAC
>JACQZS010000251.1 GCA_016213725.1 Acidobacteriota bacterium | reverse complement strand
CGCGGCGGCGGCGCCTACAATCTCTCTCAGTTCTGCGGTGGCCTTACCCCGGCCGTATTTCTATTCCTGACCGGAGTCACGCTGGCCTTCCTGATGGACTCCAGCGCCAAGAAAGGCCTCACCGCCGGGCAGCGCACCTGGGCCGCCATGCGCCGCTCCGGCTTCCTGCTCGCCATGGCCTTCCTCTTCCGCTTCCAGATGTGGGCCTTCGCTTTCGGCCAGAGTCCCTGGACCGACCTGTTCAGAGTGGACATCCTCAACGCCATGGGCCTCGGCATCATCGTCCTGGCGCCGCTCGCCGTCTTCGAAACCCGTGACCGCGTGCGCTTCGCCGCCATCAGCGGCGTGGCCATTGCCGCCGCTTCCCCCGTCATCTCGAGCATCAATTGGAGCTGGCTGCACCCTCACCTCAGCGCCTGGTTCGTGCCCAATCCCAATTTCTTTGCCTTCTTCCCGTGGGCTGCCTTCATCGCTTTCGGCCTCAGCGCCGGCTCCGTGCTGCGGCTCGTCGAAGACTCCGACATGCACCGCGTGATGCAGTGGGCTTCGCTGATGGGCATCGGCCTCATCTTCGGCGCACAGTACTTCTCAAACCTGCCCTATTCCTTCTACACCAACTCAGATTTCTGGGTGAACAGCCCCGCCCTCATCCTCATCAAGGTTGGCATCATCCTGCTGCTGGCCTCTTTCGCCTTCCTCTGGACGCGCCACATGAACCCCACCGGGTGGAGCTTTGTCCGCCAGTTGGGCACCACCAGCCTGCTGGTCTACTGGGTGCACACGGAACTCGTCTATGGCCGCTGGTTCGGAGTTTGGAAAGAATCGCTGGGCGTGCCGCAGACGGTGGCGATGGCCGCCCTCATCATCCTCATGATGATCGGCCTCAGTGTGGCGCGCACGGGCTGGAAGGGCAACCCGGGCCTGGGCGTAATTCTCCGCCAGCAATGGACCGCCCTGCGCACCGAGCCGGTGAATCAGCCCGCCGGCGACTAATACCCCCCGCGCATCGCCGGTCCACGGTTGCCGTTCGGCAGGATGGTGGTATTGTCCGTCATCGCCTGCACCATCTGACGCGGCAGCAGCCCGCGCGCCTGCGTGAAGTCGGCCCCGCGGAAGTCAGCACCAAAACACTGCGCATCCTGCAAACGCGCGCCAGCCAATTTGCTGCCCAGAAACCGGCAGCCCTTCAATTGCGCCCCCCGAAAATCGCAGTCCGACAAAGTGCATTCCAGAAATGCACTGCCCGACAGATCGGCCTGCGCAAAGCGGGCGCCCCGCAGGTCGCAACCCCGGAACTCGCAGTTCCGCAGGCGGCCGGAGCTGAAGTTGGCCTCCGCCGCATAACACTGTCGGAAGCGGCAGAACTGCAGCGTCGCCCGGTAGAACAACGCCAGATCCAATTCGCTGCCGTGGAACACGCATTCGAGCAGCGTGGCATGCTGGAACGCCCCGCCGCGCAGCACCGCCTGCGAGAAATCAGAGTGCAGCAGCCGCGACTGCATCCAGCGCGAGCCGGGCGCCTTGGCCTGCTGCAGGCCCACCCCCTGCATCTCCGTATCGTTCAGGTTCGCGGCCGACAGGCTCGCATCGCTCAACCGCGCACTCAGCCAGCGGCTCCGGCTCAGATCCGCCGAGGAGAGGTTGGCCACCGAAAGATCGCACTCTTCAAAACTGCAATTGTCCAATTCGGCGCCCTTCAGCTCGGCGCCCGGCATTGACACAGCCCGGAATGCCGCCGTGCTCAAGCGTACCCGCGGCGCCTGTACGTTGCCCAGCTCCAAGCCCGTCAACACGGCCGGCATGCCATCTTCCACGCGGTCCAGCCACTTCGCGTGCAGCCGCACCGCCTCCAGCCAACGCTCCAGGTCGGCCGGGTGCCGGTCTTCCGCCGGTGCTTCGCCTGCAATCCGCAATCCCATCAGTCGTCTCTATCCGGCCTCGTCAGCTTTCCCTATCATTCAGATTCCTCATCGGCAACTCCCGCCTGCCCTTGAACTTCTGTACCTTGGGAGTTGGCATGAGTGACTGGCACTCCGAATATCAATCCCGGCTCCAGACCGCCGCCGAGGCCCTGGCCCCCGTCCAGAGCGGCGAGCGCGTCTTCGTGCACATGGGCGCGGCCGCCCCGCAGTCCCTCATGGACGCGCTCTGCGGCCACGCCGCCCGCCTGCGCGGCGTCGAGGTGCTGCACTGCATCACCATCGGCCCCGCCCCATACTGCGATCCGCAGTACGCCGCGGCCTTCCGCCACAATGCGCTCTTCGTCGCCGGCAACACGCGCGAGGCCGTGCAGTCCGGCCGCGCCGATTTCATCCCCATCTTCCTCCACGAGATCGAAGAGCTCTTCACCTCCGGCACCCTGCCCATCGACACCGCCCTCATCCAATGCGCGCCGCCTGACCGCCACGGCTGGATGAGCCTCGGCCCCAGCATCGACATCTCGCTCACCGCCGCCCGCGCCGCCCGCCGGCTGGTGGTCCAGGTGAATCCGCGCCTGCCGCGCACGCATGGCAACTCAGCCATCCACGTCACCGAGGCCCATGCCATCGTCGAGGCCACGCACGAGCTGCCCGTCTTCGACCAGGGCCAGGTCACCGCCGTCCATCGCGCCATCGCCCGCCATGTCGCCGAACTCATCCCGGACCGCGCCACGCTCCAGATCGGCGTCGGCGCCATCCCCGAGGCCGTCCTCCAGGCTCTCCGCGATCACCGTGGACTCGGCATCCACACCGAGATGTTCAGCGACGGCCTGCTCCCGCTCATCGCCGCCGGCGCCGTGGACAACGCCCACAAAACCCTCCACCCTCACAAGATCATCACCACCTTCGTGCTCGGCACCCGCGCCGTCTACGACTTCATCGACGACAACCCGCAGGTCGAATTCCTGCCCAACCAGTACGTCAACGAGCCCGAGATCATTGCCCGCAACCACCGCATGGCGGCCGTGAACGCCGCCCTCGAGGTGGATCTCTCCGGCCAGGTCTGCTCGGACTCCATCGGTTCGGTCCCCTTCAGCGGCGTGGGCGGCCAGGTGGATTTCATCCGCGGCGCCGCGCAGGCCCCCGGAGGCATCCCCGTCATCGCCCTGCCCTCCACGGCGCGCTCCGACGCCCTTTCGCGAATCGTCCCGCGCCTGAAGCCCGGCGCCGGCGTCGTCACCTCCCGCGCCGACGTGCGCTGGGTGGTCACCGAGTACGGCGCCGTCAATCTCTATGGCAAGAACCTGCGGCAGCGAGCCGACGCCCTGATCTCCATCGCCCACCCCGGCTTCCGCGCCGAACTCGAACGCGAAGCCGCGCGCCTCTTCGTCCGCGCCTCCTGCTAGACGCTCACCACCGGGCAGTGCGACTGCCGGATGATCGAATAGGCGTTCGCCCGCAGCCTTCCAAAAACGCCCGCGGCCGATCCGCGCCCGATCACCAGCAGGTCCGCGCCCCACTCCTGCACGAGCGCGCACACCGTTTCGGCGGCCTCCCCGCTATCGGCCAGCAGTGGAGCTTCAAAGCCCAGCCTGGCCGTCAGCGCCCGGATCTCTTCGCTCACCGATGCCTCCATGTGCCGCCGCCAGTCTGGGTCGAAATACTCGCCGGAATGGCCTTCCAGGTTCGGCATCGCGTGCACCAGCATCAGTTCCGCCCCGGCGCTCTCGGCAAAGCGCTGCGCCCACATCAGCGTGCGCTCCGTCTGCGGCCCCAGGTCCACGGCCACCGCCACGCGCTTCAGCCGGACCTCCTCCACGTTCTGCGCCTCCAGGTGAACCCCCGTCCATACCGGGCAGTCGGCGTCGTGCAGCACCTTCGCCGTCACTGAGCCGAGAATGAAGCGGCGGAATGTGCCGTAGCCGTGCGTGGGCATGACGATCAGCCCCGCGCCGCGCTCGTGCGCCACTTTCACGATCTTGGCCGCCGGGTCGCCTTCAATCAGCAGCCGCTCGGCGATCTCCGCCGGCAGTTCGGCGGCCAGGAAATCGTCCAGATCCTTGCGCGCCTGCTCGGCGCGGTTGCGGAACAGGTCCTCCAAGATGCTGCCGCCCACCTCCATGGCCCCGAACTCGTAGTGCGGCGGAGGCAGCACGTGCACCAGCGTCAGCCGGCTCTGAAAACGCTGGTTCAGCGCCAGCGCATAGCGGGCCGCGCATTCGCTCTTCTCCGAATAATCCACCGGAACGACAATGTGGCTGAGAGGCATGACACCCTCCATCTCCATTACTTTCGCTAGCCGTTTGCCAGTGTCAAGGGGGACGGCAGAACCCGCCGCCCTTTGCGGGCGGCGGTCTGCCGAGCTTACTGCGCTTTCTTCGAGAGTCCGAGATCGGCCAGGATCTTGGGCGATTCTTCTTCGTTGGCCAGCGTCTTGTGGCAGGTCTCGCAATCGCCTGGGATGCTGCGTCCGCCGGCCGTGGATTCGCGGTCGTCGTGGCACCGGAAGCACCCGTCAAAGTCGGTGTGCCCCAGGTTGTTGGGGTAGTCGCCCCACCGCACGTTCATCTCCGTGAAGACGTTCCGCTGGTAGACGCTCAGCACTGCCTTCGCGCTACGCGCGACGGCGGCCTTCTTCGCGCCGTAGACCTGCGGGAAGTTCTTCTCGTAGTAGGCCTCGATTCGCCTCGGAATCTCGCGCTCGGATTCTTCGGTGGTCTTGTAGTCGCCCTTGATCGTTTCCAGCGCCACCTTGCGGATGAAAGGCAGCGTCAGGTCCACGTTGCCTTCGGCCAGCACACGGTTCAGGCCGCGCTCCGGCAGTTCGTAGGTGTGCGACGGGCGGTTGTGGCAGTCCATGCAATCCATCGTGCGCACCTCGAGGTTGCCCGGACCGTCGCCCTGGTGCTCCTTCGTCTTGAAGGCGAACATCTTCCCGTCTCTGCCGGTGTATTCCACCCACGGGATCTTCTGCCGCTGCTTGTCGGAATGGCCGTAGCGGATCTTTACGCCCGGCCCCATGTGCGCGCCGTGGATGCCCTCATAGCCGTTGCCGCCGCCTACGTGCAGCAGCAGCACGGACTGCGTGTGCTTGGTGGTCTCATCGTCGGAGTACTGGTGGAACACCTTGATCCGGTCTCCGCCGTACTTCTGCGGCCAGTGGCACACTTCGCAGGTCTCCCGCGCCGGGCGCAGGTTCTCGATCGGCGTCGGAATCGGACGGGGATAGAGGTTGAGACTCACCGAGATCACCTGCCACGAGCCGGAGATCTTGCTCTTCACAAACCAGTTCGCGCCCGGACCGATATGGCACGACACGCACTCCACGCGCGAGT
>JACQZS010000248.1 GCA_016213725.1 Acidobacteriota bacterium | reverse complement strand
CCTCTTCTCATGCCGAGCGAGAGTTTGCCCTGAGAGGAAACGACCACCGGCTTGCTCCAACTCCTGCCGGCATCTGTGGACTCGGCGAAGAAAACACTACTGCCGGCGCCGTAGGTCAGCACCAGGCGGGTTCCATCGGTAGCCAGTTGCGGCTGGCGATTCGGCAGGTCGGCGGACTGTGGCGCAAACTGCGCCGAGAGGAGGAGAGTGAGGAGTAGCATCGTGTACCCAGTGCGGCTGTTCCCTCCATTGTAGACACGTCGGTGTCTTGCGGCATCCGCCGGAGCGGTGCGGGCACGCCGTTGTGCCCTCTATGATCGGCGGGCAATCCAAGGGGCGCCTCAAGTCATTGAATCTGCGTGGACTCCTGATGGCACGCTGCTTGCACTACGAAAGCCGTGTCCGATCGAAATTCATTTTCAGGAGCTATTAAGATGAACAGACTCTTTTCTCGCGCGGCGTTGCTTGCGCTGGCGCTCACAACCGTCACTTTCGCGCAGATGGGCGGAGGAATGGGTAACGGTACCGGCGGCGGGATGATGGGGCCGGGCAACTCAGGAACCCCAGGGACAACGGGCATGAACTCAGGCCAAGGCATGGGCAGCGGAATGGGCATGAGCGGCGCCATGGGTTCTCGCGAAATGATGGACGGACCGACCGTCGGACCGGATGGCACGGTTTACGTCGTGCGTCTCGCTTCAACGTCGACCACCAACCAGGGCATGATGAATCCCGGCACAGGCACTCCACAGTACGAACTGGTAGCGCTGAGCCCGGTGAGCGGGTCAGCAAATTGGAAGCTCGCCATCACGGGCACCATGGTCTCAGAGCCGGTGTTGGGCAAGGACGGCAAGATCTTCATGACTGCCTCGGACTTCGTGATGAACGGCCAAACCCAGTCCGGCGGCGGGATGATGAACCCTGGGACAACGACGGCCTCGACCGGCAAGTCCCGATTGATCATCGTGACTGCGTACCCCACCACGGCGACGATTACCGCCACGATCACGACTGATTCCAACGTTCTTTCAGCTCCGAAGATTGCCGATGATGCAGGCAGCTATGTGGTCTACGTGACGGGCTTCGAGATGGGAGTCGATGACAAGGATTCGGTTGCCAGTGGCCAGAAGACGTTGTATGCCTTCACTCCCGCCGGCGCCACCAAATTCAGCGTCAAGCTGAACTGACCATGCGCCGACCTGTCGGCGTCGTACTCACCCTCCACCGTTCTCGAGGCGGGGCCGCCAACCCCGCCTCCTAGTGTCTTGTCATGCGATCGTGGAATTCCCCTCTGCTGGCCAATTATGCACACTGGGTGCCCTAAACTCTCCAGATTCAGCCCCCAGATCGCCTTCCACACCTTTGGAGAGAGGATTGCATAGATGCATTACGGGGACGCCAATGAACCTCGAATGCACCCAAACCCTGGTCCTGGTCCTGGACCTGCCCTACGAACAAGCCCGGAAGCGTATCGTAGCGGCGTTGAAGGAACGCGGCCTTCAGGTGGCCTTCAACTTCGATGTGGCCGACGGCATCTTGCGATCATCTGGAGTCAGATTGCCGAAGTCTTCCGTGCTCGGCGTGGGATGTCCGTACCAGCTCCTGGAAGCACTTGTCGCGGACGGCTGCGCGGCGGTTTTCCTCCCGCTTCACGTAGTCCTCTCCGAGCACGGGCCGGAGTGCGAGGTGCGCCTTCTCGCGCCGCAAGTACTTCGGGCAGCGGGACTCACCCCAGCCGTTTCCATTCCCGCGCATCGCACGTTGAGGCGCATCCGCGAGGTCTTAATCTCAATCGGAGCTTGTTCGACAAAGCGAGCCTATGAAGGTCGCCCGGTGGTGGAGATCGAGGCGACGGAGGAGTCCTTTCAGGAAGAGGCCACCGGAGTATGAAGCGCGGAAAAGAACGCCGATTGACTCCGCAAGAGCGACGATCGTTGCTCCTGGTCATGGCGTTTTTGCTGGCGGCTATCGGACTGGGCACGTGGTTGCATTTGAGCCAACACGAGATCCTCCCGGCAAAGGAGTTCGCTGCTCACGCTGGCCAGGACCTGCGTGTCCCATTGGCCGACCTCCGATCCGACAAGGCGCGGTTGTATCGAATTGAGGACGAGAGAGGCGAACCGATTCGCGTTTTCGTGAAAGCGCGGGGCAATGATCGGCTTGTCGTTACGTTCGCTGCCTGCCGTCGTTGCGACAGGGCGGCCCGCCCAAGCCGCCTGTCCAACGGCTAACTCATCTGTGGTCATTGCGGCGAGCCGATGCCGCTTCTTGAAGAAGGCGCTACTCTCCCCGTCGAGAAGGATTGCACGCCCGTGCCAGTCCCGTTTCGAATTGAGGGCGATTCCATCGTCGTTCGTGCTGAGGACATCGACGCGGGAAGGCCGCTGTTCGCGAGGAGGGCCGACTGAGCAGACCGAAAAGATCAGCCTTGGATCTGCAGTGTACCCATCATTCCGAGGTCCTCATGGTCGAGGATGTGGCAGTGGTACAGAGCCATGCCGGCGAAATCGCGAAAAGCGGTTCGTACACGCACCCGGCTGAAGGCCGGCACCAGGGCCACGTCCTTCCACGCCCGAAGTGGCGCTCCATCCGAACCGACTACCTGAAACGGATTGGTGTGGACATGCATGGGGTGATCCATCATCGTCGGGTTGATGAAGTCCCACTCCTCGACGGAGTTCAGAACCACTCGGGTGTCTACTCGGCCTGGATTGAAAGCGCGCCCATTGATTGTGAACGTCGCGCCACCACCGCCCATCATTCCCATTCCCATGCCCATTCCTTGGCCAAGCTGGAAGCTGCGGCGCACGGAAGGTTCGGGCAGTGGATCGATGTTGACGAGCCGCTGAGGCAGACTCCACGTGCTACCCGCCTGGCCCTGATAGACCACCGTGGCCAGCACTGCCGGACCGGACGACGCGCCCCCCATCATCCCCATTCCCATGCCGCCCCGGTTGTAGGGCAAACTCACGAGCCGGTAGCTTCCACCGGGCCGCGCACCTTGAACCATCACTTCAATGCGTTCGCCTGGCGCGAGGAGGATCTCGTCGCGCTGTTCCGGCTATGGAAGCGCGCCGCCATCGGTAGCAATCAAATAGAGGGGATGATCTTCCAATTGGAGCCGGTAGAAACGCGAACTGGAGGCGTTCAGGATGCGCAGGCGCACCCAGCCATCACGATCGAGGCCTATCGAAGGGTTGGTTTGACCATTGGCGGTGACCAAGTTGCCCTGACGACCGGTCATTCGCGCCATCAGGCTGGGTTCCACTGGAAGCCCGCTGCTGGAGAGCGCGAAGTCCTGCAAAACGAGGATCGCCTCGGGCGCTTTCGCGATTTCCGGGATCTGGTCCAACTCGCCTCGTACGATGAAGACTCCCGCCAGCCCACGCGACACCTGGCGTGCGACGGAGCCATGCATGTGAGGGTGATACCAGAAGGTGCCACCCGGATGGTCCGTCGGAAGGTCGAATTCGTAGGTCAGACTCTCGCCCGAGCCGACCTCAAGGAAACTGTTGTCGCCGATTCCGTTGGGCGTCACGTGCAGGCCGTGATAGTGAAGATTGGTCATCTCCGGCAGGCTGTTCCGAAAGCGGATGCGAACGTGGTCGCCCGGATGAGCCTCGATAGTGGGCCCAGGAACCTGACCGTTGAATCCGAACAGATACGCGTTCTGCCCAGCGACGTTGAGCCACGTCTGTTGGGCTTCCAGATCCACCTCCACGAGGCCGGCGCTCGTGGCCAGTTCAGCGCCCCGCAACGAGGTGACCAGCCCGTAGCCCGCCGGCAGTCCGATGGCGGCTTTCAGGAAACCTCGACGATTGCACGCGAACATATGTCCCTCCGTATTTGGATGATCGCTTCCCAGAAGCAGACATCGCAATTCCCGTTCCAAACGGCGTGTCACTGTTTTCAATCGTTTGCATCATCGTTGTTAGACCGGCGTGAGTGCTTCGGGCACAGCAGCGTGCCCAAAGCGCCAGTAGCTGGGAGCAGGAACTTCGGATGACGGCGATCACGATGAAGACACGGCTCGTCCGAGCGCTATACGTGCTCGTCGTGGTCGCGGTATTGCCATTCCTCATCTGGAATGGCTTCATCCAGCAGGTCAGTGCGGAGTGGAATGACCTCATCGTCCGGCTGCGAGGAGCGCAGGCCACGGCAACAACCGCAGATGTGGCGTTGGTGGCCATCGATGATCAAACCGCGGCACGCTACGGACCGTTGCCGCTGCACCGTGCGAGACTCGCCGAGGGACTCGAAGTACTCGCGCAGGTGCATCCGCGAGTCGTAGTGCTGGATTTGCTCCTTAGCGAACCAGGCGAGCCGTCGCAGGATGCCCGACTGGCGCGCGCGCTCGGCCTCTTCCCCCACGTTGTACTTGGGGCAGCCTTGGAAGGTGATGCCGGCGAGAATCCACGTTGGATCTTGCCGCTGCCTGAATTGGCTCAGGGCCGCTCAACCGCCCATGTGCACGCAGCGCCAGACGCGGATGGTGACGTGCGCTCCGTTTTGCTCGTGAAAGCCGGGACCGCGCGGCGATTCTGGGCACTCGGTTTCGAGGCTGTCCGTCTGGCGACCGGCGCGGACATGCCGCTTGAATCTACCGGGGCTGTCTCGCTGGGCCAGATTCGCATCCCGGCCACCGAAGGCGACAGCCGCCTGATGATGATCAATTATGCAGGCCCAGAGGGGACTTTCCCCCGTGTGAGATTCAGTGCTCTTCTGGACCGCTCGGCCGACCTCGCCCGATTCCGGGACAAGATTGTAATCGTCGGGGTGACGGCGCAGGGAAGCGGCGATCGCCTATTCACTCCGTTGTCAAGCGGCATCGGAATGAGCGGAATCGAAATTCACGCCAACGTGATCCGCACGATCCTGGACCGGGCGTTCCTGGTTCCAGTGGGGGCCGCTGCCGAGTTTGCCGGAAGCCTCTTGCTGATTGCGATCTGCGTCACCGCGATCATATGGTTGCGCGGGATACGTCTGTTCATAGCGTTGGCGACGGTTCTGCTCGTTCTTGCCGCCGCCGGATTCCTCTCGATACGCTCTGGACACATCCTGCCGCTCGGGTCATTTCTTGCGGTATGCCTTGCGGCCTCCGGAATCGGCGGCATCAGCGAATACGCATTGCTCAGCCGGGCGCTCGCAGGAGAGACAACGAGACGGAAAGAATACGCCTTCCGCGTGCAGGCGATCGCGCACGAGATCAAAACCCCGCTCACCGCCATCCAGGGATCCAGCGAGATGATCTCTGAGGGTGGCATGCCGGAACAGCAACGCACCGAGATGGCTGGGCTGATCCACAAGGAGTCGAAGCGGCTCACGGCGTTGATTCAGACGTTCCTCAATGTCGAACGCCTGGCCTCGGGCTCACTGAGCCTTCAGCGCCAGGAGGTCGATCTTGGGGCGCTGTGCCAGGAGATCGTGGAACGAGGGCGGCTTTACGCTGCCCGCAAACGAATTCAAATCGAAACAGCGATCGCCGACATCCGAGTGTCCGCCGATCCCGACCTGCTGTCGTTCGCGATTTACAACCTGATCACAAATGGGGTGAAGTACAGCCCGAAGAACACCACTATGAGGCTGTTTGTGGAGGAGTCCGATTCGGATGTTCGAATTTCGGTGGCGGATCAGGGATACGGCATCGCCGCCGCCGACCAGGAAAGAATCTTCGAAAAGTTCTATCGTTTGAAGAGAGACGAAAAGAGCGCAGAGGAGGGCACTGGGATTGGGTTGGCCCTCGT
This sequence comes from Acidobacteriota bacterium, assembly GCA_016213725.1. Taxonomy (GTDB): domain Bacteria; phylum Acidobacteriota; class Terriglobia; order Bryobacterales; family Bryobacteraceae; genus Paludibaculum. The sequence continues at coordinate 18,094 of JACQZS010000248.1, read as the reverse complement.
GAAGGAGATCGTCCATCAGCACGGGGGGCAGATCACCGTTGAGAGCGCGCCCAACTCAGGTTCCAGATTTACGATCGCCCTGCCGAGAGGTAACGGATGATCAAGCCCGATGTTCTAGTCATCGATGACGACGAGTCGATCACTTCGACGGTGTCCAACTATCTCGCCTCGAAGGGTTATTCCGTCACCGTTGCCAACGACAGCGAGGATGCTCTTGAACTGCTGAGCACACGCCGGTTCGCGATCGTTCTGAGCGATATCTACATCGATCGCCTTACCGGCCTGGATATCCTTCGGCACGCACAGCAACAGGCTGCTGGCACGCCTGTCATTCTGATGACGGCACGCGGCTCCGTGCGCACGACCGTGGAGGCGGAGATGGGCGGCGCCTTTGACTATCTCGCCAAGCCATTCGACTTGAAAGACCTGCTCGCGGTGATCCAACGCGCGGAGCGCAGCAGGCAAGCTCAGCCGGAAGCGGAAGCGGAGGAAGACCTGGAGCAATTCGGGGGCATGATCGGGTTCTCAGCTCCGATGGTCGAAGTGTACAAACGCATTGCGCGGTCGGCGCGGTCGGACGACACGGTCCTCATCCTCGGAGAAAGCGGCGTGGGGAAGGAGCTTGTAGCCAAAGCGATTCACGATCACGGCGCACGTTCCAACAAGCCCTTCGTGGCGGTGGACTCCGGCGCCGTGTCCGGCTCGCTGTTTGAGTCTGAAGTGTTCGGAGCCTTGAGAGGATCGTTTACCGGCGCCGATCGGGACCGTCCGGGCATCATCGAGACGGCGCGCGGCGGCACCCTGTTTTTCGATGAGATTGGCGAGGTGCCGCTCGAGTTCCAAGCCAAGCTGCTCCGATTCCTTCAGGAGAAGGAATACAGGCCACTCGGCGCGGGCGCAGCTCGCAAAGCCGACGTACGTGTGATCGCGGCAACCAACCGGAATCTCACGGAGATGGTCCAGGAGGGTAAATTCAGAGAAGATCTCCTCTACCGCCTGAACGTCCTTCTGATTGAAGTGCCCCCACTCCGGGAGCGGAGGAGCGACATCCCGTTCCTGATGAAACGAATTCTGGCCGAGGTGTGCGAGTCTTCAGGGAAGAGCGTTTGGTTCGACGCCGCTGCGGAGCAGGCCCTGCTGCAATACGACTGGCCAGGCAATGTTCGACAGCTCCAGAACGTGATTCGCAGACTCGTGACCATGGAGCCGGCCGGATCATTGTCAAAACAAGCACTTGAGCGACAACTGGAGGATGCCGGCCGCAGGGCTCCGGAAGAAGATGAACCGGTGGAACTCGATGCAGTGGAGCGACAGCAGATTCTACGCGTCCTGGACCAGGCCGGCGGCAACAAGACCCGAGCCGCGGAGATGCTCGGAATTCAGCGCCGAACGTTGTACAAGAAGCTCGCGCGCATCGAGCGAGATCGCAGTCCCGAACCCGCGGGCGACGACCGAAGTAGCTGATGAATGGCGGACCCATCGACGCGCGTTGGGCTCAGGGACGTGCCCCAAAAGCCCCAATGACCCGCCGTCTTTCGAGCGGCAGGAGGAGCCAACCTGCTGATCTTGCTGTGCATGGGGATTTGGCGCTCAGATTGCTTACTTCCATTCCTGGAGGGATTTGAGATGACACCTGTTTCCCGCTCTCGTTGGATCCTTCTGGTGGCGGTCTTGGTCGCCACCCTCGGGTCGCTACAGGCCCAAGTGCTGGCTTCGGGCGCCGCCCAAGTCGTGTCGTTGACCGGCACGTTGACACTCAAAGGATTTCGGCAGGAGTCACGCCTACTGCGGCTCCGTGACACAGTTCAATCCGGCGACGAGCTTGCCACGGGAGAGAACTCTGTTGCGCTCTTGCGGACCGGCGACGGCAGCACGGTTACCATCTACCCCGATTCGCGCGTGATCTTCAACGAGCGCTCCGCGGATGTGCGCGAGCTACTCCACCTGTTCCTTGGTTCGATCAAGGTCCATATCGAGAAGCTGAGTGGCCGGCCGAATCCACACAAACTTACTACGCCGACGGCGGTCATCGCCGTCCGAGGAACCACTTTCAGCGTTTTTGTGGACGAGACAGACGCGACCCTGGTTGCAGTCGATGAAGGACTGGTCGGCGTGGCGAACGTGCAGTCGCCGGATCAAGAGGTCCTCCTCAAGGCCGGCCAGCGCAGTTGGGTGCGTCCCGGCCAACCTCCTCAGCAGGCACAAGCGTTCCGCGGCCGGTCTGAACGGGCTGACCTCATGCCTGCGTCGGGAAGCCAGGGCATGATGGGAAGCAATTCCGGCATGGCCGCCGGCATGTCGCAACAGGCCGGAACCATGGGTAGTGTCCGGGGCATGGGATCGATGAGTGGGCGTGGGCACTAGGGCAGACGATGGAAGCGATTCGGATATTCCTGGTTTGCCTGTTCGCCATCCCGGTCTTGGCCGGTGATTGGCGTCTCTCCGTAGGTCTGGAGACCGAGATCGCGAGGATTGACGGTCTTGCTGCCGACGCCGATAGGAAGTTTCAGGTCATTGAGGCGATGGCGCGGGACCTTGGTACCCACCGAAATCACCTGATCTTGCTCAAGAAACAAACGCCGGACTCATTCGGCCAGATCTTCGTGAGCGAATTGCGGAAGCGTGGGTTTAGTGATGAGGCGATCCTCAAGAAGCTGCAGTCGATTGGGGGGCAGGCCGAAGCGAGACCGGGTGGCTCCGGCGTCACGCCGATCGCATTCGTGGGAACCGCTGTCGATCACAATTCTGCCGGGACTTTCGTCTCCATATCTCCCGAGATCGGAATCGACTCGCGTCGATTCGCACTCGTTGTCGGGATCCCCTTCTATCGGATCTCTGCCACTCAGCGCGAAGCCACAGGGATCGGAGACGTCTACGCCTCGATGTTCCTTCGACACTCCAAGGGATCATATGACGCCGGCGCGGCACTGACGATCGGCGCTCCGACAGGAGACTCCAACCAAGGCCTCGGTGCCGGCCGCGTTTCCGTGGATATGAACGGTACACTCCAGCGGCGCTTCGAGCAGTTCAGCCCGTTCGTGACCGGCGGCTACACAAACTCGCTGTTCAACAACGTGGGATACCAGCGGCCATTCATCAGCAACGGCAACTCAGTCTACGCCTCAGGCGGAATTGACTACCGGGTGCACCGAAGACTCAACGTTGGCATGGGTGGGTTCGGCCTCCTTGCCCTGGGCGACCAGATGGTCATCAGCCAGATGACGGCGACCGCTCCGACGATGACGAGCACGCCGGGCTCGCCCGGTATGCCTGGGATGCCTGGGATGCCCGGGATGCCCGGGGTGCCCCCTGGCATGGGGACCGGCTCCACCAGCACCGGGTCGATGGGGTCCAGCACGATGCCGTTCTATGGATATGCACCACAGGAGAACGTACCCGGCTCCGATGTTTCGGATTATGGTGCCTCCGCTTGGGCTTCGTGGTCACTCACCCCCTTCGTCAAGCTAAACGTAAGGGTGGCACGTAGCATTCCTTATGAACTGACGACTGTTCGCTTCGGGCTCGGCTTCGATCTCTCGGGGTCCTTGTCCCGGCTGTTTCGCAAGTGATCGCGGAAACCGGTTCGCGCGCGCAAACGGGCCTGAAGAAGCTTGAGGAGCAGCACTCGCGAAAAGGCGGGCCGCCTGCTAAGCTGTAAAAGGGAAGAACGTATTCGGTGACCTTGCGCTGCAAGACATCTCTGGTTCGCCTCCTCATCGCAGCCTTGCTGCTGGTGGTGGCTCCAGGTGCGTTCAAAGTGGTTTGCGTTTCTTCCACGGGTCACGACGCAATCGAGGACTGGGCGGCTCTCTGCTGTGTGCGTGGCGCCGGTTCCCCCAGTACCTCCTTGTCAGAACCAACTCCTTGTCAAGGATGCACGGACTACCCCGTCACGCCAACGATCGGGATTAACAGCCCACAGTCGGAATCATCGCGTCTCGTCACCTTCGCGAATTCCGCATTCGCGGTGATCGCGCCATCCCGGCTCAACCAAGAGACGCCTATCGCGTATGCGATTAGTCTTGACCTCCTGTCCGGTCCCACCTTCTCTCCCCGCCCGACTACTTCCCTTCGTTGCTGAGAAGTCTCCGCTGAACTGATTCGAACCGGACAAGTGTGCCCACGTGCGGTCGTGTGGCCGTTTGTATTCAAACCATTAACTCTTGGGTTCCAAATATGCTCATGCGAGACTTCTTGATACTTATCTCCACGATTGGCGTCACCACGTCAGTTTGGCTGCCGGCCGCTTCCGGACAAACGCGTGCACCGGAGGCCGCCGCACAGTACGTGTCCGATACCGGCGGCGAGGCGCTCGACCGGCTGGTCGAGGCAGCTTTGAAACGCAATGGGGATCTCGTGGCCGCGAGGCAACGGATCGCCGAAGCGCAAGGCCTGCTCACCCAGTCCAAATTGCGGGTCAACCCGTCGATCGATACGAGTTTCGCGAGCGGGAAGGTTTTGAACAGTCCCGGCGAAAGGGAGTTCGGCATTGGGTACTCGCACACCTTTGAACTCGGCGGCAAGCGCGATCGACGGATAGAGGTGGGAGGTCTCGGCGTGGAACTCGCAACGCTGGAGATCGCCAATCGCGAGCGCCTGCTAAAAGCCGACGTGAAGGCGCGCTTTGCCGAAGCGCTTGGAGCCGCGCGCAATCTGACATCGGCGGAACAACTCTATGAGCTCAATCGCCAAAGCTATCAGATCGCTCAGGCACGGACTCGCCAGGGTGAAGGCACGCCGCTAGAGGAGGGGCTCTTGCGGGTGGAGGTCAACCGGATTGCATCGGACAGGCTCATTTTCGCGAACCAGATCGAGCGTGCGCTGCTCGAACTGAAGACCCTTGCCGGCTTCAGGCCTGACGAACCGCTGAAACTGGCCGGCGCGCTGGCCGCCCCAAAGCTGAGCCTGATCCTCGATCAGGCAGTCGGGCGCGCCCTCGCCGAGAGACCTGATCTGAAAGCCATCCGGATCGAAGAGTCCTTGACCAATGCCGAAACCAGGCTGGCGAAATCAGAAGCCGTTCCCAATCTGGTCGGGTTCACACGGTACTCGCGAGTTAACTCCCAATTCGACCAGTTCGGTCTCAGAACCCCGGCGGGCTCGCCCGTTCCCATCCGCGATACCGACGACATGCTAACCGCCGGCGTTTCTATTAACCTGCCACTGAGGAACCGCAACCAAGGAAACATTCAGGCCTCGATAGCTAGGCAGCAGAATGCGGCGCTGCGACGGCAGTACCTGGAGCGGGTGATCCGGCAGGAGATTCAGGCGGCGATCACGCGGTATGAAACGGCCGCGAAAGCGCTGGCGGTGTTCGACGAGGGAGTCCTGCAACAGTCGCGCGAGAACGTCAGGATCCTCCGGGCGGCATACGACTTGGGTGAAATCAGGCTGTTGGATGTAATCAACGAGCAGCGCCGGCTGATCGACACGCAACGAGCCTACACGGACCTCCTGCGCGAGGGCTTCCTCGCCGCGGTTGAAATTGAAAGGGCAACGGGAGCCCCCATCTTCTAGATCGAGAAGGATTGACCATGACAGATCGTTTTACAGCACTTCGGAAATTCTGGATTATCGCGATCTTCCTCGGTGGGATGGCGGCGGGCGCTTTCGTCTTCGAGAGGATGTCGCATTCCGACCGCGCAAAAGGGGCGTCGGCGAAAGACGAGCCAAGCGAGGAGCATCAGCCAAGTGGACGGCTTCGGATGGATGCTGCCGCGCAGAAGAATATTGGACTACGGTTCGAGCCTGCACAACTGCGGCCGGTCACGCGCTCACTACAGGCCACGGGAGTCGTGAGCCCTAATGAATCCCGGGTGGCCCATGTGCGGCCGTTAGCTCAAGGACGCATTGAGAAGGTGAACGTGCGTTTGGGTGATCGTGTCCGGGCGGGGCAGGTTCTGCTCGTCTACGACAATATCGAACTGGGCGAAATCATCGGACAGTACAGCGCGGCTGTCGCGGCGCTCGGCAAAGCGAAGGCGGAGGCCGAAGTCACGCAACGATCGCTAGATCGTGCCAAGGCATTGGTTGATGTAGGAGCGCTAGCCCGAGCCGAACTGGAAAAGCGAACCGCGGAATACAAGAACGCTCTTGCATCGATTGAGAGCCAGGATGCCGAACTCGCCAAGACCGAGGAGAAACTCCACCGCTTCGGACTTGACGAAGCTGCCGTCAAGGCGATCAACCCGCGCGAGGGCGCGGGATCCCACCGTGAGGGGTCGCACAGCCGGATGACCGCGCCTTTCGACGGAATCGTGATCAAGTACAACGCCGCCGAAGGCGAAGCATTCGGTCCATCCGACGAGGTGTTTACGATTGCCGATCTCTCGACCGCCTGGGTACTGGCCGACGTTTACGAGAAAGATATCGCACTCATTCGCGCCGGGCAGGAGGCCCGGATCGTCACTGACGCCTATCCAGGGGAGACGTTTCTCGGCAAGATCACCTATGTCAGCGACTTCCTGGACCCGAAGACCCGGACGGCGAAAGTTCGCTGTGAAGTCCCGAACCGCGACGGAAAACTCAAGCTCGACATGTTCGCGACGGTGCAGTTGCCCACCCCAGCGAACAGGCAGGCGCTTCTGATCCCGGCGGCCGCCATCCAGCAAGTGAATGATCGGCCGGTCGTGTTTGTGCGAACGTCCGAGATCGAGTTTGAACCCCGCAGTGTGGAATTGGGCAGCCAGAGCGATGGCTGGGTCGAGGTCAAGAACGGTATCAAGGAGGGAGAGACAGTCGTCGCGCACGGCAGCTTCTTCCTGAAATCGGCGCTGCTCCGTTCACAAATCGGTGGCGAGGAATAGGAGCGTCGGATGCACCGGATTATCGAACTCTCATTAAAGTACAGGTTCCTCGTCATCGTGCTGGCATGCCTTGCCGTGGGAATCGGAATTCGGAGCCTGCAACGGCTTCCGATTGACGCTGTTCCAGACATCACCCCCAACCAGGTGCTGATTCTCACACGCGCTCCTGGTCTCGGGCCCGTGGAAGTAGAACGCTTCATCACCTTCCCCGTTGAGACGGCGATGAGCGGCCTGCCGGGGATCGAGAACATTCGCTCCATCTCGCGCTTTGGGCTGTCCTCCGTGACGATTTTCTTCAAAGAAGACATGGAGATGTACTTCTGCCGGCGGCTGGTGATGGAGCGGCTGCCGCAAGCGAAAGAGATGATTCCGCCGGGTTTTGGCAATCCGGAGATGGGTCCAATCACGACCGGCCTTGGAGAGATCTATCAGTTCGAGGTGAAAGGCGCGGGCTACTCGGCGATGGATCTTCGATCGATTCTTGAATGGGATATCGCATTTAAGTTGCGTTCGGTCCCCGGGATAGTGGAGGTGAACACGTATGGCGGGCAGTTGAAGACGTACGAGGTCCAGGTGGACGCGGACAAGTTGACGAGCTACAACCTGTCCCTCCAGCAGGTGATTGAGGCCCTGGAACGGAACAACTTCTCGACCGGAGGCGCGTACATCGAGCACAACCAGGAACAGCAGGTGATCCGCGGCGAGGGCCTGATCGAGAGCATCTCCGATATCGAAAACATCGTCCTCGGCGCTTCTCAGGGTGGGGTTCCCGTGTACGTAAAGCACATCGCGACAGTGGCGTTTGCGCCCCGTGTGCGCCAGGGCGCAGTGACGCGTGATGGCCGCGGAGAGATCGTAACCGGCGTCGTCATGATGCTAATGGGAGAAAACTCCCGAGTTGTTGCTCAGCGAGCGAAAGCCAAACTCGAAGAGATCCAGAAATCTTTGCCTGCCGGCGTGACGGTCGAGCCATATTATGACCGCACGGAGCTTGTCCAGAAGACCATCCGCACCGTTTCCAAGAACCTGCTTGAGGGCGGCATCCTCGTCGTCGCGGTGCTGCTTTTCCTACTGGGGAACGTGCGTGGCGGTCTGATTGTGGCAGCCGCGATCCCTCTCTCCATGCTGGTGGCGTTCACGGGCATGACGTATGCGGGCATCTCGGGAAACTTGATGAGCCTGGGCGCCATCGACTTCGGACTGATCGTGGATGGCTCGGTCGTGCTGATCGAGAACATCGTGCGCAAGTTGGCCGAGAAGAACGGCGGCAAACGGCAGGATCCGATTCCCGCCATCATCGAGGCTGGCCGTGAGGTAGCGAGGCCGGTTGTATTCGCGGTCGGCATCATTATCATCGTGTACTTACCAATCCTGGCGCTGGAAGGCGTCGAGGGGAAAATGTTCAAACCGATGGCGCTCACGGTCATCTTCGCTCTCTGCGCCGCCTTGGTGCTCTCGCTGACATTGATGCCCGTTCTCGCGTCTCTGGCGTTTCGCAAAGGCGTGAGGGAGCACGAGACTTGGATCATGCGCAAGGCGAAGCAGATCTACCGCCCGCTCCTCCGCCGTGCACAGGCCCACCCAGCCGTCGTAGTTACCATCACCACCATCATGTTTCTTTCGAGCGTCGGACTGGCGTTGACGATGGGCGCGGAGTTCATCCCAAGGTTGGATGAAGGAGCGATCGCCATTTCCGCGTGGCGTCTGCCCAGCGTATCGCTGACGGACTCGGTGAACAGTACCACCCTCATCGAAAAGACCTTGAAAGGACTTCCGGAGATTCAGACAATCGTCTCGCGTACCGGACAGGCCGAGATTCCGACCGATCCGATGGGTCTGGAAATGAGCGATGTGTACCTGATCCTCAAACCTCACGTCCAATGGGCGGAAGGCGAATCGAGAGAAGACTTCATCGCAAAGATCGATAAACTCCTCAAGGAAAACGTGCCTGGCCACACATTTGGCTACAGCCAGCCGATCGAGTTGCGAGTTCAAGAAATTATTGCCGGCACACGCTCAGACGTTGCGATCAAGCTCTACGGCGAGGACCTTGATGTCCTGAAGCGCGAGGCGGACGAGATCGTCGCCGCAGTGTCTCAGGTTCCCGGCGCGGCCGACACCAAGGCCGAGCAGATTGCTGGTCTGCCATATCTGCGCATCCGCATCAACCGTGGAGAAATAGCACGTTACGGGATCAACGCCTCGCAGGTACTCGACGTTGTGGAAGCAATGGGCGGAAAGACAGTCGGTCAAGTGATGGAAGGGCAGCGCCGCTTCGGGCTTCAGGTGCGGTTTCAGGAGGATGAACGTAGAAATCTGGAGCAGATCCGGAATCTGAAGGTCGCGGACCCGCAGGGCAGACTCATTCCCCTCAGCCAACTGGCAAACATCTGGGTCGAGCAGGGTCCGGCTCAGATCAGCCGCGAGAATATCCACCGGAGGATCGCAGTCGAGGCCAACGTCCGCGGTCGGGATCTTGCGGGTTTCGTGGCCGAGGCCCGGGGGGCAGTCGAACGCAAGGTCAAGCTACCCCCTGGTTACTGGCTCGAGTGGGGCGGCCAGTTCGAAAACCTCCAGCGGGCATCGGCACGCCTGGCCATCGTCGTTCCGCTGGCGCTTTTTCTGATCTTTGTGCTGCTCTATACGACGTTCAACTCCGTGAAACTGGCTCTCCTGATCTTCGTGAACGTGCCCGTGGCGGCCACCGGTGGCTTGTTTGCGTTGGCGATTCGCGGCATGCCCTTCAGCATCTCCGCGGGAGTCGGCTTTATCGCTTTGTTCGGCGTGGCCGTGCTGAATGGGGTAGTGCTGGTCAGCTACATCAATCAGATGCGCCAGGAAGGGATGAGCGCGGAGGAGGCTGCTTTTCACGGCGCCGAGGTGCGCCTGCGACCGGTTTTGATGACGGCGCTCGTCGCGAGCCTTGGCTTCGTCCCGATGGCGCTCTCGACGGGTGCGGGTGCGGAGGTTCAAAGACCCTTGGCCACTGTAGTAATCGGCGGCCTCATCACGTCCACGTTGCTGACCTTGCTTGTACTTCCGGCAATCTACGGATGGTTCACCAGGGAACGGCCAGAACCGGAGATCTGAGGAAGATATGAAAGAGATCAAAGCCATTATTCAGGAGTTCATGCTGCCGAAGGTCGTTGAGGCGCTCCGGGCGCACCCGGAATTTCCGGGCCTCACGGTCTCGCGAGTGAAAGGATTTGGCAGGTACGGAACCGAGGCGGAGCTTTCGGAGACATCGCCGAAAATCAAGCTTGAAATCGTCGTCCCCGCCGCGCTTGTCGACAACGTGGTCGAGCTCATCCGATCACACGCACATACGGGTCGCCCCGGCGACGGCAAGATATTCGTCTCCTCTATTGATGAAGTTATCAGGATTCGGACCGGAGAAAGGGATCAGGACGCGCTTTGAGGTCATATGCGCGCATCACGACATGCCCGACGCACGTTCGAACAGGAATCGCGCAGAGCTGCGATCGCCGTGTTTGTCGCTGCCGCTATCCTTGCCATCATCGGGATCGTCGCGCACTTTCTACGCCAACGAGGCTGGCTGGGACGGGGTCGCCGCGAGCGGCATTAGGGGCAGAAGCGCGCCACCTCAACGCTTGTGGCACTGGTTGACTACCGATGGGCTATTTGAGAGTTGAAAGGAGACTACCCGCCAATGCCTGATGTTCTTCAGTTCAAAATCCACGGTATGGATTGCGCGGAGGAAGTTGGCATTCTGAAGCGCGAACTTCGCGATCTGGTCGGGGACGAGTCGAATCTTTCGTTCGACATCCTCAACTCACGGATGACTCTGCGGAACACCGGCCACCTCTCGGCCCAGCAGGTCATCGAGAGTGTGGCAAAGACGGGCATGACCGCCGAATTGTGGGCTGGCCCCGGCCCCAGTGAACGACAGGCTGAGACCAGAAGCTGGTGGCGGGATGCTCGAACCGTTGCGACGGTGCTTAGCGGCTCGCTTGTCGTTGTAGGCTTCTGTGCCCACGCCGTGCTGAGTGGCAGTCTGCTGACGGCATTGTCCTCGGAGCATGCCGGCGCGGGCGGTATGACGCCCGTTCCCCTGCCCGTTCGAGTGCTCTATCTTCTTGCCGTTCTCGCCGGCGCCTGGTACGTCCTGCCAAAGGCGTGGTTGTCCCTACGGCGGCTCCGCCCGGACATGAACCTCCTGATGACCGTGGCAGTGATTGGCGCCGTCGCTCTCGGGCAGTGGCTCGAGGCGGCCACAGTCTCCTTCCTTTTCGCACTGTCTCTGGCCCTCGAATCCTGGAGCGTTGGACGCGCCAGACGTGCGGTGGAAGCTCTCATGAAGATCGCCCCGGAATCCGTCGGTGTGCTGGAATCGGATGGCACGATCCGTGAAACACCCTCGGCGAGTGTTCCGGTGGGTACGCTCTTCCGAGTCAAGCCGGGGGAGCGGATCGGGTTGGACGGCACGGTTGTGGAAGGGACATCAGATGTCAACCAGGCTCCGATCACAGGGGAGAGTCTCCCCATCACCAAGGAGCCGGGGGCGGCCGTCTTTGCCGGGACGATCAATGGAAACGGAGTGATCGATGTGCGCTCGACCAAGAGCGCAAACGACACCACCCTCGCGCATGTCATCCGGCTCGTAGCGGAGAGCCAAGGCCGCCGCTCTCCGGCGGAACAATGGGTGAATCGCTTTGCCCTCATCTATACGCCAACGGTTTTCGCGGTAGCGATTCTGACCGCCCTTGTTCCGCCGCTCTTGTTTCATCAACCATGGGCGACGTGGATCTACCAGTCGCTTGTACTTTTGGTGATCGGCTGCCCGTGCGCACTCGTGATTTCAACGCCGGTGAGCATCGTCGCTGGTCTCGCTGCCGCAGCCCGGAATGGTGTACTCGTCAAGGGCGGACTGGCGCTGGAGACACCGGCGCGGCTCAAAGCGATTGCCATGGACAAGACCGGCACGCTGACAGAGGGCAAGCCGTCGGTGGCCAAGGTTGTCGCTCTGAACGGTCACACCGAGCAGGAATTGCTCGAGCGAGCCGGATCTCTGGAGTCCTCAAGTCAACACCCTTTGGCGCGTGCGATTTGCGATTACGTCAGTGCACGCGGCCTTCAACCAGGACCGGTCACTGAGTTCACGCTCATCCCCGGCAAGGGCGCGACAGCGCGACTCGATGGCAGGTCCTTCTGGCTCGGCTCACACCGGTTCTTGGAGGAACGCGGGCAAGAGACGCCGGAGGTCCACTCACTGCTCTCTGAATTGTCGGGCGCCGGTCATTCCGTCGTCGTCATCGGCAACGAAACTCACGTGTGCGGATTCATTGCGCTGGCCGACCGGCTTCGGCCCGGCATCCCAGAGTTGCTTGCGGCGACCCGAGCCCTTGGTGTGCCCCACGTCGTGATGCTGACTGGCGACAACGAAGGAACCGCACGCACCATCGCCCGGCAGGCAGGAATCGAGGAAGTGCGGGCGGAACTGCTGCCGGCCGACAAAGTGGCCGCGATCGAGGCCCTCGTTCAGCAGTACGAGTCGGTGGCTATGATAGGCGACGGCGTGAACGATGCCCCGGCGATGGCCCGCGCGAGCCTTGGAATTGCGATGGGCGCCATCGGGAGCGATGCGGCAATCGAAGCAGCCGACGTAGCCCTGATGTCGGATGACCTGCACCAACTGCCCTGGCTCATCGGCCACTCTCGGAGGACGCTGTCGATCATCCGCCAGAACATCTTCCTGTCATTGGCGGTCAAGTTCGTCTTTGTCGCCCTGACGTTCGCCGGACATGGATCGCTTTGGGCCGCCATAGCCGCGGACATGGGGGTTTCGCTGCTGGTGATCTTCAACGCACTTCGTTTGCTGCAATCGAAGCCATAGAATCGTATCTGAGGAGATTGAAATGCAACCATTTGAGCGGACGGTAACTACGGAGAAGACGTTTGATGAGGCGGTCGAGGCGGTCGAGAGGAAGGCCGCCGAAAAGGGCTTTCGCGTCCTGCATACGCACGACGTCGCGGCAACGCTGGCCGAAAAAGGATTCCCGCGATCACCCCTGAAGATCATCGAGATCTGCAACGCGAAGTATGCGAGCCAGGTGTTGGCTCGGGATGTGAGGATCTCCTTGATGCTGCCCTGTCCGATTAGTGTCTTCGTCCAACAGGAGAAGACGCATATCAGCACGCTGCTCCCATCTTCGATCTCGCAGTTCTTCCCGGAGGCGGGCATCGAGCAATTGGCGGCTGAGGTGGAGGCCATCGTGCTCCAGATTGTCGATGAAGCGCGATGATCTTTCGCGCGTGACCGCGCCCGCTTTCTTATGCCGGCGGCCGCACAAAGCACGCCAGCGAGAACCCGATGCGTTGATTTGGGAGCCACCTGCACCCTGATGACAGCCAGGACGCTCAACGGAGTAGCCGCGGTCTCCCGTGGTCAAGCAGACCTCGGCTCCGCCTTCGTCATTGACACAGTCTCGCTATTTATTGTCAATAACTTACATTTCGGAGAGGTTGTTGGAAACCCGCTTTTTTGGGGAGCCATTCTTCCAAACGCGAACTTTCCACCGCCCTATTTCGTTGACAGCTTCCCTGTCTGACCTCCCGCCCGTATCCCAAACATTCGCCAGTATTTGCGTTTTGGCGCCGTTCTCCAGTTCGAGACGTGCGCGTCCGGACCTCGCTCTCAACCATGATGGTTGAGTCCATTGGCCTCCCTCAACCTCGCGAACTCTCGGGTTTCTCTGTTGACACCTCCGCATTTGTTGACACTCCGTTTGAGAGAGGGGGACCGATTAGACAGTTTCGAACTCGCGTGAGTATCTATTGACAGAGCCAGACGACGCGCCAGGCCGCCCAGCGGAAGCCGTTGTTGGCCGGATACCCAAAGGACCGGCAACACATGGAACTCCGCGACCGCACTACGGCCGAGGCCGTCGCCCAGATCGCCACTCTTCTCGCCCAGGCATACCAGCGCTACCGGCGCGTCCGGCGCATCGAACTCCCCAAGTCGGATGGCGGAGAAACCGTCAACGGAGAACTTGATAACGCGCGCCCGGAGAGCCTTCATAGTCATGAGGTTGACGCGTGAAGAAGACCCTCCGACAACAGATCGACGAACTGGCCGCGATGGACGTCACCGCGCTTCAGACCCGCCACCTGGAGTTCTTCGGCAAGGAGACCACCGGCGCACACCGGCAGTTCCTGTTCCGGAAGCTGGCTTGGCATCTACAGGCCAAGGCTGAAGGCGGGCTGCCGGAATCGGCGATCGAACTGGCGCGGAGCATTGCGCGGGACACGCCGCTCCGGGCTCGCGTGCTGACGAACGTGGAGCGGCTGCGGGCAGGCATGCCGATGGACAACTCATCGACGACCACCATCGAGCCGGCGCACGATGCCCGCACTCCGCTGCCGGGAGGGCTGATCGTCAAGCAGTACCGGGGCAACACGTATGTCGTGACCGTGCGTGACAACGGCTTCGAATACGAGGGCTGCCTCTTTCCATCGCTGAGCGCCGTCGTCGGCCGGCGATGTCCGGCGCGTCACCGTTCGCTATCAACGAGACGCGGTCCACGATCTCTACGTCGGCACCTGGCTCGGCACAAGCGCAGGCAAGATCCAGGTCGTCATCGACGGCGGCGCGCCGCAGGTCTCCGATCTCTACCTGAACGATTACAACGGCCTCGCCGCGATGAGGAAAATCGGCTCGGACATCGCCGCTGGCGCTCACGCCGTCGAGATCACATCGCTGTTCGTCAAGAACCCGGCGAGCACCGGCTACTTCTTCCACTACGACTACCTTTGGCCGCTGGTTTCTCAGGATGTGCCGGACGCTCCGGAGGTGTACGAAAACATCTCGCTCGCGACCGACTTCGATACGGACCATGGCTACAAGAAACCGCCCGCCTGGCACGTTTGGCACCTCGACAAGCTCGGGTTCCGCGGCCACGCCGACGTTTACATGGGGGTCTTCTGGAACAACAAGCGGCGGCGTGTAGAGGCGACCTACCCGAATTGCACTGTGAGCCTCGGCTCGTGGCAGCCGGATGAACCGCTGTGGATCAACCTGTCTGGGACGGCGCTCTACTTCTCGCCGGGCGCGGGGCTGGCGGACGCCGACGTCGCCGGCCACCTTCGCGCGATGCTCAACGTGACCTTCCCCGGCGTCTGGTGCACGAGCTCGGCGGGCGGCATCAACATTCGCTCGCGCGCGCCAGGCTACACGTTCTCTATCTCGACGAGCGCCAACTTGTCCGTTGTTCAGGGCACACCGAGCCTTTCCACGGCGGGTGCCGAGGGCGACTGGGAGATGATCGACACCATCTCGCCGGTGATGACCCAGGGCGCGCGCAACTGGATTCGCGACCTGGCGTCGCAACTCCACCAGGCGGGCATCCCAGCGAGCTTCGCCTTCTCTATGGAGTGCTACCGGCCGCCGTCGGCGATGGCCGCGCGCTACTGGGACGGCGCTCCCGTGGATCTGCCCGTGCCATCCACGCAGATGCACTTCGGCTCGCGCGTTCGGGCGTACCTGAAGCAGATGTACAAGGAGTGCGCCGACCAGCTCGCGGCCGCTGGGCTGCCGATCGTTCTCCAGTTCGGCGAAACGCAGTGGTGGTACTTCCCGAACGACTCAGGGATGCCCTTCTATGATGATGGGACCAAGGCAGACTTCCTGGCCCGCTTCGGCCGCCCAATACACCGCTTCCTCGCAAACACCGACAACCCGGCAGACGATCAACAGACCGCCGACTTTCTGCGGGACCGCATCTGGGACTACTGCTCCGAGGTCATCGATTACGTGCGCCGTTATCATCCGGCCGCCGTCTTCGAGTGCCTGTGGCCGCTCGACGCCAACCAGGGCAAGCCCGCGCCGAACTCCGGATTCCGTCGCCTCAACATGCACGTCAACCTGCCAGAGCAGTGGAAGACCTCCGGCTACGGCGTGAAGTACTTCCGCGCGGAAGGCTTCGACTACGACGTCCGGCAGAAAAGCGCCGTGCTCATGAAGCAGACGATGCGCGTTCCGCTGGGGCTGGGCCGTCCGGCCGACGAGTGCATGTACCTGGCGGGGATCTTCGGTACCGCCGACCCGCCGTATCTCCAGGCCTACTCGATGTGGAAGCAGACCGACATCGGATCGCTGTGCTTCTGGGCCTTCGATCAGTTTTGCCTGAACAGCAGGCCGGTGCCGTAGACGGCGCTCACCGGGAGAGTGCCACAGAGCGCGATCTACCACAAGCCTCGCGCCGTGCGCGCCGAACCTGTCGTCATCGCGGTACCCTTCGCCCCACCCGCCGACGGTGCCCTCAACCGATTTCCCTGCAACAACCGAGGTCTCAATGGCTAAGTTCCCGTCCGCGATCGACGACGCATCGAGCCTGTTCACCCCCGTGGATGCCTTCCAGTCGAAGCCTCTCGAAACCACGGCGTCGAATGTCGTCGGCGCGGGTGATTCGACCATCAGCGTGGAATCCACGTCGGTGGGCTTCGCTGACGCCTACGGCATCCTCTCAATCGACGATGAGCTGATCGTCTACACGGCCAAGACCGCGACCCAGTTCACGGGCTGCATCCGCGGCGCATTCGGGACCGTCGCGGCTGTGCACCAGAACGGATCCACGATCCGGGCCAACATGGTCTCCGGCTTCCTGACCGCGCTCCAGTCCGCGGTCCTCGCGATCGAGAACGAACTCGGCACAGCGGTCGCGCGCAACTACGTCCGCGCCGCCGGCGACCAGGTCGTGACCGGCAACAAGACGTTCCAGGACGGTGCGCAGTTCGGGGCCGGCGCGAAATCCGGTACCGGCTTGGTCCGGCTGCCGAACGCCGGCGCGGTGAAGTGGCGGAGGGCCGACGACTCGGGTGATCTCGGGATGGCTCTGAACGCCCAGAACCATCTCGCCATGGACGCCATCGTGGACTTCGCGCCCGGGCAGACGTTCGGCACGTTTTATTATCCCGACGCTGGATACGCGAGCAAGGGCATCGTGCAGGTCGATCCGGCTGGCGGCCTGGCCGTCGAGTCGGGTGTGCTGTCGCTGCCGGCCTCCGGCGCCTCGCCTGGTACGTATCCGAAGGTCACGGTGGATGCGAAGGGACGTGTGACGACGGGCGCCAACCTCGCGGCGGCCGACCTTCCGGGCCACACCCACACCGCCAGCGACATCGTGAGCGGTGAGCTGCCCCACAAGGTCCAGCACAACGGCGCCGACGTCGGAACGCGCCGCGCCATCAACCTGGTCGAGGGCACTCGCGTGACCCTCGACGCGGCAGACGACCCGATCAACGACCGCGTGAGCGTCGTCGTGAACGCCGCGCCGCCTGTCGCCGGCGAGATCACCAACGCCCTCGGCTACGCCCCAGCCGACCGTGCAGGCGACCACTTCACCGGCCCCATCGACTGCGGCCCGCACCAGACCATCGGTGGCCCGCTGGAGAACATGGCGAAGCACTCCGAGAACTTCGCCGCGGCCGCCTGGGACAAGAACGGCGGCTCCTGCTCGGCCACCTCGAACGCAATCATCGCCCCGGACGGCAATCAGACCGCCGATGTCATCACCGCCGTCACCACCACGCCCGTGATCCAGCACCAGGTTGCAGGCCTGACGGACGGCGGCACCTACACCTTCTACATCTGGGCCCGCGTCGCATCCGGCACCCGCAAGCTGTCGCTTGCAATCGTCAACAACGCCTACGCCGCCTACTTGGCCGGGCCCACGCAGGTGACGGTCACGACCTCCTGGCAGCGCTTGAAGATCTCCGGCACCCTCGCGAGCGGCCAGACCGGCCTTTGGATCGTGGTCCGCCAGTTCGCCGGCAACGGCGACGACTGGACCGCAGGCGACATTCACCTCTGGGGTGCCTGCCTCCAGCAGGGTGACGACCCGCAAGCCGCCTACGCCCGCACCTGGGCGTCGCAGACGCCGCACATCGCATCCGGCGTCGCGACCGGCCCAAGCGTCATCACGACTCCGGACACCACAACCTCGCCCCTCAAAGTCACCGGTCCTGGCTCCAACCTCGCCGACAACACGCTGCTCGAACTCACCGCCAGCGGCGAACTCATCGTCGCAGGCGGCTCTGGCAACGGCTACCGCTTCGCCGGCCTCGCAGCCGCCAACAACCCCTCGGGCTGGTCGGGCGTACTCACGGTGAAGACATCTGCCGGAACAACGCTCGGTTACATTCTGCTGTACTCGAATCCATGACCCCTCTAATTCACGTTGAAGTAGAAGGTATTCGACGTCCCGCCCCCAGGATTGTTGACCCGGATCCAGTACGAGCCAGGATTGTTGTTGAAATTGATGACCATCATG
>JACQZS010000246.1 GCA_016213725.1 Acidobacteriota bacterium | reverse complement strand
TCGCCTCGAGTAAGGCGGCCGCTGCGGCGGTTTCCAATCCAGGCAGCCTCAGATCCTCGCAAGAGGAAGCAGGGTCATAAGCGCTCGAAGGTAAGTCCTGATGAGCCCGAAGAAATACGGCGGGATGGTCAGTTTCGAACTACATCCCGCCGGGCGAACAACCAACGCCCGCTTCCAACGAAGCGCGGCGCCCCAGTCCCTGAGCGAAGCGAGGGGCTTCGCCAGCGGTCCCTAAGCGAAGCGCCGCGCTTCGCTATGGTTCGCGCGAGGCCGTAGTGTGTCTGCCCGTTCCGCTTCACGCCTTCTTCTGCGGGAACAGCCGTGCCGCATTCTCCGCCAGCAGCATCTTCCCGATCTCCACCGCCTCCCCCTCCGTGCACCACCCGGCCGCCACTTTGCCGCTCAGCACCTGCGCGATGCCCGCCCGCGCCATCTTGGCATGCGCGTAGCTCAGCTCCACATACCGGTAGTCTCCGCCAAAGCCCACAATCTTGTTGGCCGGCACCGCCTCCAGCATCTCGTCCAGCGTCTGCCGCGCGCCCGCCGGGCTCAGCACCCACATCCAGCAGAAGTCCGCCGTCACGTTCCGGTGCAGCTTGGCCAGCGCCGTCGTCTCATTCATCCACGGCCAGCCCAGGTGGAAGAGATCGAACGACACCTTCGGGTACCGTCCGAAGAGGTTGCCCAGCAGCATGGGCCGCGTATTCTCGAGGTTGCCCCCGTTGCCCGCCAGGTAGCCCGTGTGAATCTGGTAGGGCAGCCCGCGCTCCTGCGCCAGCGCCAGCGAATGATGGAACATGTGATCGGACAACCGCTGAGGCGGCTGCCTCTGCGGCGCCTTCATCAGCTCCTGAAAGTCCGCCTCGGCCTCGCGCTCCGGAACCACTTCATAGCGCAGGCTGCGCGCATAGGCCAGCGTCGATTTCAGCGTCACCATGCCCTGCGCCAGGCTCTGCTCCAGGCTCTTCTCCATCGCCTTCTTCAAGCCGCCGACGCTCGTAATCGACACCCCGGTCGACTCTTCCAGCTTCCGGATATTGGCCGCCTGCCGCGCCGTGCAGAACGCGTCCAGGTGGCGCGCCAGCACGAAGAAGCGCTCATCCGGCCGCATCGGCTCGCTGTGCCAGTAGTCGTCCAGCACCGAGTAGCGGATGCGGGCCTTTTCCTTCAAAACCCGCTCGTACAGCCCCGGCCTGTTCGCCCTTTCGAGCTTGTCGTTGATCCGTGCCACCGCCGCCGCGCTCGAAGGCTCTTCTCCGTACAGCTCCCGCATGGCGATGCGCAAAGCCTGTCCATAACCCGTCAGCCGCACGGCCGGCCACCAGGGGCCGAACTCCGCCCAACTCTTCGGCGTCGCCGGCGCTCCGGCCGACACGAGGTCGTTCGCCAGGTAGTGGCTGGCCAGCGTGAAGAAGTCGGCCTTCTCCGCGATGCGCTCGTTCTCCCACAGCAGATGCTCGTGCGATGAGACGATGCCCGTCCGCTCCAACTCCACGCCCAGCCTCGCCGTCAGCCCCGGCGCCGCCGCCGTCACAGCTAAAAAGTCGCGTCTGTCCATGCCGTTTAATATACCCCCCCCTTCCCTTGGCTGTCCCATTGTCCTATAGTCAATTCACTTTAGTGTGAATTCAGACCACACTGCGGAGGATGTCATGCGTTTTTGTATCTTGGGCGTTGCATTCCTGCTCGCCACTATCAATATTTACCCTCAACGTCCGGCCGGCGTGCCGTTCGGTGAATGGCAACTCACTTCCTCTCCCGTCCAACACCTCTTGGACAACAACGACAACTTCTCCAAGGACGACCGCTTCCTCTGTTTCGACACCCGCGAAACCCTCGGCGGCGGCATCGGCAACGGCACGACCATCATGAAGGTCTCCACCGTGACCGGCCTGGAGAACCTGGTGTACGCGCCCACGCCCTACATCATCTCTTCCACCGCCGCGGCCCCCGGCCTCGGCGCGGCTTCCTTCAATCACAGAGCTGACGAGATCGCCTTCATTCACGGCCCGTTCGTCGATGAGACCCCCACGCTCGGCTTCTATGGAACTACCAACCGCCGCGGCGGCCTGGTGCCCGGCGACGGCGGCGGCGAAATCCGCTTCCTCGACAAGCGCGACGTCACCTCCGCCGAAACCACCCCCGGCGCCCATCGCGGCGGCACGCACCGCCACGAGTTCGCCGTCAACAGCACCCGCATCGGTTTCACCTACGACGACTACCTCCTCACCACCTACGGCCGCACCATCGGCATGCTGGTGCCGCACGAACGCGCTCCCGCCGGCTACTCCCCCTGGGCCGTGCTCCTGGTGAAGGTGGTGCCCGCCAACACCGCCCAGCCCGGCGAACTCGAACGCGCCGACAGCGACTCCTGGATCGGCGCCAAGGCCCTCATGCGCGGCTTCATCGGGCGCGTCAAAGAGGCCAACGGCACCTATCAAAGCTCGCTCTTCGTCGTCGATATTCCCGAGACCGTGGACGTCACCACCGCCGACGCCGGCTCCAAGACGCGCTATCCCACGCCGCCTCAAGGCCTCACCAGCCGCCGCCTCACCCACGGCGCGGCGGCCGGCATCGTGCGCGGCTCCCAGGACGGCACGCGCATCGCCTACTACGCCAACGCCGCCGATGGCACGCGCCAGATCTTCATCGTTCCCTCCAACGGCTCCGAGCTCAGCACCGATCCCGCCCTGCGCCCCGTGCAGGCCACCAGCCTGCCTGCCGGCGCCGCCGGCGGCCTGCGCTGGCACCCCTCCGGAAACTCCGTAGCCGTGCTCAGCGAGAACGGCGTTGCCGTCACCTGCGTCCAGCCCGGCCCCCTCTTCGGCAAGACCGTCTTCATCACCGACAAAGGCGGCGCTCTGCCCGCCCCCGCAGCCCTCGTCTGGTCGCACGACGGCCGGCGCCTCGCCTTCAACCGCCGCGTGCCCACCTACGACTCCACCGGCAAGCTGGTGAAGGACATCAACAACAACGATTTCCGCCAGATCTTCCTCGTCAATTTCCCCGACGAGAACAACAACGGCATCGCCGATCCCATCGAGTAAGGCGATCCCACCGTCACCCGCGCAGGTCCGGGCGGTGCTCCGCCCGGCAGTGCGCGCCCAGAAAGTGCCCCGGCAGCCGCCAATACTCCGGGGCATGCACCGCGCCTAGGTCGTAGCGCAGCAGGCTGTTGGCCATGATGCCCTCGTCGAGCACGGCCACCTGCACCTGGTTGAGCGCCTGCCGGTGCCTCAGCCCGCCCCGCTCCTTCACCTGCGACGCCAGCTTGCAGTAGTGCTTTTTCCAGTCGTCCAGGTTCTGTGACGGCGGCAGCAGCGCGGTGACGCAGCGCGGCTGCGGCAGCCGCAGCGCCGCCGCCAGAATGGCCGGAATCTGATCGGCGTCGCCGCTCAGCACGATGGCGTGGTCATAGACGCCGGCCATGCCGTCCAGCAGCAGCTCCACCGCCAGGTTGACGTCGGACTCTTTCTCCGCCCGCCCGCTCCCCTTGCGCTTGTAGAAACCCTGCACCACCTCCAGCCCGGCAATCGTCCGCGCCGCCTTGAGCCAGAGATCGTAGCGCGAGTGCTCCTCGCTGGTCATCTCCACCTCTTCGGTTACCGGCGCGGTGAAGTAGCGGATGGGGCCCAGCGCGTGGCCCGGCCGGACGAAGTGCCGCTCCGCCAGAGCGCGGAAATCGCACCAGCACAGGCCGGAGAGCGAGTAGCCGCGCGCCTTCTGCTCCGCCTTGTAGTGGTTGCGGACGCCGTAATAGAAGTTGAACCCGTCGACATAGAGTGCAGCTTTGCGCGTCATGGTATTTCCCTCTATCATCGGCGGCTCCGAGGCGGCGGTTTAACGGTGCAAGTAAGATGAACTCATGTGGGCCTCTCTGGCAGTCGCGCTGCTCGCAGCGCAGGCGGTCTCTCTCCCCAGCCCTTCCGGGGCCCGCTCCGCCTCCGTGAGAAGCGGAAGCGGATCGCCCGCGGTTGTCATCACAGACCACTCCGGCCGCGTCGTGGCTACGCTTCAGCCGCGGCCCGCAGAGGGCTGCTCCAGCGTCTCCGGACTCGAGTGGGCCGGCGAGGACGCCGTAAGCGTCACCTGCCACATCAACCCGTCGCTGAATGCGTTCGTGGAAATGGAGATCGCCACCGGCAAGGTCCGCCGGGAGCTGCTCGGCTACGGCTTCACGCGCTCGCCCGACGGCCTGCGTGTCGCTCACGTCGGCTGGTATCCGCATTTCTCGCCGCCCTTTGCCAAGAGCAACGTGCTGCAGCTGGACAGCCTGGTGGTTTACCCGCTGCCCGCCGGCGGCCGGCCCGTGGTGCGCAATGGAATGGACCCCGCGCCCGGCGCCCCCACGGCCAAAGGCGGCACGTGGTCCGGCATCCACGAGTTCGTCCCCGATTTCCATTGGTCCTCCGATTCGCGCCGCGTCGCTTTCATCGACTGCGTCTACGCTTGGACCGTTGACGCGCAGGACAACTCGCGCGGCCAGGAGCACGGCCGCCGCTGCTCCGTCGCCGTCGTCGATCTGGAAGGGCGGGCCACCCTCTCGCCGCTGCCGGAGCTGAAACCCGCCGGGCTGCTGCAGCTCAAGCTCGCCTGGAACGGGCCGCGCGAACTCACGGTCAGCGGCCCCGCCAGCCTGACGTTGCGAGCGCGCTAAGGCGAGCGCGCTAAGGCAAGCCCGCTAAGGCAAGCGCGCTCCAGAAAGCGCGCCGAGCGCGGGGCGTCACCCGGCCGTCATCGTCTGCGCATCCCACGTGCAGATGTGGTTCTCGTAGTAGCTCGTGTTGCAGAGCAGCGCCGGGCCGGCTGCGCGGAAGCCGAAGGTCGAGTCTTCAAAGTGCGGCTTGCGCGTGCGCAGCGCCTCGATGAAGTTGGCCATGTGCAGGCGGTGCGCATCTGTCTCGCTGACGAACCGCTGTTCGCTGTTGGTGTTGAGATTCGACGCGCTGACTTTCTCCCGCGGATATTTCTTGAAGTATTCCTTGAGGTACTGGTCGCGCACCGGCTTGGAGAAAGTGTCCACCGTGTAGCCGGGCGCCTTTTCGCGCGGCTGGCGCTTCAAGGTCACCGTGCGCACGTCGGTGGTGATGGTGCCCTCGCTGCCGATGAACTTGAAGCCGAAGTCCTCCAGCGGCTTCGAACTCTTGAAATTCACCCTCAACAGGAACGTGAACTCAGGATGCGTATCCGACTTAGGATATTCGATGATTCCGTACTGCGCGTCGGGCGTTTCGCGGCCGTCGTGCCAGTAGCGGATGCCGCCGGTGGAGTAGATGCGCCTGGGGCCCAGGGAGCGCGTGGCGGTGTGCAGCCCGGTGAGCAGGTGCACGTAAAGATCGCCGGCGATGGCCGTGCCGTAGTCCACGTAGTTGCGCCAGCGGAAGAGGCGGATGGGCTCGAAGGGCCGCTTGGGCGCGTTGCCCAGGAAGCGGTCCCAATCGATGTTGTCGGGCGAGGCGTTGGGGGCCATGGAGTACTGCCAGGCGCCCAGGGCCGTATTGCGGTCGAGCCACGCTTCGGCCATGTTCAGCTCGCCGATGGCGCCCGCCGAGATCAGCTCGCGGATCTTGTGGAAGCTCAGCGCGGAGGCGTACTGGCTGCCCACCTGGAAGATGCGTCCGGTCTCTTTCTGCGCGGCGATCACCTGCTTACCCTCTTCCACCTTCTGGATCATGGGCTTTTCGCAGTAGACGTCCTTGCCGGCGCGCATGGCGTCGATGGAGATGCGGGCGTGCCAGTGGTCGGGCGTGGCCACGATGACGGCGTCCACATCCTTGCGCGCCAGCACCTCGCGGTGGTCGCGCGTGGTGAAGATGCCCGGGTAGCTCTCCTCCATCTTCTTGCGGCGGCCGTCGTAGATGTCGGCCGCGGCCACGATCTTCACGCCGGGGATCAGGAGGGCGTCGCGAACGTCGCCCTGTCCCATGCCGCCGGAGCCGATCAGCGCGATCTGGATATTGTCGTTGGCTGCGTAGTTGGCTGCGTGATTCATGGCGGCGCCCCTTATCCCTTCACCTGCATGGCCAGCGGATCCCACTGAATGGTCTTGCCGGTCTCATAGCTCAAGTTGCAGAGCAGCGCCGGGCCGGCGGCGCGCAGGCCGAAGACGGCGTCCTCCACCACGGGCTGGCGCGAGCGCACGGCCTCGAAGAAGACGGCGTGGTGCGCGGCGTGGTCGCTGTAGCCGGCGGGGGCCTCCCAGCGCTCGACAATACCGGCGCCGGGGCCTCCGTCGAGGCTGGCGACGGTCTGCTGCTGGGGCGGGTATTTCCGGTTGTGCTCGGCGATGATGAGCTTCTGCGTGGCGGAGTCGAAGTTGCCGGAACTCATGCCGGGGTCCTTCTCCTTGGGCAGGCGGGTGAGCGAGACGCCGCCGCCGATGGTCATCACACCCTCGCTGCCGGTGAAGGTGAAGCCGGAGGTCTCGCCGGCGCCGTTGACGAAGTTCACCCGCAGGGCCAGGTTGAAGGCCGGGTGCCGGGCCGACTTTTCGTAGTCGAACAGGCCCAGCAGAATGTCGGGCACGTCGCGGCCGTCCTTCCAGAAGCGCAGCCCGCCGGAGGCGAAGACGCGGTTCGGGCCCACGGCGCCGGTGACGAAGTGCATGCCGCTGAACAGGTGCACGAAGAGATCGCCGGCCACGCCGGTGCCGTAGTCGCGGTAGCAGCGCCAGCGGAAGAGGCGCGTGGCGTCGAAGGGAACTTTGGGGGCCGAGCCGAGGAAGCGGTCCCAATCGACGGTGGCCGGGCTGGCGTCGGGCGCGATCGAATACTCCCAGGCGCCCATGGCGGAGTTGCGGTCCCACCAGGCTTCCACCATGTTCAGTTCGCCGATGGCGCCGGAGGCGAAGATCTCCTGGGCCTTCTTGTACTCGGCGCTGGAGACGCGCTGGCTGCCCACCTGGATAATACGGCCGGTCTTCTTGGCCGCCTCCACCACCATGGCGCCGTCCTGCCACTTCTGCACCATCGGCTTTTCGACGTAGACGTCCTTGCCGGCCTCCATGGCTTCGACGGCGATGCGCGCGTGCCAGTGGTCGGGCGTGGCGATGATGACGGCGTCGACGTCCCGGCGCGCCAGAATCTCGCGGTAGTCGCGCGTGATGGAGAGTTCCTGGCCCCAGCGCTCGCGGGCGCGTTCGAGGCACCCCTGATAGACGTCGCAGGCGGCCACGAGCCTGGTGCCCGGCGTGGCCGCGGCCGTGGCCGTGTCGCCTGAGCCCATGCCTCCGATGCCGATCGTGGCAAACTGGATACGATCGTTGGCGCCTTTGGGAGCCTGTGCGCCGAGCGCGGCCGGCAACGCGCCCGCCGTGGTGGCGGTTGCCTGCAGGAAGTGACGTCTGGTCGATGCCATGCATTCATTTTAGTCCCGCGCTGCGGAGGAGCCGGTGAAGTTTCGCCGCAGCGAACTGCTGCTGACGGCCTACTTCGTCTACACCGCGCTGGTGGCGGTGGTGCGGCCCATCCCCGCCGACGTCCGTTCGCTCATCCTGTTCTGCAACGCGGCCCTGGTGCTGTGGTTCTTCCTCTTCGCCTGGGCGCACGAAGGGCGCGGCTTCACCATCCTCGACCGCGTGCGCGACTGGTACCCGCTGCCGCTCATCCTGCTGGCTTACCGCCAGATGGGCTGGATGGCGCTGCCGCACGCGGCCCGCGATTTCGAAAACTACTGGGTGCAGTGGGACCGCACGCTGTTTTACCAATGGGGCTTCAAAGCGGCCGTGGAAGCGCTGGGGCCCGTGATTCCGAATCTGCTGGAACTCTCCTACCTGCTGGTGTACGCCGTGCCGGTGGCGACGGTGGTGGTGTTCTACACATCCGGCGCGCGGCGGCGGCTGGATGACGGCTACTCGATTCTGCTCTTCGGCACGCTCACCACCTACGCGCTCTATCCTTACTTCCCCAGCGAGCCGCCGCGGGCGGTGTTCCCCGGGGCGGACCTGCCGATGGACGTCCTCCTGCGGCAGTTGAATCTGCGCGTGCTGGGCGAGTACGGCATACACACCAGCGTCTTTCCCAGCGGCCATTCGGCGGCGGCGTTTTCGGCGGCCTTCGCGGTGATGAAGCTGATTCCGGAGCGGCCCTGGCTGGGCCGCGGCTTTCTGATGCTGGCCATCGCGATCGCGCTGGCGACGGTGTATGGCCGCTACCACTTCGCCGTGGACACGGTGGCCGGGCTGGCCATGGCGGCGCTATCGCTGCTGCTGTCGCGCGCCTGGCGCGCGCCTCAGCGGTAACCGGGGCTAGCGGCTGCTCCGGGCCGCCTCGTCCACCGCTTCCGACAGGCCCGCCAGGTTGTCCCGCCAGGAGAAGCGGCTCTTGGCCGAGCGGCGCGCGGCGCCCGCTTCCGGATACTCGCAGTAATCCTCCGGCGTGAGACAGCGCTTGACGCCCACCGGCAGCTTGTCGCCGAAGGTGCGCGAGACAGCCTCGCTGACCAGCACGGGTTTGTTCATCGCCAGCGCTTCCAGTACCTTGTTCTGGATGCCGCGGGCGATGCTCAGCGGCACCATGACGGCCCGCGCCCAGCGGTAGTAGGGCCGCACGTCGTCCACGCCGCCCACCACCGTCACACCCGGCTCGCGGCTCAGGGCCAGCACGCCGGCCGAAGGGCTGCGGCCGACGATCAGGAATTCCAGCTTGGGATCCCGCGCGCGCAGCGCGGGGTACACCCGGTTGGCGAATTCGATCACGGCGTGCTGATTGGGGAAGTACTCCATGGAGCCGACGAACAGCACGTAGTGGCGCCGGTCCAGGCCCAGCGGATCGCCGGGCAGGTCAGGATCGAAATACTGGAAATCCACCCCGTTTTCCAGCACCGACGTGCGCACGCCGCCGGCGAAGGTGCGGAAGAGCTGCTCTTCGGGGCGCGTGGAAAGGAAAGTGATCCGGCTTCTCTGCGACTGCTCGATCTCCAGTTTCCGGATGCGCGCGGCCTCCATGCGGTAGAGCAAACCCGGCCAGCGGTGCTGGGAGTACTGCATCCACTTCTCGGAGTCGACGTCCACCAGGTCCAGCACATGGGGCAGATGGGCCGGAGCGGAATGCGCGGCCACGGCGGAGTAGCTGAACGCCGCGCGGATGGGGCGCTGCGACAGCAGGGCAGCGACGTCCTTGCGCAGGCTGCCGCTGGAGTAGAAGGTTGTGTTCAGGCAGGCGCCGTAGGAGAAAGGCACGGCGGCCCGGGCCAGGTGGAGCGAGAGCGGGAACAAGGGCGCGGCGTAGACGGAGGCGCAACGGTCCACCAGCTTGCGGGCGTCTTCGATCTCTTCCGGGGTTCTGGCAAAACAGGCCAGGTGCACGTCGTGCTTCCTGGCCAGTTCATTCAACTCGAAATGCGCCCGGATCTTTTCGCCTTTGTCCGGTGGATTGGGGACGCAATGCGATAAGAAAAGGATCTCCACAGGCTATTTTTTCGAGCTATCCGTCGCGGCGGGTTTCGATTCGGATTTGGTTTCGGACTTGGTCTCGGACTTGGATTCCGACTTTGTCCCGTTACTACCCGACGAGCGGCCGCCGGACTTCGCGTAGTCGGTAATATACCATCCGCTGCCCTTGAACTGAAGCGCGGGACTGGACAGGAGCCGCTCCACTTCTCCGCCGCAGCCTTCGTGGACGGCCAGCGGGGCGTCGGAGAACTTCTGGATCACTTCAAAAACGCTGTCACAGCGCTTGCACTTATATTCGTACAACGGCATTGCGGATCTCTTCTTTCCTTCACTCAGTGCTGGGGCGGGACCGGCACGTTCAGCGTTCCCAGAGCCTGGCCCTGGCCGGCGGCCTTGGCGCCCGCGGCGGCCTGCGTGGTCTTTCCGGCGAGAACTTCCAGGCCCTTCTTCAGAATCTGATCTTCCTTGGTGCGCTCGGCCGGCTTCGGCGCAGTGGGGGCCGGAGCGGCTGTTGCATCGTCATCGGTGTCGGCCGCCTGGGGCTCGGTATCGGTCACCGCGAAGCCGGGGGTGACGGAGACGTCCTGGATGGCCTTGCCCTGCGGCGAGTAATACTTGGCCACGGCCAGCAGCACCGCACCGCCGTCCTCGGTGGGGACGGCCTTGCGCAGAGCGGCGTCGCCATAGGTGCGTTCGCCCACCACCTGGGCGCGCTGATTTTCCATCAGCGCGGCGGCGGCCACTTCGCCGGCGCCCGTCGTTCCGCGGTTGGTGAGCACCACCAGCGGCCCTTTGAAGACCGCCTTGGCCGGGTCGGCCTCAAAGACCTGCTTCTTCACTTTCTGCCCGGAGACGGACCCGATGGTGCCCTTCTCGAGGAACAGGTTGGCCAGCGCCACGCCCTCTTCGGGAGTGCTGATGGCGGAGTGGCGGACGTCGAGCACGAGTTTCTTGGCGCCGCTCTTCACCAGCTTGGCGATGGCGGCCTGCACGAGGGCGGACTTGCCGGCGGTGAGGTCTTCGGCGGCGATATAGCCGGTTTCGGCATCGAGCATCTTGGCTTCCAGCGGCGGCGGGGCCAGCTTGGCGCGGGTGAGCGTCAGCTTTTCGGGCTCGGGTTTGCGCAGGCGCAGAACGGTCATCTCCACCGTGCTGCCCTCGTCGCCGTGCAGCACGACGTCGGCGTAGGCCAGGGGCATGTCGCGCGTGGAGATGCCGTTGATGGCTTCAATGATGTCGCCGGTGGAGAGGCCGGCCTTGTCGGCGGGCGAGCCCGGCACGGCGTCCACCACCCCCAGTTCGTAGCCGTACTTGCGGCTGAGGATCAGGCCGACGCCAGCCTTAGGATTGTCCTTAGTCTTGAGATATTGCTTGTACTGATCGGCGTTCAGGTAGCTGGCGAAAGGATCGATGGAGACGAGCAGCCCGTTCACGGCGCCGAGGGTGACGTTCTTCATGTCGGGCTCTTCGACGTAGTCCGCCTTGATCTTGGCGAAGACCTCGGTGAAGACGTTGATGTGGCGGTAGGGGTCGGCCGGGTTGCTTTCCGGATTCTGTCCCAGCACCGCTCCGGCGAGCAGCAGCGCCATGACGCAGGCCGAAATACTCACCACTCCGTACTTAAAGTTGTTGCTCATGCTCTTGAGGGCCCCTCCCGGGCCGCGGCGCGGATCGCGAACTGACCAGCTACTGTCACAAGTATATCAACGCTATCCGGGCCGGTCTTTTTCTTCTTAGTAGACGCGCGAAGCGGCGGAAGGGGTGCAAGGCGTTAGGGGGCGAGGCGGCAGAGGGGGTCGCCGAGCAGTACGTTCATCCAACTCAAGGCCGGGATGGAGGCGTAGAAGCTCTCGGCTAACGTCATTCCTTTGAGGTAGTTGGCGAAGAGGATGTGGGGTCTGGGGGTGAAGTGGAGGTAGGGTTCGTAGACGTGTCCGGTGGCGGCGGTGGCGCCGAAGCGGAGCCAGTCGGCGGCCATGGACTGCGGCGATCCGGCGAAGTGCGTGGAAGGAATCTTCCAGTCTCCGAGTTCCCAGCCGGGCGGCGGCTCGCTGAGAGTGCGGGCGTCGGTGGAGACGTATTCGGTGACGGCGGCGCCGGGCAGGAACTCGAAATTGACGTTGCGCTTTTTGCGGTTGGGATCGTTGGAGCCCCAGGAGGCGTAGCCGATGACGGCGCGCGCGCCGAGCAGGACGGCCGGAGTTTCCTCGATGTGGACGCGGGCGGCGGGCAGGCGGTGGGCGGCGGAGAACAGCCAGGTGTCGCCGTCGTCGAAGGCGTCGCCCCTGAGGTCGAGGGCGACGACGCCGCGGTTGCGGGCCTGGAGCGAGCGGTCGATGATGGCGCGGATGTCGGCGAAGTTGTAAGCGGCGAGGCGGGCCACGAGGTACATGGGAAAGTCGGGGTGGCGGAAGGGTTCGTCGCGGCCGTAATAGGGATTGGCGCGGGCGCCGGCGAGCGGGTATTGAGCGCCCTGCAAGGCGAGGTAGAGCAGGGCCAGTTCGGAATCGACCGAGGCGGCGGTGGTGGACTGCCCGCCGCTGCCGCTGATCTTCAAAGGCATGCCGGCGGTGGTGACGAGGACGAGAATGCGGTCCTTCCAGCCGTGTTTCCGGAGGAAGGCGGCGATGGGGCCGGCGATCTGCTGCTGAAACGCCTGGCGGTTGATCTCTTCGGCGGCGGACATGGGGAGCAGCAGCACCTGGCGGGCGGGGATGCGGCGCGCGCGGGCGTAGTATTCGCAGACGGAGCGGGAGAGCGGGGAGTTGGAATTGCCGAGCACGAGCACCTGTTCCGGCCCGATGGCCCGGCATGGAGCCGCAAGAAAAATCCAGGCGGCGGCCAGCAGAATCCTCCTAAGGCGAATCATCAAGCCGATGGTAATATATGAGGGAGTTCGACGTTCCCCCGCGGGCCTGATCTTGAGGCCGCCTCCGTAGCCGACCCTGCCATGGACCTGGATCAACTGCATACCTTCCTGGAGATTGTCCGGCTGAAGAGTTTCTCCAAGGCCGCGCAGACCTGCTTCCGCACGCAGCCCGCCATCAGCGCGCAGATCCGCCAGTTGGAGCAGGAGCTGAACACCTCGCTGTTCGAACGCCTGGGAACGCGCATCCAACTGACGCCGGCGGGCCGCATCCTGTGCGACTACGCCGAGCAGATCCTGGACCTGCGGCGGCAGGCGCAGGACGCCATCAACGAACTGGACCGCGTGCCGCGCGGAGAGTTGGTGATCGCGGCCAACGAAGCCACCTGCGTGTACGTGCTGCCGACGGTTTTCTCGAGCTTCAAGAGGCGCTTTCCGAACGTGCAGCTGCTGGTGGACCGCAGCTACGGGCGGCACGTGGTGGAAGCGGTGCTGGATAACCTGGCCGACTTCGGGTTCACGCAGCTGCCGGTGCAGGAGAAGCGCCTGCAGGTGGTTCCGGTGTACACCGACGAGATCAAGCTGCTGCTGCCGGCGGGCCATCCGCTGGCGGGCGTGGGCTCAGTGGCGCCGCACGATCTGCTGCCCTATCCGCTGCTGCTGCCGAAGGGCGGCACGACGAGAACCAAGCTCAACCTGTGGCTGGAGGGGGTGGAAGACCGCATCCAGATTTCGATGGAGCTGGACTCGACCGAGATGATCAAGCGCTTCGTGCTGGCGGGCATGGGCATTTCCTTCATGGCGGCATCGCACTTCGAGGAGGGCGTGTCGGCCGGGCAGTTTGCGGCGGCGACGCTGGCGCCGGAGCCGCTGATCCGGCGGTTGGGGCTGGTCTACCGGAGAGACAAGGCGCTGTCGAAGGCGGGCCTGGGGTTCATTGAGAGCGTGATGGAGCGGGCCGTGGCAACGGCGGTGGTGGAGCGATGAGCGGGCAGGCCAAACCCGAGATCTACCAATACCAGACGTTCCTCACGGCGACGAGCCAGGGCACGGAGCTGTTCGACGCATTGGAAGAGATGCCCACCGTGCTGCGCGCCACCTGCGTGAAGGCGCTGGACCACCCCGATGCGGCGACATTCGTGATTGCCGACCGGCGCGGGCTGGCCGCCTGGAAGGCGGCGATGGAACGGGCGCAACAGGAGGCGGCCGCGGAGCCGCCGGCGCCGGCGAAGCCGCCCACGGCCGCGGCGTGGAAAGTGCCGCCGAAGGCGCTGGCGGCGGCCGGCGGCGTGCTGCTGCTGGCGTTGCTGGCGTGGCTGGCGATTTGGCTGCTGCGCCGCTAAACCCGGCCGAAGTTCGCTCAAACCCTTCAGTCTGCTTCCCGATAAGAGGGCATGGATCGCCGCGAGACCTCCCGGGTCCCGGTTCGCCTGCCGGGTTCACTGACCGTGCTGGCGCCCGGGGCCCACAATTCCAAACAAGACCGGGCTGTGCCGGTGGTGGTGAAATCGATTTCGGGCAATGGCGCCAGCCTGTTTCTGAATGAGCCGCTGCGGCCGGGCGCGCTGGTGAAGCTGATTGTCGAGGACGATCTGTTCCTGGGCGAAGTGGTGCACAGCGGCCCGGGCGAGGGCGGGTATCACGTGGGGCTGCACCTGGACTGCGCGCTGGCGTCGTTGAGCGGTATCCGGAATCTGATGCTGGCGCTATTCCGGGAGGCGGAAGGGAACCGGGAGGGGCAGGACGGAGCGGTGCCGCAAGAGTCTCGGCCGTTGCGCAACGGCAGTTGGCCGATTAGATAGTCTGTCTCAGGCGGCGCCGAGACTGCGGATGCCCAGCAACACGGAGAGGACAAGCGCGGTGGCGAGCATCACCAGGAGGACCCAGCCTAGTTTCTGGGTTCTGCCGGTGTGTCTGAGATCTTTTCCTGGCAGGACACTCATTGCAATGTGCTCCCATTGATCTTGACTTTCATGCAGTGTAACAGAATTGCAACAATTCCGCCATCGTGCGTTTTGCCGGAGGGGTAGGAGGCGGAAGAGAAGAGCTTGGAGGGTGCGCGAAACGGCTCGTTTCGAGCGGCGAAACGCGCTATATTACCAGTCAGATGCGGAAGAGAATCGCGGTGTTTGGATGCGGCGGGCAGTTGGGTGTGGAGCTGTGCCGGGAGTTCAGCCAGAGGGGTTGCACGGTAGCGGGCTGGGAACGGTCTCAAGTGGACATCACCTCCCCTCATGCGGTGGAGCAGGCCATTGCATCCGTGGACCCCGAAGTGGTGCTCAACGCCGCTGCTTACAATCAGGTAGATGTGGCTGAGAGCGAACCGGTTGCAGCGTATCAGGTAAACGCTCTGGCGGTGCGGAACCTGGCGCTGGCGTGCCGGCAGAGCGGTGCGGAGCTGGTGCATTTTTCAACGGATTACGTCTTCGACGGCAAGGCCGGACGGCCCTACACGGAAGAGGATCCGACGCATCCGCTGGGGGCCTACGCGGTATCGAAGCTGGGGGGCGAACTCTATGCGAAGGCGCACCTCTCGAAGCTGTTGATCGTGCGCACCTCGGGTGTGTTCGGCCTGGGCGCGCTGCAGACGCCGCGCGGCAACTTCATCGAACTGATGTTGCGGCTGGCGGCGGAAGGCAAGCAGATCCGGGTAGTGGAGGACCACATTGGGAGCCCGACGTACGCGCCACTGCTGGCGGCGCGCACGGCGGACCTGGTGGAGCGCGGCATCGGCGGGCTGGTGCACTGCGGCGGCGGATGTCCGGTGAGCTGGCATCGATTTGCGCAGATGATCTTCGAAGAGGCCGGGTTGAAGCCGGACCTGCGCGCGACGACGGACCGCGAGTACCGCACGCCGGCGCAGCGGCCGAAGTACTCGGCGCTGTCGAACGGGAAGATGGAATCGCTGGGGCTGGATCCGATGCCGCCGCTGGAAGTGGCCTTAAGAAGTTACATGCAATTGCGGGCGAGACAACTGGCGAAGGCTTGAATCTTCTGCTAATGTAAATGCCCTGGGAGGCCTGGGCCATGTTGAAGAAGATTCTGATTGGAGTAGCGGTTGCGATTGTTTTGCTGGTTGGCGCGATCATGGCGCAACCGGACCATTACAAGGTGGTGCGGAGCGCGGCCATCGCGGCGCCGCCGGAGGCGGTGTTCGGGCAGGTGAACAATTTCCACAACTGGGCGGCGTGGTCGCCGTGGGCGAAGCTGGATCCACAGATGAAGGAGACGTTCACGGGGCCGGAGTCCGGGCAGGGTTCGCTGTACGAGTGGGCGGGCAACAAAGACGTGGGCAAGGGGCGGATGACGATTCTGGAGAGCAAGGCGCCGGAGCTGGTGCGGATCAAGCTGGAGTTCATCGAACCCTTCGCCGATGTGGCCGATACGCACTTCCGGTTCGCGCCGGACGGGCAGGGGACGAGGGTGGAGTGGGAGATGGCGGGCGACAACAACTTCCTTTCGAAGGCGATGTGCCTGTTCATGGGCGGGATGGACAAGATGATCGGGCCGGACTTTGAGAAGGGCCTGGCGCAGTTGAAGGCGGCGTCGGAGAAGAAGTAGCGGCACGCCGGCGGGCGGCGCGGGTCTGCCACAATCAAGACTATGCCGCGTCTGCTGCTGATCGACTCGTTCAACCTGATTTTCCGTGCGTTTCACGCGCGGCAGCGGATGAATGCCGCGCCGATGCGGACGTCGCGCGGGACCTCCACCGAAGCGATCTACATCTTCCACAACATGCTGCGGAAGCTGCGTAAGCAGTATGCGCCGGAGTACCTGGCGGCGGTGTTCGAGAGCGAGGGGCCGACGTTCCGGGACGAGCAGTTCGAGGCCTACAAGGCGAACCGGGCGGAGACTCCGCCGGAGCTGGTGGAGCAGATTCCGGCCATCTCGCGGATGCTGGAGGCGCTGCGGGTGCCGGTGCTCAAGGCGCCGGGCTACGAAGCGGACGACGTGATTGGGACGGTGGCGCGGAAGGCCGCGGCCGAGGGGGTGGAAGTGTGGATCGTCTCCAGCGACAAGGACATGCTGCAACTGGTGGGCGGCAATGTGCGGATGCTGGACATGATGAAGAACGACACGCTGTACGATGCGGAGAAGGTGCGCGAGTTCAAGGGCGTGCCGCCGGAGCGGATTGCGGATCTGCTGGCGCTGACGGGCGATTCGGTGGACAACATTCCAGGCGCGCCGGGGATCGGAGACAAGGGGGCGGTGCAGCTGCTGGAGCAGTTCGGATCGGTAGCCGAGCTGCTGGGCCGCGCGGGGGAGGTGCAGCGCAAGGCGTACCGGGAGAGCCTGCAGGGCCACCGGGAGCAGATCGAGCTGAGCCTGA
>JACQZS010000250.1 GCA_016213725.1 Acidobacteriota bacterium | reverse complement strand
GACGGGGTCCTCGATGGTGATGATCTTCTTGTCGGACTGGTTGATGCGCTTCAGGGCGGAGTAGAGCGTGGTGGACTTGCCGCTACCGGTGGGGCCGGTGACGAGAAAGATGCCGTGAGGAAGCGCGGTGAAGTGCTCCATACGGCTGAGCATGATCTCGTCGAAGCCGAGGTTGCGCAGGTCGTAGAAGTCGCCGGCGCTGCGGTCCAGCAGGCGCATGACGACGCTTTCGCCGTAGAGCGTGGGTAGCGTGGAAACGCGAAGATCCACCTCGCGGCCCATCGTTTTGATTTTGATGCGTCCGTCCTGCGGCAGGCGGCGCTCGGCGATGTTGAGCTTGGCCATCAGCTTGAGGCGGCTGATGACGGCGGCCTTCAATTCGCGCGGTGGCGGCTCCTGTTCCTGCAGCACGCCGTCGATGCGGAAGCGGACTTTGAAGTCGCGCTCGAAGGGCTCGATGTGAATATCGCTGGAGCGCTTCTCCACGGCCTGGGCGATCATGGCGTTGACCAGGCGGATGACGGGCGCCTCGCTGGCCATGTCGCGGAGCTGTTCGAGATCCGCTGAGTTTTCGCCGCCATCACCGCCCAACTCAGTCTCCGCTTTTTCCTCCTCAACGAAGTAGCGGTCCAGGACGTCGGCCAGTTCGGATTCGAAGGCGATTTCCGGTTTGACGCGCAGCCCGGTGACGGAGCGCACGGCGGCGAGGGTTTCGAAATCGAGCGGGTCGGACATTGCCAGCACCAGGGCGCCCTCGTCCATTCTCAGGGGCAGGGCGCGCGTCTGGCGAAGGAAGCGCGCCGAGAGCTTCTCGGTCTCCGGAGAGACCAGCGGAGGGCCGTCGAGCTTGGCCACGGGCAGCGCGAGCTGCTCAGACAGCGCCAGCGTGACGTCCCGCTGCGCGACGAAGCCGAGGTCCACCAGGACGCGGCCCAGCTTGTCGCCGCGCTCCTGCTGCAACTCAAGCGCCCGGCTGAGATCTTCCTGGTTGAGTTGACCCCGGCCGATGAGGATTTCGCCTAACCGCATGGCTACTCTTCCCGCACCTGGATGATCTTGTCGAGAGCGGAGTGCGGCAGGCGGCTGGCGGCGACATCCATGAGCAGCTGCCGCTTGGCCTGCATGGTGATCTGGCGCGGAAGACCCGTGGCATCTTCCCACGAGTTGTAGAAGAGGGACACGCCCAGCACGAGCTTCTCTTCCGGCGGCAGGCGGTCCAAGGAAGAGGCCGAGGCGATCATCATGTCGCGCATCAGGTTGCGCAGTTCGGGGATGCGCTTCTGCTTGGCGGCGCGCGCGCGGGCTACGTCTTCCTTGCTCAGGGTGGGCCGGAAGGGCGAGATGCCCGGCGTCTGCACCAGGTTCACTTCGGCCGTGAAGACCGCGCCAAAGCCATCCAGGTAGACGCCGCGGGTGAGGCCCAGCACTTCAATGGGGGTATCGATGGAGAAGCGCTGCAGACGCTGGTCGAAGCTGCGCTCCATGGCGGCAACCTCGGTGCGCGAAGGAAGCGCGCGTTGTGCCGGCAGTTGCGCCAGGGCGAGCAACGCACAGATGATGAGGGCGCGCATCAATCGCCTCCGTAGCGCGCGGCGCTCAGATAGACGTTATTGACTTTCTTCTGCAGCACATCGAAAGCGGTGCTGATGTCGCGCAGGTCGGCGTTGCGCTGGTCTCGGGATTTCTTTTCAAACTCCTGCAGGCGGCCGGAAAACTCCGCCATGGCCGGGGTGAGCTTGGCCTGCACCTTGGCTTCGAGGACCGCATCGACGGCTGCCGGCAGACGCCGCTCTACTTCAGCCTGGACCTTTTGCTCAACCTGCACGGCCTGCGCAGTCTGGACATGCGCCGGCGAAGCGGCGCGCGGGGCGAAGGCGTGCACAACGATGGCTAAAGAAAGCATGGCCGCCGAAGCGAAGCCGAGCCGCGGGGCGGACGACCAGAAGCGCTGCCACCAGCTGGGTTCGAAGATGGGATCCGATACGAACGAAATGCGCCGCGGGATCTCGCGCACCGGCAGGCGGTGCAGTGCAGTGACGGTCAATCCCAGCGATTCCACCTCTTGCCTGCAGGCGGCGCACGTTTGAAGATGCTCTTCCATGCGCCGCCGCTCGGGAGCCGGCAATTCGTCGAGGACAAAACCTTTCCAATCGAAATCGGGACAAGTCATAGCCTGTGCCTCATCTCAAGTTCCTCACTCCGTGGCCCGGCCGCCGGCGCGAACCACCGGGGCCAAAGTCTCCTTCAGCAATTCCAGGCCGGTGTATACCCGGCTCTTGATGGTGGACGCGGGGCAATTGAGAATCTCTGCGATCTCGTCGAACTTGAACCCCTCGTACACCTTGAGGACTACCGCTTCGCGCTGCTCCTCAGTCAGTTGGGCAAGCGCCTTTTCCACCGCCAGCGAAACCTCCACGGGCGCCATGCCGGCCGGCCGCGAAGGCGGCGGCGGCAGTTCTTCCAGGTCGGTCTCGCGGCGCGGGCGGCGCAGGTGGCTCATCGCTTCGTTATGCGCGATGCGGTAGAGCCAGGGTCCGAACCGGCCCGGGTCGTCCAGACGGCTGATGTTCTGATAGGCCTTGAGGAAAGTGTCCTGGCTCAGGTCCATCGAATCCTCGGGGTGGCCGGTGAGGCGGAGTAGATAGTTGTAGATCTTCCCCTCCCACCGGGACACAAGGGTGTTGTAGGCATCCACGCCGTTTTTGCGGGCGCGGAGCACCAGGTCCCGGTCTTCGACTTCTCGGAATATCAATTCCAGGTCTCCCTGGCCATTGTCGCCTTCCTGCCGTCTGAATCAAAGACGAAGCTGAAGCGCAAAAAGACGGGAGGGGACTTCGCGGCGGCTGTTTTGGCTACCATGATCGGTGACAGGAGTCGTTCTGAACACCGCCTACCCCGAGTCTGTCCGGTTCCTTTACGCGCTGGGCAACGAGTTTAAAACCATCAAGTTAGGCCTGGAGCGGATCAAGACCCTGCTGGCGGCGCTGGACCATCCGGAGCGCAGTTGCCGCTTTGTCCACGTGGCCGGAACCAATGGAAAAGGCTCCACTTGCGCCATGCTGGAGCGCGTTCTGCGGGACTCCGGCCTGCGCACGGGCCTGTACACCTCGCCGCATCTGGTTGAGCCCACTGAGCGGGTGAGGATCTGCGGCGAACCGGTGAGCGGCGAGGAGTTCGCCTGGGCTTTCAGCCAGATCCACGAGGCGGCGGAATCGCTGGTGGCGCGCGGCGCCATCGACATGCACCCGACCTACTTCGAAACGGTCACGGCCATGGCGTATCTGCTCTTCCGGCAGCGCGCCGTCGAGGTGGCCGTGCTCGAAACCGGCATGGGCGGCCGGCTGGATGCGACCAACGTGGTGGACCCGCAGCTCTGCGTCATCACGCCGATCGACTTCGACCACGAGAAGTTCCTGGGCAACACCATTGCGCAGATCGCCCATGAAAAGGCGGGCATCATCAAGCCCGGCCGGCCGGCGGTGACCTCGCGCCAGCACGGCGAGGCGATGCATGTGCTGGAGCAGCGCGCCGCCGAGACAGGTTCGCCGCTCATTCGCGCGGCCAGTTGGCGCGTGGACCACCTG
>JACQZS010000245.1 GCA_016213725.1 Acidobacteriota bacterium | reverse complement strand
GGGGGGTACCTCACATACTCCGGCGGTTACCACAACATCTCCAGCAACGGACCGCTGCGCGGGCAGAAGGGCGACATGTACGAAGGCGGCCACCGGGTGCCGGCCATTGCGCGCTGGCCGGGGCGGATCCGGCCGGGGGTGAGCAGCGAGACGGCGATGTCGTTCGACCTGCTGCCGACGTTTGCGGGCATCGCGGGCGCCGCGGAACGGGCTGGCACGCTGAAATTGGATGGGACGAGCATGAGCGGGGCGCTGTTTGACCGCAAGCCGCTGCAGGCGCGAACGCTTTTCTGGCGCATGAACGAGGCGAAGGCGGTACGGCAAGGCGAGTGGAAGCTGGTGGTGACGGGAAAGCAGGAGCCGGAACTGTACAACCTGCAGAGCGATCTGGGCGAGAAGCGGGACAGGGCCGCGGAGCAACCGGAGATCCGCGCGAAGCTGCTCAGCCAGTTGGCGCGCTGGGAAGCCGATGTGGGCGGGGCGCGGTAGAGTTCGCATCCGGCAGTCTGTTGGCGAAGAGAGGGCAGTGCCGGTGAACCGCCGGAATTTTTTGAGTTCTCTCGCGGCGCCTGCCGGAACCGCCGGCCGGGGTGTTCCGCCTGGCGCCACCGGACGGGTGAGAAGATCGAGGCCGCTTTCGGCCGTTGAATGCGGCGGGCGAAGTGACGCCGTACCGGATGGATCACGGCCTGGACGCCCCGGCGATTTCCGCGTGGCGAGGGAGTTGAAACCGATAAATCATATGATATGATTTATCGCGATGGCGACACTTCCTTTGACCTTTGGCACGGCGGGACGGCTGCACTCGCGGGTGACGGCGCAGTTGGCGCGGCGGGTGATCGAGTCTGACCGGGGCGGGAAGATCATAGCGTTTCCGCGAGAGGCGGAGCTGTGCGAGGAGTTGGGGGTGAGCCGGTCGATTCTGCGGGAGTCGATGAAGGTACTGGTGGACAAGGGGATGGTGGAGATGAAGCCGCGCGCCGGGACGAAGTCGCGGCCGCGGGAGGGATGGAACCGGCTGGATGCGGACATTCTGAACTGGCAGGCGGCGCTGGGGCCGGATGCCCAGTTTGTGCGGGAGCTTTGCGAAGTGCGGTTGGCAATTGAGCCGACGGCGGCGGGCTTCGCGGCGGTGCGGGCGACGGAGGAGGAGCTGCGGCGGATTGAGGAGTGCCTGGAGCGGCGGCGGGCGGCGGCGAGCGAAGCCGATGCGCGGGCGCAGATCGAACTGGACATGGCGCTGCAGTGCGCGGTGGTGCAGGCGTCGCACAACGGGCTGTTGCGGCACATGTGCGCGAGCATCCGTGAGCCATTCCGGGCGGCGCTGACGATGACGGTGAAGCTGCCGGCGACGGTGACGCTGGGGTTAGAGGCGCACGAGGTTCTGCTGGATTGCCTGAAGCGGAGAGATCCGATGGGGGCGCGGCGAGCGGCGGAAGAGGTGGTGGGTTTGGCGATGCTGGCGGTGGAGAGCGGATTGCGGCGGCAGCCGAAGGCAGGCAGGAAGGAGCAGCGATGAGCGTGGCGACAGTGGGCAAGCGGTTTCGCGAGCTGGCGGTGAGCGGCGAGCGGGAGTTGATTTTCGGACAGGCGGCGCGGCCGGTGGAGTGCGGCTTTGGATTGAAGATCGGCGCCGGGGCGGTGTACCCGGAGGTGAACTTCACGCTGCCGGCGCTGGAGGTGAATGCCGAGACATGGGGCGCGGTGCTGGCGCACTACCGGGAGATTGCGACGGCGGTGGTGAAGCGCGCCGTGGCGCTGCAGGCGCCGGGGATCGTGCTGGAGTTCGAGCTGCTGCCGGCGATGACGGAAGTGCCGGAGTGGGGCGCGGAGATCACGACGATTCTGCACGAGAGCCTGAAGGAGGCGCATGCCAAGAGCGGGCTGAGGTCGGCATTGCGGGTGACTCCGACCGACATTCGCGACCAGTCGAAGCGGCCGGTGCTGCGCAGCGGGCGGGCGTGGGAGCGGCTGCAGAGGTCGTTCGAATTGAATGCGCGGGCCGGGGCGGACATTCTGTCGATCGAGTCGATCGGCGGGAAGGAGCTGCACGACTACGGGTTGATGTACGGCGACGTGCGGGCGATAGTGGCGGCGCTGGGAATTCTGGCGGCACGCGACATGGCGTGGTTGTGGGACCGCATCGGGGAGGTTTGCGAGGCAACGCCGGGGACGGTTTCCGGCGGCGACACGGCCTGCGGATTCGCCAACACGGCGATGCAGCTGGCGCACCAGAAGATGCTGCCGGAGGTGCTGGCGGCGGTGGTGCGGGCGATGTGCGGGGCGCGCAGCCTGGTGGCGATGGAGCATGGGGCGGTGGGACCGTCGAAGGACTGCGCCTATGAGGGTCCGGTGCTGAAGGCGATCACGGGCTGCCCGATTTCGATGGAGGGCAAATCCGCGGCGTGCGCGCACTTCTCGCCACTCGGCAATATCGCTTCGGCGATGTGCGACCTGTGGAGCAACGAAAGCGTGCAGAACATCCGCCTGCTTTCGGGCAATGCGCCGGAGGTGTTCACCGAGCTGCTGGCCTACGACTGCCGGCTGATGAACACGGCGGCGAAGCGCGGCGAGGGGCTGACGCTGCGGGACTGCCTGATCGAGTCAGACGAAGGGCTGAGCCCGCAGGCGCTGCTGCTCTCGCCGGCGGCGACGCTACGGATTGCGCGGGCGATCGTCAACGGTGGAGAAGACTACGCGCGGACGCTGGCGGCGGGGCGCGAGGCGGTGGCCGTATTGACGGAAGCGGAGAGTGAGGGCCGGCTCAAACTGGCGAAGCGGGAGAAGAGCTGGTTGGTGCGGATCGAAGAGGAGTTCGCCGCGTTACCGGGCGAGGAGGGTGGGCTGCTGGAGGAGATGAAGGAGAAGCACTCGGAGCTGTTCGATCCGGCCAGCTATGGACTGTAGGGAGCCGGCGAGCCGGAGAAAGGGAACCGGGGATTCCCAGCGGGACATTCTCCGCATCTGCTGCGGAGAACATCTTGCGCTTTGCGGAGAATCCAGGCTACAATCTCCGCAGGAGTTGCGGAGATTGTATATCCATGAACAACCCGGATGGCCGCAGTTCCGTTGGGATGCGGAGCAATTGGGTACGCGTCTTGCGGCGATCCGACACCGGCAGGGACGGCTGGCGGGGCGGATGGAAGGGCTGGGGTTCCCGCTGCAGCGGGAGGCGGCGCTGGAGACCTTGACCGCCGATGTACTCAAGAGCAGCGAGATAGAAGGGGAGCAGTTGGACACAGAGGAGGTGCGCTCGTCTCTCGCCCGGAGGCTTGGGATGGACACTGGC
Source organism: Acidobacteriota bacterium (assembly GCA_016213725.1). GTDB lineage: Bacteria > Acidobacteriota > Terriglobia > Bryobacterales > Bryobacteraceae > Paludibaculum. The sequence continues at coordinate 5,898 of JACQZS010000245.1, read as the reverse complement.
GCCCTCAAGCGGGCGGACAGGCGGGTGGAGGGCGTGGTGGAGATGATGGTGGACGCCACGCGGAACTACGCGGCTCCGCTCACCGTGCAGCGGCTGCAGGCGTGGCAAGCCGCGCTGTTTCCCACGGGACACAGCGGACTCAGGCGGATTCGGGCGGGCGCCTGGCGGACAGACGCGACGGGGCCGATGCAGGTGATATCGGGCCCGCTGGGCAACGAACGCGTCCATTTCGAAGCCCCCGCGGCTGCGCGGATCGAGGGCGAGGTGGGGAAGTTTCTGGGATGGTTCGAAGCGCCGCAACCGTTGGACCCGGTGCTGAAGGCGGGCCTGGCTCATCTCTGGTTCGTGACGATCCATCCATTCGAGGACGGCAACGGGCGGGTGGCGCGGGCGATTGCGGACCTGGCGCTGTCGCGTTCGGAGGGTAGCGCACAACGGTTCTACAGCATGTCGTCCCAGATCCGGGCGGAGCGCAGCGCGTACTACTCTGGGCTGGAGCGGGCGCAGGGAGGCACACTGGACGTCACAGCGTGGCTCGAGTGGTTCCTGAGTTGCCTGGGCCGTGCGATTGAAGTGGCGCATGGGACACTGGATGCCGTGCTGCGAAAGGCGCGTGTCTGGGAGCGGATGGGGGACCTGCGGCTGAATGAGCGGCAGCGCGGGGTGGTGAACCGGCTGCTGGACGGGTTGGAGGGCAAGCTGACGACGTCGAAGTACGCCAAGTTGGCGAGGTGCTCGCAGGACACTGCACATCGCGACATTGTGGGTCTGATGGAGGCGGGAATCCTGGTGCAAGGCCCGGCGGGGGGCCGCAGCACAGCCTACGCGATGAGAGAGGATTGAGGACTTGGCGCGCGGAGCGCTATTCGTAACGCAGGGCGTGGTTGGGATCGACCGAGGTGGCCCGGCGCGCTGGAGCGAGGCTGGCGGCGACGGCGATGAGGAGGAGGAGGAGCGGCGCCAGGACCCAGGCGAGGAGATCGACCGCGCCGATGCCGAAGACGAGTCCCTGGAGTGTGCGGCGAAGGATGAAAGCGCCCAGCGCTCCCACGACGATGCCGGCGAAGACCAGAGAAACGGCGCCGCGCAGGACCAGCGCGAAGATATTGGAAGCGGTGGCGCCGAGAGCCATGCGGACACCGAATTCATTGGTTCTCTGGGCGACGGCATAGGACATGACGCTGAAGATGCCCAAGGCGGCCAGGCCGACGGCGATGGCGGCGAAGAGCGCCAGCAGCAGAGCCAGGAAGCGAGGCTGCGCACGGACGACACCGACGGCATCTTCCAATGGCCGGACCTGAGATAGAGGCAGCGCCGAATCCATCTCGCGAATGAGAGAGCGCACGGCAGGGAGCAGCTTCCAGGGATCGCCTGGACCGCGCACGAGAAGAGAGGCGGAGCGGAAGTTCCCGCCGGCCTGAGGCAGCGAGAAGTAGATCTCGGTGCCGGGGCGTTTCTCGAAGCCGGCATTGCGGACGTCCTGAACCACGCCGATGACGGTGAGCGCCGGGCCGCCCCCGAAAGCATTGACTTTTCGCCCGAGGGGAGACGAGCCGGGGAAGAAGGTGCGGGCGAAGGTCTCATTGACGATGAGGACGGGCGGCGCGCCGGGGCCATCGCTGGCGGAGAAAGTGCGGCCCTCCAGCAAGCGGATGCCGAGCATCTCGAAGCCGCCGGGTTGAATGGCCTGGTAGTAATCGACGTTGGCCGCCGGCATACCGGGCCTGGGCACGTAGCCTTCAATGGAGACGTCGTTGGCATCCAACTGGCGTAAGGGCGGCAGACCACCCAGGAGAGTGGCGTTCTCGACACCGGGCAGGTGGGCTGCGCGCTGCTGGACGTCGTTCCAGAAGCGGGTGACTTCGGCGGGGCCGTAGCGGGAGGAGGGCAGGACGAGGCGGAGAGACAGAGTATTGGCCTCGCGGATGCCGGATTCCTGGCGGCTGAGCTTCCAGAAGGCCTGCAGCAGCAGGCCGGCGCCGATGAGGAGGACCAGGGCGAACGCCATCTCGCCGACGACAAGGGACTGACGCAGCAGGTGCGCCTCGCGGGTGGCGGTGGTTCGTCCGCCGGAGGACTTGAGGATGTGGAAGATGCGGCTGCGGAGAACCTGAAAGAGCGGCGTGAGTCCGAACACCACGCCGGTGAGGAGACTGGCGCCGAGGGCGAAGGCGAGCACTTGAGGATCTAGAGAGACCTCCGAGGCGCGGGGGATGCTATCGCTGCCGAAAGCGAGGATGAGGCGGATTCCGCCCCAGGCGAAGAGCAGGCCCAGCGCGCCGCCGCAGAGCGAAAGCAGGAGGCCTTCAAAGAGGAACTGGCGGGTGAGAGAGGCGGCACGGGCACCCAGCGCCTGCCGCACGGCGATCTCGCGCTGGCGGGCCTGAGCCCGGGCGAGGAGGAGATTGGCGACATTGCCGCAGGCGATGAAGAGCACCAGCGCGGTGGCGGCCAGCATGAGGAGCATGGCGGGACGGACCGAGCCGACGGTTTCGTCAATGAGCGAATAGGCGACGAGCGGGTGGTTCCGGGAGTGGAAGCGGTGTGTCCTGGGTCCGGCCTGTTGCTCATGGATGGACTGCACTCGGATTAGGTCCTGGAGAGCCTGCTGCTGGGAGAGATCCGGACGGCGGCGGGCAAGGATGGAGAGGCGGTGGTTGCCCCAGCGTTGGAGGTGTTCGTCAGTGAGTTGGAGCGGGACCCAGATTTCAGCCGGCTCGCGCTCGCCCGGAGGGAACTGGAAGCCGCGGGGCATGACGCCGATGACGGTGGCCGGGCGGCCGTTGTATTGAATCTCTTTGCCGAGGATGGCGGGATCCGCGCCGTAGGAGGAGCGCCAGAGGTTGTAGCCGAGCACGAGCTGCATGGCAGCGCCGGGCTCGCAATCGCGAGCGTCGATCCAGCGCCCCATGGTGGGCTGCACGCCCAGCGTGGCGAGCAGAGAACTGGAGACGAAGGCCGAGTTGACGCGGACGGGTTCGGCGCCGGCGCCGGCGATGTTGGCGCCGCTGGACTGCCAGGCATCGACGGTTTGGAAGGCCTGCGTCAACTGGCGGAGGTCGCGAAACTCGGGCGGAGAGATCCAGAACCTTCGCAGGCCGGCGGCGCCGAGGGTGGGGAATTCGGAATAGACGCGGATGAGCTGTTCGGGCTGCCGGTAGGGCAGCGGGCGCAGGACTACGGCGTTGACGACGCTGAAGATGGCCGTGGTGGCACCGATGCCGAGGGCGAGGCAAAGGATGGCAGCGGCGGCGAAGGCGGGCGAGCGGCGGAGTTGGCGGAAAGCGATGCGGGCATCGCCGGGAACCCGGGAGTTTGCCATGGAGCGATGGTACACCGAGGCGGGGCACTCCCGACCCTGCCGGCGGCTGAGTTTACAGCGGTATCCGCGGGTGGGCGGCCCGAGAGATGAGAAGCAGGGGGACCGGCTCTGCCGCCTACGCCGAGGCTTCGTCGTGGAAAAGGCGCCCAGGCCTGCTCACGGCTGGATGGGGCCGTAGAACTTCCAGTTTGTCTGCCAGTCTCTAGGAATGGGCTGGCCATTGAGGCTGGCGCGGACCATTTCGATGGGAATGCGGCCGAGTTGCAGGATGGCGTCGTGGAACTGTCGGTTGGTCATGCGGCCCGGGTCGACCAGCTCACTCCGGAGCGCACGGAGTTGGAGGCCGCCCAGCAGGTAGGCCGCCTGATAGAGGGGCGGGTAGCTGCCGTCGAGCGAGCGGCGGACTTCGCCGATGGCGTTGGAGCGCTCATGGCCGACGCGATCGACGAGGAGGTCGATGCACTGCTGAGGCGTCATCCGGCCCAGGTGGAAACTGAGCGAGAAGATGATGCGGGCGCAGCGGTGCATGCGCCAGAAGAGCGCGCCGATGCGGTCTTCCGGCCCCTTCTGAAACTGCATATCCCAAAGGAGGAGTTCCCAGTAGAGGGCCCAGCCTTCGGTGTAGAAGGGGGTGGCGAAGAGGGCGCGGTAGGGCTTGTAGCGGGCGGACATGAAGAGTTGGAGTTCATGGCCGGGGATGAGTTCGTGGAAGACGGTGGCACGCGAGAAGTGGATGTTTTTGCCGCGCATGCTCATCATCTTCTGGTCGTAGGTCATGGAATCGACGGGGAAGGAGACGCTGATGACTTCGCCGCCGGTGAAGAAGGGATTGACGAGCTGGCGCTCGGGCGACATCATCTCCATGCGCCAGGTTTCGCGGGCCAGGGGCGGGATGGTGAGGAGGTTGTGCTGATCGAGGAAGGCTTCGGCCTCGCGGGCGAGATCGCGGATGAGGGTGGGCTGCCTGCCGGGCTCGACGTAGAGGCCTTTGACTTGCTCGAGGGCCTTCTTCCAATCGTCGCCGTAGCCGAGTTCGCGGGAGGCGCGGCGCATTTCGTTTTCGCACCAGGCGAGTTCGCGGTTGGCGATGGCGATCAGCTCTTCGGGGGTGTAGGGGATCATCTCGAAGGCGAGGTCACTGATGAGGGCTTCGCGGCCGATGGGATCGCCGATGACGTCGTCGGCGTTATCGAGGCGGGAGTTGACGCGGGCGGCGGCGTTGGGATCTGGGGGGTCGGGCGGACCGCCGGCGCGGCGGCCTGCGCCAGAGGCGGCGGGCTCCGCGCCGCGAACGCCGGCCACCTGTTCGCGCAGGAAAGCGGCATAGGAGTTGAGGGCCGAGTCGGTTTGGCGGTAGGCTTCGGCGGCCCACCAGGTGAAGAGGGGATCGTAGCCGTTGTAGAAGTTGAACCAGCGGGCGAGGACGCCACGGAGTTCAGCAACCTGGCCGGCGGCCTTCCAGGCGCGGGCTTTGGAGACGGGCGTGGAGCGGAGAGAGGCCTGCAGAGTGCGCTGCGTTTCGGCGGTGTTCCTGCGGATGGCATCGAGCGCGGCGCCGGCTTTGCGGGCGTCGAGCGGCTCGAGCTTGCGGCGGGACTCTTCGAGGGCGACGATGCCGGGGGCGAAGGGCACGAGGCTGGAGATGGCGGATTGGGATTGGGCGTCGAGGTCGAACTGGCGGAGTTCGCGCTGGAGGTGGTTGCGGAAGAGGATGTAGTCGACTTTGCCGTCCTGGCTGAGGGGCTCAAAGGGCAGGGCGGCGAGGCGGGCGCTCCAATCGGCGTAGAAGCGCTGCATGCGCTGGGCGCGGGTGGGGGAGAGGCCGATGTTGTAGAAGCGGGAGAGCAGGCCGCGGTCGGCTGAGTAGCGCTCAATGAGTGCGCGCAGTTCGGTGGGCTTGTCGAGCGGTTCGGCGGGAGGAGCCTGGGCGGAGACGGTCAGGAGGAGGGCGGACGAAAGGAGGAGACGGTACATAGGATGAGCCTTCGGGTTGGTGCGCGGCAGCGGCGAGGCTGAGATGGTTGAGAGTTTACCACCGCCACAAGCAAGGCGCAGGCGCGGCGCGCCGGCCGCCAGCAAGCGTGGCGGACATTGCGGCACGCAGGACGGCGCGCGGAGCGGCGAGGTTCTTTCCGCACCGGCGGTGATATTCTCGATGCACACTCGCCCGGCACTGCCGCGGACCGGAAGGAACCGGTGAGAGTGGGGAAGGGAGCCACAATGCGGCTGTACGATCTCCGGATGGCACTCCTGCTGCTGATGGGGGCAGCTCTGCACGGGCAGAGCAATTCAACGGGAGTGCTGGCGGCGCGCTGGCACAATTCAGGTTTCGCGGGCGACGACAACTACAACGCCGTGACCGCGGCCAGCGACGGGAAGATCTACTACGTCATCGCGGCCCACAAAATCGACCTGGGCGCGCACATGTTCCGCTACGACCCGGCGAGCGGGAAGGTGGAGCAACTGGCCGATCTGACGGAGGCCAGCGGGGAGAAGGGGCTGAAGACAATCCCGCAGGGCAAGAGCCACGTGAATTTCTACGAGCACCAGGGCAAGCTCTATTTCGCGACGCACCT
>JACQZS010000247.1 GCA_016213725.1 Acidobacteriota bacterium | reverse complement strand
ATGATATCGATGCGGTCGCCGTGCTTGAGAGTGGCGACGAGAGCGGCCCGGGCAACGAGTTCGTCGCGGACCTGGAGGGATACCGGTCCGGCATAAGCCTGGGCGAGGGTGGGTTCGCGGTCTGCCACGGAGGAGCAGCCGGCGAGACAGAGAGCCAGGGAGATGGGGAAGAGCCAGCGCTTCACGGGTGGGATACCTGCCGCGTCAAGTCTTAGGTTAGCAACGGCAGGGGGGATGATTCAGGGAGCCGAGGGGGGCAGGAATCCGGAACGGCCGGAGGGACGGGGCCGGCCCGAAGGCCGGCCGCGGCGGATCAGGCGGTATGTTTGCCAAGGAACTCTTCGATGCGGTTGAGGCCCTTGGTGATGTTCTCCATGGAGGTGGCGTACGAGATGCGGACGTGGTGTTCGGTGCCGAAGGCTTCGCCGGGGACGACGGCGACATGGGATTCGGCGAGGAGCTTCTCAGCGAACTGCATGGGTGTGCGGAGGCCCTCGGCGCCGAGGGCGCCGCTGACGTTGGGGTAGGCGTAGAATGCGCCGCGCGGCTCGGGGCAGGTGACGCCGGTCATGGCGCGGAGGCGCTCGACGACGTAGGCGCGACGATTGCGGTATTCGGCGAGCATGACGTCGACGGATCCCTGGTCTCCGGTGAGGGCCTCGATGGCGGCCTTTTGGGCGATGGAGGTGGGGTTGGAAGTGGAATGGGACTGGAGCTTGATAATGGCGGAGCAGATTTCGGCGGGCGCGAGGGTGAAACCGATGCGCCAGCCGGTCATGGCGTAAGTTTTGGAGAGGGAACCGGCGACGATGACGGTTTCCTTCATGCCGGGCAGGGCAGCGACGGAGTAGGGATCACTATCGTAGAGGAAGCGGCAGTAGCACTCATCGGTCATGAGGTAGATGCCGTGCTTCCTGGCCAGGTGGGCGATCTTTTCAAACTCGGCGCGTTCGACCAGGGCGCCGGAGGGGTTGCAGGGAGAATTGACGAGGATGAGGCGGGTTTTGGGAGTGATGGCCTTTTCAATCTGGGCGGCAGTGAGGGCGAAGCCGTCGCTTTCGCTGGTTTCGACCATGACGGCCTTTCCGCCGGAGTAGTTGACGACGTCGTAGTAGGTGACCCAGTAGGGGACGGGGATGATGACCTCATCGCCTTCGTTGATGAGGACCTGGGCGGTATTGAAAATGGCGTGCTTGCCGCCGACCGAAACGACGCATTCGGGCACGGAGTAGGAGGTGCCGAAGTCGAGCTTGTGGCGGTCGCAGACGGCCTGACGGAGTTCCTGGACGCCGGCCATGGCGGTGTATTTCGTGAAGTTCTGGTCGAGGGCCGCGACGGCGGCGCGCTTAATGTTGTCTGGGGTGGGGAAATCCGGCTCGCCGACACCGAAGTCGACGACGTCCATTCCGGCGCGGCGGAGTTTTTCCGCTTCGGCCGAGACGCGGGCCGTGGAGGAGACGCTGATGAGATGGATCCGATCAGCCAGTGAGATAGACGACTGTTGCATGGAGTGAAACGCTTTGCCTTTAGATTGACCGCAATTGCCGTGAGGTGCGCGCGGCCGGCCCAGTTCAGCCGTGCTGTAGTTCCGCTTGCACCGGAAGTTGGGATTCCTGGCGAAAGGCCCCGGTTAGGGCTTTCGAGGAAACCGTTGCACAAGAATCTGTTCGACGGACGGGGGCACCAAGCCTCTGACATCGCCACCGAGTCCGATGACTTCCTTCACCAGCTTGGAGCTGATGAACGAATAAGCCTCTCCTGCCATCATAAACATTGTTTCGATTTCAGGGGCGAGGCGGCGGTTCATCAAGGCCATCTGGAGTTCGTACTCGTAGTCGGAGATGGCGCGGATGCCGCGGAGGAGAAGTTTCGCCTGTTTCTGCCTGGCATAGTCCACGAGGAGGCCGTCGAAGGCATCGACTTCGACGTTGGGGTAGTCCCGCAGAACCTCGCGGAGCATCTGGACGCGCTCTTCGAGAGAGAAGAGGGGCTGTTTGTGGGCGTTGCGAAGGACCGCGACAACGAGGCGTCCCACCAGGGGCGCGCAGCGCTGGATGAGGTCCAGATGGCCGGTTGTGACGGGATCGAAAGACCCGGGGTAGACGGCGACCAGAGCCGAACTGCTGAGCGGTGCGATTTGGTTCTGTAGCAAGGACGGGGCTCCAGCGTGAACAGGATCTTCCTATTTTCGCGCACGGCCAGCCGGGACGGCAATCTATGATGAAAGGACAGTGACGATGGGCAAGCAGATTCCGTCCGTTTCGGCCGTTTTGGATTCCGGAGATCGCCGGTTGTTCGATGTTCCGTCGAAGGCGGCGGGGCCGGCGGGGAAATTGCCATATACGGCGGAGATGCTAAGGAGCGCGCCGTCGGGAGATCTGTTCGGCTGGACGATGAATGCGGGGATGGGGTGGGAGCCGGCGAAGCTGGGCGGCGACGAGGTGCTGATTCTCTCAACGCACGGCGGGTTGCGGGCGGCGGACGGCCGGCCGATCGCATTGGGGTACCACAGCGGGCATTGGGAGGTGAGCCTGCAGGTGGAGGCGGCGGCGCGGGAGCTGAAAGAGCTGGATGCGGTGCCGTTTGCGGCGTACTGTTCCGATCCATGCGACGGGAGATCGCAGGGGACGGCGGCGATGTTCGATTCGCTGCCCTACCGGAACGACGCGGCGACGGTGTTCCGGCGGCTGATCCGGTCGTTGCCGAGGCGCGCGGCGGTGCTGGGCGTGGCGACGTGCGACAAGGGGCTGCCGGCGATGATGATGGCGCTGGCGGCGCAGCGCGAGTTGCCGTGCGTGCTGGTACCGGGCGGTGTGACGCTGCCGCCGGAGCAAGGCGAAGACGCCGCGGTGATTCAATCGATCGGGGCGCGGTATGCGCACAACGAGATCACCTTGGAATACGCGGCGGAGATGGGGTGCCGGGCATGCGCCTCACCGGGCGGCGGCTGCCAGTTTCTGGGCACTGCGGCGACCTCGCAGGTGGTGGCGGAGGCGTTTGGATTGACGCTGACGCATGCGGCTCTGGCTCCGTCGGGCGAGCCGATCTGGCTGGACATGGCGCGGCGTTCGGCGCGGGCGGCGCTGCTGATGAAGTCGCGCGGATGGACGGTGGGAGAGATTCTGACGCCGGAGTCGCTGGAAAACGCGATGACGGTGCACGCGGCGTTCGGCGGATCGACAAATCTGATTCTGCACCTGGCGGCGGTGGCGTTTCATGCCGGTTTGAAGCGGCCGGAGGTGGACGACTGGGCGCGCGTGAACCGGGCCGTTCCGCGGATTGTGGACGCGCTGCCGAACGGGCCGCGGAACTTTCCGACGGTGCAGGTCTTCCTGGCCGGCGGCGTTCCAGAGGTGATGCTGCACCTGCGGCGGGAGGGACTGTTGAGGTGTTCGGCGAAGACGGCGTCGGGCGTGACAGTGGGGGAGGCTCTGGATTGGTGGGAGCAGTCGGAGCGGCGTCAGGCGTTGAGAAGGCTGCTGAAAGAGAGAGATGGAATCGTTCCTGAAGACGTGATCATGAGCCCGGCGGAGGCGCGCGGGCGAGGGATCACGTCGACGGTCTGTTTCCCCAAAGGGAACCTCGCGCCGGAGGGCGCGGTGATCAAGGCGACGTCGATCGACCGTTCGGTGGTGGACGAAGACGGAGTGTACCGGAAGCGCGGGCCGGCGCGGGTGTTCGTGACGGAGGCGGCGGCGATCGCAGCGATCAAGGACGGCCGAATTCAAGCGGGCGACATTCTGGTGCTGGCATGCCGGGGGCCGCTTGGATCGGGGATGGAAGAGACCTACCAGTTGACCTCGGCCCTGAAGTACCTGCCGTTCGGCAAGCATGTGGCGCTGCTGACGGATGCGCGGTTTTCAGGCGTTTCCACCGGGGCCTGCATCGGGCACGTCTCGCCGGAGGCGCTGGCCGGAGGGCCGATCGGGAAGTTGCGGGATGGAGACGTGATTGAGATCGTGATCGACCGGAACCGGCTGGAGGGAGCGGTGAACGTCGTGGGCGTGGACCTGGCGTCGAGAGCGGCGAGAGAGGATCTGGCGGCGGATCCACGGCTGCCGGACGATACGCGGTTGTGGGCGGCGCTGCAGGACGTGAGCGGCGGCGCGTGGGGCGGGGCGGTGTACGACGTGGAGAAGATCCTGGAGGTGCTGGCGGCGGGGCGGGCGGCGCTGGCGGAGAAGAGCGAGAGTGCCTAAACCGCAGTTCATCCTGGAGGCGTTTCGATTCAGCTACCAGGCGCTGCAGGCGAACCGCGTGCGGACGCTGCTGACGGCGCTGGGCTTATTGATCGGCAACGCCAGCGTGATTCTGGTGGTGACAATTTCGATCACCAGCCGGGACCTGATTCTGGACAAGATCCGGGGTATCGGGTCGAATCTGGTGTCGGCGTACTATGACGCCGGGACGCAGGATGCGACGAAGGCCGATGCCGACTACGTGAAACTGGCGGATGTAGAGGCGGTGCGGCAGCAGTTGGGGCCACGGCTGGTGGCGGCGTCGGCGGTGATCAACTCGACGGACCGCATGGTGGTGGACGGCCGCGAGCAGGATGTGCGCGTGATTGGGACGGATGAATTCTATGCGCAGGTGCGCAACCTGCAATTGGTGGGGGGGCGGTTTTTCGATCCATCGGATGTGGAGCTGCGGCAGAAAGTGGCCATGCTGGACAATAAGCTGGCCGCGACGCTGTTCGGCGGGGCGGACAAGGGATTGGGGCAGGTGATCAAGATTCACGGGCTGCAGTTCACGATTGTGGGCATTTTCAGGGAGCGGACCTCGACGTTTGGGCAATCGGAGTTGGGCGACAACGGGGCTTCGCTGATTCCATTTACGGTGCAGCGCTACTTCGAGGCGGTGGAGCGGGTGGATCCGATGTACCTGCAGGTGCGGGTGGCGGAGGACGTTCCGGCGGTGACGCAGGCCGTGGCGGGCATCCTGGCGGCGCGGCACAGGCCGGGCGCGCGGTACACGGTGCAGAATCTGACCTCGATTCTGGAGACGGCATCGACGATCGCCACGGTACTGACCATTGTGCTGATGCTGGTGAGCGCGATTGCGCTGCTGATCTCGGGCATCGGGATCATGAACATCATGCTGGTGACCGTGACGGAGCGGACGAGGGAGATCGGGTTGAGGATGTCGCTGGGGGCCTCGCGGCAGGCGGTGCTGCTGCAGTTTCTGCTGGAGGCGGTCCTGATCAGCGTGGGCGGCGGGCTGCTGGGGATTCTGGCGGGGATTTCGATTCCGCTGGCGGCGAACCTGGCGCAGGACGAGGTGAAGATCCCGATTTCCGCGCTTTCTATCGCGGTGGCGTTCGGCGTGTCGTTCGTGGTGGGTGTGCTCTTTGGGCTGCTGCCGGCCAACCGTGCGGCGCGGCTGAATCCGACCGAGGCTCTGCGCTATGAATAAATCCGTATTCTGGCTGCTGGCCGGAATGAGTCTGCTGCAGGGCGGCGATTATGAGAACCGCGTCTCCCAGGTGCGGAAGACGCGAGGATTGGCGGCCTTCTGGGATTTCGTGCAGACGAGCGATGGGCTGTTTGCCGCGCATGTGCCGAAGGCAGAGCGGCACGATCTGCGGCTCAGGGCGGCGAACTATGTGCTGGATTATTGGGGCGTGGGCCGGGCGGCGACATATGCCGACTTCCCGCGGCTGGGGCGCGGGCCGTTCGGGGAGGGCATCGAGATCCGCGCCGAGCGGGAGGCCGATTTCCGGCCCGTGCTGCTGGTCCCGCGGAAGGAGATGCACGATTCGGGGATCGATGCGAAGGGCCCCGGACGCTCCGTTTCGATGGTGGCGTGGGTGGTGCGGACGGGGGGCAACCATGCGATTGCAGGGATCTGGCACGAGGGAACTGATCTGAAGACGGCGGCGGGCGAAGCCAGGCGCGTGGAGGCCGGGCGGCGGCAGTATGCGATCTTCGCCGGCCTGGCGGGCAATAGCGGCGCTTCGGCGGTGCACGTATCGGAGAACGGCGGGGCGTCGTTCGGCGACAGGTATGCGCGAAACATGGCGGTGACGGCGGAGGTGATTCCCCAGGTGGCGCCTGGGGCGCCCGGCGCAGAGATCGACAGAAACTGGACAGCGGTAGGGTTTACGTTCGACAACGCCAAGAACACGGTAACGGCGTATTGGAACGGGCAGGCGAACGAGTATTGGATCGAGAACCCGCAGAAGCATCCCTTTTACCAATGGGCGGCGCGCGGGTGGACGCAGGCGGATCTGCGGCGGCAGCCGGGCTTGCAGGAGGGCGAGGATGCGGCATTCCCGGTGGATCAGTTCTACGCGCCGCCCGAGCGCAGGGCGCGCAAGTTGACGGTACTGAGTGAAAACGCGGCAGAGCGGGTGGAGTTGGTGGAGTACGAGTTCACGCGAGTGCGGGTGACGCGAGCGAAGGGGCGCCAGGGCAAGGCCGCACAGCGGCAGCTGGTGGCGTTGAAGGCAAATCCATTCTGGTTCGGGCACGACCTGTACCGGCCGCGGAGCGCGGACGAGGGCGGGCCTTTTACGGTGGGGCGCGTGATTCACTCCTCGCGCAATGTCGGCTTCACGGGGTGGATTGGCGGAGTGGCGGTGTTTGATAGAAGCTTGCCGGCCAGAGAGATGAAGCGCCTGGCGGAGATTGGGCGCAGTGGAGTAATTGGACACCCGTAGGGAGGCGAGGACGATGACGAGAAGCGCAATTTGGGTGGTGATGGCAGTGTCGTGCTGCTATGGCGAGCCGCGGGTGCTGACGTTGAAGCAGGCGGTCGGGCTGGCTTTGCAGCAGAGCCCGGAGCTGCTGCTGGCCCGTTTGGACGAACAAAAGGCGGTTCTCGAGGTTCAGGCAATCAAGGAGCCGATGCTGCCTCGCGTCATAGTTGGAAGCGGATTGGCCTACACCAGCGGGATGCCGATGAGCATCGACGGCGCGGCGCCGGCGGTGGTGCAGGCCAAAGCGGTACGGAGCCTGTGGAATCCGCAGCAGGGCTATCAGGTGGCGCAGGCGAAGGAGGGCGTGCGCACGGCGGCGATTGTGACCAACGCTGTGCAGGAGGACCTGGCTTTGCGGGTGGCGTCGCTCTTTCTGGATCTGGAGAGGGCAGGGAAGGCCCGGGAGCTGGCGCTGCGGCAATTGGAGCAATTGCAGAGAGTGGAGGCTTCCGTGCGGCTTCGAGTGGCAGAGGGACGCGAACTGCCGGTGGAGGGGAAGAAGAGTGCGGCCAATGTGGCGCGGGCCCGCATGAGAGTGAACTCGCTGAGTTCATCGCAGGCCGCGTATTCGAGAGCTCTGGCGATGGTGCTGGGGCTGCCGCCGAGCGAGGAGATCGTTCCGGCCGGAGAGCAGCGCGGGGCATTGGAGGTGCCGGCGGATCACGAAAAGGGGTTGGAAGAGGTCACAAGTCACGATCTGGAGATCCGGCGGCTGGAATCCGAACTGGCGGCGAAGAACCTGGAGGTGCGCGCAACCCGGGCCGCCCGGCTGCCGAAGGTGGACCTGGTGGCGCAGTACGGGCTGTTGTCGAAGTTCAACAATTACGAGGACTATTTCCAGAGTTTCAAGCGGAACAACGTGCAGGTGGGGGCGTCGATCCAGATGCCGTTGTTTGCCAGCAGCGCGGATGAGGCGAGAGCGTCGCAGTCGGAGGTGGAGGCGCGCAGGATTCGGATTCGCATCGCGCAGCAGCGCTCGAAGGTGGAGGCCGAGTACAGGCAGAAGTGGGAGCAGGTGCGGGACACGCAAGCGGCGAGAGAGGTAGCGCGGATGGACTTGGACGTGGCTCGGGAGCAGGTGTCGGTGGTCCTGGCGCAGATGGAGGAAGGCCGGGCGACGATGAGACAGGTAGACGAAGCGCGGTTCCAGGAGCAGGAAAAATGGGGCCAGTATTTCGATGCGGGCTACCAGGTGGAGCTGGCGACGATGGAGTTGTTGCGGAGGTCGAGCACCCTGGTGGCGGCGCTGAAGTGAGGGGCGGGGGAGGCGAAACTCCATGACGGCGAGCGGGTTATATACTAGAAGACTTATCCATGTTTAGGGTTCTTTGTTCCACGACGGCAATCCTGCTCCTGATGGGCGCCTGGGCCCAGGCACAGGGGCAGAGGGGCGACGCGACCATCGGCACGGTGGTTTCTCCGACGACGGTAGGCGGGGTGAATTACCTCCTGGGAGGGGCCGCGGACCTGGTTTTGGACGAAGCGCGAGGACGGCTGTACCTGGTGAATACGACCCAACGTCGGGTGGAGGTCTATTCGACCAGCCAGCGGCGGTTTCTGGCAGCGGTGACGACGGATGCGACGCCGATGAGCGCGGCGATGGGTTCGGATGGGAACACGCTGTATGTGACGTGCTTTGACGGGTCGTCTCTCAACATTGTGGACATCAGCCAGAACCAACCAGTAGTGAGGCGGAGCGTGAGCCTGCCGGCGAAGCCGGAAGGGGTGGCGGTGGGGCGGACGATTGAAGGACTGGACCGTGTGCTGCTGACGACGATCGGGACCGGGACGAACAACACTTCGAATACGCTACTGGTGTTCGATCCGTATGCGGAGGAGGGGGATACTGCCCAGATCCGGAACGTGCTGGTATCGCCGCCGCCGCCCGCGTCGCCACTATTGCCGCCGCCCTCGGGGAAAGTAGCTTTTGCAGCACGGACGAACCTGATCGCCACCGTGGACCGATCGATGATTTTCGGGTTCCTGGCAACGAATGCGACGGCACGGGCGTTGTTCGTTTACGGAGTGGATTCGGGAACGGTGTTGCGGTCCAGGACGGTGAATGAGAGTTCCACGGTGCTGGCGGTGGCGCCGGACGGGAAGAAGTTCATGGCAGGGCTGAGGTTGTTCGATGCAGAGACGCTGCAGGTGATCGCGCAGCAAAGTTCGTCCAACCTGCCTCATGCACTGCCCGCGGGAGCGAACTTCAACGTGCAGCAGAGCCAGGGCGGAAGCGTCTTCTCGCCGGATGGGACGATTCTATATTCGGCCTTCAACTTCGCGCCGGTGCAAACTCCTCCGGCGAGGGCCAACGTCAGCCAGTTCTATCTGAACGATCCGGACAACATGCTGACGGGCCTGGCTTTGAAGCTGCCCGAAAACCTGTCGGGCAATATGGTGATCTCAAGCGACGGCGGCACGGTGTACGGTCTGTCGGATTCGGGCTTCATGATCATCCCGGTGAACCGGATTCCGGAAAATCCGTTGGCCATGGCCGAGCGCATGACGGTGCTTCTGGGCAACGACCAATGCGGCGTGACGTCGCCGATCCGAAGCGTGGGATTGTCGCTGCAGAATCCGGGTACGGGGCGGATCACGGCGACGGCGGCAGCGGTGGTGACGACACCGACGACTTCGGTGGCGCCGGCGGTGCGAGTGGAGCCGGATGGGCAAGGCGCTCGTTTGGTTTTCACTTACAGTAACGCCAACGCGCGCGCGCTGGGGACGGTGCTGCCGAACGATTTCACGGTGACGGCGCAGGAGGCCGTGAACATTCCCGCCCAGATCCGGGTGTATCAGAACATGCGGGACTCCGATGCCCGGGGCGACATCGTGCCGGTGGACGTCGGGCCGGTGGCGGCGGATGGACTGGTGGATATGGCGGTGGATAATGCCCGCCAGCGGTTGTACATCGCGAATGCCGGGTTGAACCGGATTGAGGTCTTCGACATGCAGGCGAAGGCCTTTTTGCCGCCGATCAAGGTGGGTCAACGGCCGAGGTCCGTGGCGATCGCCCCTGGCGGAGGATATCTGTGGGTGGCGAACTCCGGCGGAGAATCCATTTATCTCGTGGATCTGGACAGTTTCGAGGTCGTGAGGAAGATCAAGTTTCCCGCGCTGCCGTTCAACTCCACGGCCGGCATCCTGACGCCCGCGGTGATCGCGGCGACGGAGCGGGGACTCCAGATCATCATGAGCAACGGCACGTTGTGGAAGGTACAGGATGATGAGGCGATTCCGAGGCCCTTAAGCCCGATCATCGGTTCGACCACGGTTCCGGCGCCGTTCACGATGGCGGCGACGCCGAATGGGGAGTTCCTGATCCTGCTGACCGGCAACGGCATGGCATACCTGTACGATTCGTTGAGCGATGAATTCGTGATGGGCCGGCAGGTGTTCGGCGCGCCGATTATCGGTGCCTACGGGCCCGTGACGGCCGGGCCAGGCGGCAGCTATTTCGTGGTGAATGGGACGGTATTGAACCAGTCGTTATCGGTGGTGAGCTCTGTGGCCAGCGTGGCGGTTCCGGGCGGCCGGCCGGGGCAGACGGTGGCACAGCCGATCGCGGCCGTCTGGTCGGTCAGCAATAACATGTATGCCCGATTCGTTCCGCCTTTGACGGCCCCCAACGCGTTGCCGACCACCTCGGCCTATGTGGAACTGGTAAATCCGATGACGGGCCAAACCCAAGGGCAGACCTATCCGGCGCTGGAATCGATGACAGCGCCGGTGGTGGCAACGAACCGGGTGAACCTCGGCGGGCGGCTGATGGCGGTGGACGCGCGGAATACTACGGCCTATGTTCTGACGACCAGCGGTCTGAGTGTGGTTCCGCTCTCCCCGTCGACGGCCGACAGGCCGGTGATCAGCACCAATGGCGTTGTCAGCCTGGGGAGTCAGACCACCGCCTTGGGCCAGGCCGGATTGGTCACGATCTATGGGCGAAACCTCGGCTCAGCAGCCAGTATCGGCTCCGGGGCATTCGCCTCCAGCCTGGGCGGCGTGTGCGTGACGTTCACCACCAACACAGGCAGCGTGGTGATGCCGCTGTCAATGACCTCCCCGACGCAGATCAACGGACAGATCCCGCCGGAACTGACACCGGGAAGGTACCCGTTGGTGGTGCGGAACTTCGAGTCGAAGATCGTTTCGCCGGCCTACAACCTGACGTTCACCAAGTACGCGCCAGCGGTGTTGTTCGACTCAGCGGCGAGTCGACCGGCGATCTATCACTTGGATGGCAGTCCCGTGACGCCGGACTCGCCCGCCAGACGCGACGAGCGGGTTCAGATTTTCGCGACGGGGCTGGGCCTGATCAAGAACATGAGGTTGACGGCGGGCCAACCCGCGCCAGCCACGCCGGTGGGAAACACCGATGCTTTGCAGGTGTTCTTCGACAACCCGACCATCAAGGAATCGGCGATGGACGTGGAAGAGAGCATCGTGGTGCCGGGCCTGGTGGGAGTCTACCGGATTCAGGTCTACGTGCCATGGTACCGGCGCAGGGGGACAGCTCTGCCGGTGACGATCAAGATTGGCGGGGTCAGCAGTCCGTTGACGGGGCCGGCCGTGCCCACTGTGGCAGTGGATTAGGGCTGGGCGGGCAGCCCAAGATAGCTATCTGGCAGCCGCTGCCAGGCGGCGTATGAACACCGTCCAGAGGGTTTCCCTTTGTGGCCGGGATTCATGTAATCTCAGAGGAGTGCAACTGCCTGAGGACACGACTATGAAGCGCTGCTCCCTTCTCCTATTGCTGCCCGCCGCGGTGGCCCTTCTCCTGATGTCTGGGTGCAACCTCGATCCCAACAAGGCCAAGGTCCGTTACGTGGAGAACGGCGATAAGTATATGGCCCAAGGCAAGTTAAAGGAGGCGATTCTCCTTTATAGAAACGCCATCCGAAAGGACCCGAAGTACGGGACGGCCTATTTGAAGTTGGGGGACGCAGAGGCTAAGCGGGGATCTGTCAGGGAAGCGGTTTCAGCTTACAACCGGGCGGTGGAACTCCTACCCACCGCGGAGAGCGAAGTGGCTGCAGGCAAGCTGGCTGATATCTATCTGCTGGTGTTTGCGGTGAATCCTCAGAAGAACCAGAACGTATTGCCGGAAGTCACTCAACTGGTGAAGACGTTGGAGCAGAAGAATCCATCGTCGTTCCAGGCGCTGCGGTTGAAGGGATTCCTGGTGCTCGCGGACGAAAAGGAGCCTGACCGGTATTCCAAAGCGATTAGTTACTTTCGCCGGGCCGACGCGCTGAAGCCGAAGCAGCCGGAGTTGCGGTTTGCGTTGTGTCAGGTATTGACGCAGACCGGCGAGTGGGCTGAAGGCGAAAGCATCGCCAAGAGTATTATCGCGGATTCACCCGAATTTGTGGCCGCCTACAATTTTCTCGTTTCGAACTACCTGAAGCGCAACGACCAGGCGGAGGCCGAAAAGATCGTCGATCTGAAGATCAAGAACAATCCCAAGGTACATCGCTACGTTCTCGAAAAGGCGGCGTTCTACTGGGGCACGCAGAGGAAGGACCAAGCCGACCAGATACTCTCCGGGCTGTTGGCCTCAAGAAAAGACGACTCTGCCGTGCGTACGGATGTGGTGCGGTTCTTTCTGATGGTTCGGGAGTTCGACAAGGCGTATAAGGCCGCGGAAGTTGGGGCAGAGGAATTTGCGGCGCGGCGTACGGATTTTCGGATACTGATGGCGCAAGTGAGACTGGCCCAGGGGCGTCAAGGAGAGGCTCTGCCCATTGTCGAACAGGCGTTGAAGGAGGACCCTTCGAGCACGGATGCGCTGGCGATGAGGTCTTCGCTGAAACTGATGTCCGGGAACAAGGCTGACGCGGAGCAGGCGATCAACGATCTCCAGAGCCTTCTGAACAAGACTCCGGATAACGTCGTGGTCCGCTACAACCTTGGCAAGGCGTACCAGTCCAGGGGCGACCTGGATGCCGCCCGGGTGCAGTACCTGGAGGTAGTGAAGAAGCAGCCCAATATGACTGCGGCGCAAATCGGACTTGGACAGATCTATTTGGCCAAACGGGACTTTGGGCGCACGATTTCCGTCGCCGATGAAGTGCTGAAATACGATGCGAAGAACATGCCGGCACGACTGCTGAAAGTGAACGCGTTGATCATCAGCGGCAATGTGCGGCAGGCCCGGGGTGAACTGACGGCGTACATGGCGGACACTCCGAACTCGCCGGACTTGAAGTTCCAACTGGCCTCGGCGGACTTCATGGAGAACCGGCTGAAAGAGGCAGAAGCTGGAATCAAGGAGTTGCGCCAAAGCAATCCCAACGATTTGCGGCTGACCTTTGCTATGGCAGAACTGCTGCTGCGGACCAATAGGCAGGATGAAGGACTGGCACTGCTGCTCGAACAGGAGAAGAAGACTCCGAACGTGCCCACCCTCCGCGAGGCAGTGGCCCGGACGGCGCTCAGGACCGGGAAGCTCGACGTCTCCGAAAAGGAGTACCGGGCGATGATCGCGGCCGATCCGAAGCGGGTTGACGGCTATCTGGGTCTTGGTGAAGTGCTGAGACGAAAGGGACAGGGCAATGGGGCATTGGAGGCGCTCAAGAAGGCCAAGGAGGTGGCGCCCAACGACCCTGGAGCCAATCTTCAACTGGCAATGACCATGGACAACCTCGGCATGCAGAGCCAGTCGCTGCCGCTCTATGAGACGGTAGTCAAGTCGCAGCCCGACAACCTGATTGCACTGAACAACCTGGCTTTTATGTATGCGGATGCCAACAAGGACCTGGAGCAGGCTCTCACCTACGCGCAGCGGGCCCGCAAGAACGCTCCGACGAATGAAGATATTGCCGATACCTTGGCGTGGATTTACATCAAGAAGAACATGAACGACAATGCGTTGCCGATCCTCAATGAGATTACTGGCAAGCAGCCGAGGAATCCCACTTATCACTATCATCTGGGGGTGGCACTGTTCCAGAAGGGCAATAAGTCGGCAGCCAAGCAAAGCCTGCAAACGGCACTCTCATTGAATCCGTCGAAGGCAGACGAAGTGAAGATCCGCGAATTGCTGGCGAAATTGGGTTAAGATCCTTGTCCCGATTCCTTCGCCATCCAGCAGTACCTTTTGTTGGGCCGTTCGTGGTGTTCCTGGCGTTGCTGGCCGTCATGCCGCGGCTTGGGCTGGATGGCCGTTTGAGCTTGGCGCTCTGGTTCGCAGTGCCGGCGGCTGCCATTGTTGCCTGGAGTCGAAATGAGCTGGAGTTCCGGCCGGCAAGTCCGCTGATGAGTGTTCTGGTCGGAGTGGCGGTGTTCGCCATCTGGATCGCGCCGGACCTTTTGATTCCGGGCTGGCGAAAGTCGATTCTGTTCCAAAACGCGGTTGTGGGCGTGGCGCAGACTTCGCTGACGGAAGCTGTTCTGATGGATCCTGTTTCCCTGGTGCTGCGCAGTGCGCGGGCCATTCTTCTGGTGCCGGTGCTCGAAGAGCTTTTTTGGAGAGGCTGGCTGCTGCGTTGGCTGGCTGAGCCCGATTTTCGTAAGCTGCCTTTGGGCCACTTCGATTCAAGGAGTTTCTGGCTGGTGGCAATTCTGTTTGCACTGGAGCACGGCTCGTACTGGGAGGTAGGATTCGCCGCGGGGGTGGCGTACAACTGGTGGATGGTGAAAACGAAGCGCCTGAGCGACGTGATTTTGGCGCACGCCGTGACAAACGGCTGTTTGTGTGTGTACGTTGTCACGACGGGACACTGGGAGTATTGGCTGTAGGCTGAAACTGGACAGTGACCGCGCCGCCGGAGTTGAACTGGTTAGGATTATGACTTTGTGTTTCGTTGAGCAAGATAGGTCCTCTGAGCCCGAGGCGGGTAGAGCCCTCCTCATCAGGATTTCGCAGGGGCAGAGAGAGGCACGGGAGGGAGGCCAGTGACAACCGCTGAAATCCTCGCCAAAATCCCCGAGATTAAAGTGCTGGTGATCGGGGACATCTGTCTGGACCGCTGGTGCAGATATGATCCGCGGCTGGCTGAGCCTTCGCGCGAAACGAATCTGGACCGGGTGGCGGTGGTTGGCACGGAGGTGACGCCGGGAGCGGGCGGCACCGTCGCCAACAACCTGGCTGCACTGGGGTGCAGGAACGTGAGCGTGCTGGGCGTGGTGGCCGACGATGGCCATGGATACGAATTGCGGGCCGCCTTGCAGAGCCGCGGCATCGATCAAAGCCTGCTGGTGAATGCGCCGGGCGCGACGTTCACGTATACCAAGCTGCTCAACGTGCACACGGAAGTGGAGGATCTGGGCCGCATCGATTTCCTCTCGTTTCCGCCGCCGCCGGAGGCGCAGGAAGAGCTGATTGCCCGGCTGCGGAGCCACGCGGCTTCCTATGACTGCATCCTGGTTGCCGACCAGATGGAAACGGCCGCGGGCGGGGTGGTGACCGCGGCGGTGCGGAGCGCGTTGTGCGAGATTGCTGCGACGCATAGGGGTACGCTCGTTTGGATCGATTCGAGGATGCGCATCGAGCTGTTTCCGGGCGCCGTGCTGAAGCCCAACGAGCGGGAGGCGGGCGAGGCCTGCGAGAGATTGGGGCTGGACCGGCGGGACTACCGGGGGCTGTTTCAGGCCGCCCAGGCGTCGATGCTGATTGTGACGCACGGCGGAGATGGCGTCACGATTCTGCGCCCGGATTCGGAGACCACGATCCCGACGCGAAAGGTTGAGAATCCGGTGGATATCTGTGGCGCCGGCGATAGCTTTTCAGCGGGGGCCTGTCTGGCGCTGTGCGCCGGGGCGAGTCCGGAAGAGGCTTCGAAGTTCGCGCACCTGGTCACCTCGGTGACGATCATGAAACCGGGCACGGGCACTGCATCTCCAGCAGAAGTGGTGATGGCGGAAAGGATGTTGGGCCTATGAGCTACCTCGCCATCGACATCGGCGGGACGAAATTCACCATGGCCCTGTTCCGGGCCGGCCGCATGGAACAGCGGGAGACGCGGGCCACCGATCGAGAGGGCGGCCGGGATTGGATGCTGTCGCAGATCGCCGCAATTGGAGCACAGTGGGCCGAGATAGAGCCGTACTCGGCGGTGGGCGTGGGCTTCGGCGGTCCGGTGAATTTCGCCACACAGATGGTAGTGCTCTCCACGCACGTGGGCGGCTGGCAGGGCTTCGATCTTCCGGCCTGGCTGGGCGAGCGGTTTGGCGCGCCCGTGCTGATGGACAACGACGCCAATGTGGGAGCGCTGGGCGAGGGCAAGCACGGTGCCGGTACGGGTTACCGGCCGCTGTTCTATATGACGCTCTCCACCGGGATTGGGGGCGGCATCCTGACCGAAAACGGGGTGTACCGTGGCGCGGATTCCTACGCCGGGGAGATCGGCCACATGAACGTCCGGCCGGACGGCCCGGACTGCCTATGCGGCTCGAACGGCTGCTTTGAGCGAGTGTGTTGCGGGCTCTGGCTGGAGCGCGACCACGGCCGTAGCGCAGAGGAGCTGTTGCGGGACCCGGAGTTCACCGCCCACTACGTAGTTGACTTGGCGCGGGGACTGAAGGCTGCGGTCATGCTGCTGAATCCGGCCCGCATTGTCATCGGGGGTGGAATGAGCAAGGCGGGGGATGCGCTCTTTGTCCCGCTGCGGGCGGAACTGCGGCGGCAGGTGACATCCTGGTCGAAAGCGCGGCTGGATGTGGTGCCGGCCGAACTCGGCGATGATAGCGTCCTCTGGGGCGCCTACGAACTGGCTTTGATTGCTGAAGGAAGAACCGAATGATCGATTTCATCAAGAACTATCAGGAACTGCTGGCGCAGACGCTGGGCAAGATTCCAGTGGAAAAGGTCGCCGAGGCCGTAGGCTGGCTGAAAGAAGCCCGCGACGCGGGGCGGCAGGTGTTTATCTGCGGGAACGGCGGCAGCGCCGCGACGGCTTCGCACTTCGTGTGTGACGTACTAAAGGGTTGCAGTTACAACCGGCCGTCCCGCTTCCGGATCTTTGCGCTCAACGACAACATCCCGACGATGACCGCATACTCGAATGACGTCAGCTATGATTGCGTCTTTGTCGAGCAGCTGAAAAACCTGGCCAATCCGGGCGATGTGCTGATTTGTATCAGCGGCAGCGGCAATTCACCGAACGTTCTGCGTGCGGCGGAGTATGCCAACCAGGCAGGCGTGAAGACGATCGGCCTCACAGGCAGAGATGGCGGCCAGTTGGGCCGTTTGTCCAAGCTGGAGGTGAATATCTCCGATCCGCACATGGGCCGCATCGAGGACGGCCACATGATCGTGTGTCACATGATGGCGTACTACTTCATGGAGACGGAGAAGGGCACCACCGGCGGCTGCTAGGATCAGGCGAAACGAAGCGGCCGGGCCCCGCGGGGTCCGGCCGTTTTCTTTATGTAGGATGCGGGAGCCGAAAAAAGTTTTGGCCGGCCCGAGGGGGGCCGGCCGGAATAGGGCAGAAGAGAAAAACAAACTGTAGTCTTAGTGTAGGGCCGGGCTGGAGGCGTGTCTATCCAACTGAAGATTCATTTCTGAATTGGTACCGTACTGGAACCGTGCGCCCCGCAGCTCTATTCAAACTGCGATTGCGGTTAGGTTTCTTTCACAATGCGACCGTCGCGCATATGTACAGTGCGGTCCCCGTAGGCAGCGGCCTCGGGATTGTGGGTGATCATGAGGATGGTCTGGCGGAGGCGGCGGTTGAGGTCGCGGAGGACGGTTAGGACTTTGTCCGAGTTCTCGGTATCCAGGTTGCCGGTGGGCTCGTCGGCCAGGAGGATGGCGGGGTGGTTGACGAGGGCGCGGGCGATGGCGACACGTTGCTGTTCGCCGCCGGAAAGGGCGCGGGGCTTGTGGTGGAGGCGGTGGTGGATGCCGAGGGTCTTGAGCAGCTCGACGAACCCGTTGTCGAGGGGGCCTTCCACGTTGCCGAAGAAACGGGCCATCTCGATGTTGCCCATGGCGGTGAGTGTGGGCAGGAGGTTGTAGCGCTGGAAGACGAAGCCGACTTTGTGGCGGCGGAGGCGGGTGCGTTCGGTGTCGGGGACGGCGGAGAGGTCGACGCCGTCGACGAGAACCTGGCCTGCGGTGGGGGAAGCGAGGCCGCCGAGGATGTGGAAGAGAGTCGACTTGCCGGAGCCGGAGGGGCCGACGATGCTGACGAATTCGCCGCGTTGTACTTCGAGGGAGACGCCGCGCAGGGCCGGCACGTCGATGTCGCCGACGTGATAGATCTTCTTGAGCTCTCGGATGAGGATGATGGGATCCGCCATGGGTGGCTTCCTATTCGTAAGAGAGGGCCTCGATGGCGTCCTGTCTGGCAGCCCGGATTCCGGGATAGAGCGCTCCGAGGAGGCTGGCGATGACGGAGACAGCCAGGGCGATCGGCCACCAGTCTGGAGTGATCTCGGATTGGAGGTTAGCGTGGACGAAACGGTTGATGGCCCAACTGGCGCCCATGGATAGGCAGATGCCCGAGATCCAGCCGGCGAGGGCGAGCATGGTGGTTTCCCGGACCAGGATGGAGACGATGTCGCGGGGGGATGCGCCGAGGGCCTTGAGGATGCCGATCTCGCGAGTGCGCTCAAGAACGGTAGTGTACATGGTAAGGCCGACGACGAGGAATCCGATGACAATGGAGAGGCCGATGATGACGTAGATGAACGCCCGGAGTCCGGGGACGTTGTTCACGGAGAAGAGGCTGACGAATTCCTCAATTGAGTAAATGGAATAGCCCTGCAATTCGGGCTGCTGTTTGAGGAAGGAGATAACTTCACGAACCCGGGAGGGGTCGTCAACCTTGAGGAACGCCTGGCTGAGCTTCTTCTCGCTGTTGCTGAGTTCCTGGAGGCGTTCAATGGGGACGAAGAGGCGGGCGAGTTTGCCGGGTTCGACGATGCCGCAGACGTTCCAATCGTGGTTGATGAGCTTCACTTTGGAACCGAGGCGAAGGTTTTGCTGCTCGGCGTACCAGCGGTCGACAATGACGTCGTCGGCGGAGCGGAAGGGGCCGCCCTCGATGAACTTGAAGGGGCCGCTGAGGGCAGTGAACTCATCGTAGCGGATGCCGCTGACGGTGCTGATGCCCCCGACGAGCTGGATGGCGGTTCCGGTGGCTTTGCTGATGTGAGGGACGGAGCGGAAGTACTCGAGCACCTTTTCGGGCATGGAGGCGCCGCTGAGGGAGATGGCAGTCGCGCCGGGCGGTTTCACCCAGATATCGGCGCCGACGCCCTTGGCGCGGTTGATGGAGTCCTGGAGCATGCCCCGGCTCAAGCCGGTGACGGCCAGAATCATGGTGACCTGGAATCCGATGGAGAGGGCGCTAAGCCCTGTCCGGAGTTTGCGGTGCTTCAGGTTTTCGAAGACAAGTCGATTGATCAAGAAACGGCTCTACCTCCGGCCGAAACTACCATTCTACCTCCCCGCCTACCCTGAACGAATGAACTTCTAACGATGCGGAGCGCCAATTTCGGCGTGGAGTTGAAGGGCGGTGTCGAGGAGTTGCAGGCCGAGGGCGGCGCCGAAGCCGGTTTCTTCCGTGATCTGCAGGTCCAGCAGCGGTTCGACGGAGAGGAACTTGAGGAGGTAGTTATGCGGCCGGCTGGGGGTGACGTGAGAGAAGAGGAAGGCGTCCGGGGAATCAGGGGCGAGGGCGCGGGCCAGCGCGGCCGCGGAACCGGCGGTGAAGCCGTCCAGCATGACTGGCAGACGGCGGCGCGCCGCACCCAGCAGAAAGCCGGTCATCTGGGCCAGGTCCAGTCCACCGAGCGTGCGCAGGACCCCCAAAGGCGTGATGGACTCCTTCTGGTGGGACCGGACGGCGGATCGCACGGCCTGCAGGCGGCGGTCGCGCAGGCTTTCTTCCAAGCCCTCTTCCAGGATCGTGCAATCGGCCGCATCGCGGCCTGAGAGCGCGGAGAGAATCGCCGCGGCCGAGCAGCCACCCCCGAGGCCGATCTGGCCGAGGCCGACAATGTCGAAGCGGAGTGCAAATTCGGTAGCGAGTTCGATTCCCGTCTCCAGAGCGTTGAACAACTGCTGTTCGGTGAGGGCGGCGGACTTGGTGAAGTTCTGAGAGCCTTCTCCGGACTTGCGGTCCAGCGTCCCCAGGATCGGCGCGCCGCGCACGCCGGCGTCCACCACTACGGTCTCGGTATGCGTGTTGCGGCAAAGAACGTTGGCAGCAGTACCGCCGCGAAGGAAGAGTTCCACGGCGTTGCGGGTCTCTTCCTGGGTGCCGGCGGTGACACCTTCATGCACCACACCGTGATCGGCTGCGAACAATACCAGCCCCTTGCGGCGGGCGAGCGGCGTGGCCGTGCCGCGTACGAGCCCGTAATGGACCACGAGGCTCTCAAGCTTGCCCAGGCTTCCAGTTGGTTTTGGCAGGGCATTCCAGGACTGGTTGAGCGCAGCGGCCAGTTTTTCGTCGAAGAGCGGCCGGATGGCCAGCAGATTCTCGCCAAGGATTGAAGATTTCATCGAATTCGGGTGGGAATGCCAAAGACCATCCAGTAGACACGGGTGGCTGACTCGGCCATGCGCCGGTTAATGAAGCCTGCCAGGCGGCGGAAGCGGGAAGAGGCGGCCGAATCCACCGGGAAGCCAAAGTCGACGTCGCTAGTGACGATGACGATCTCGGTCTCTCCCGTCTGGGAGATGCGAATGAGGCGTTCGGCCTCGGCTTCCACTTCGGCGTCTGAGCGGCCTTCGACGGCCAGGTTGGAGACCCAGGCGGTGAGGTCGTCTACCACGATGGCATCGAAAAGTTCGCCGCGGCCTTCCAGGACCTGCGGGACCTGGATCGGTTCTTCCGTGGTGGCGAATGAGGGGCCGCGTTCGCGGCGCGCCTGTTCCACTTTTTGACGGCCTTCCTCGTCGGTCGGGACGAATGTCGCCACGAATCCCAGGCGAGGCCCGTGCGCACTGGCCAATGCAAGTGCGAATCTGCTCTTGCCGCAGCGCCGTCCTCCGCCGACAACCGCTAAAGCCATAAGGACTTCCTCCTGCTTCTCAGCAGTGCGATGAAAATTGGCCCGCCCACCAGGGCGGTAACCACGCTGACCGGAATTTCCACAGCAAGCAGGCTTCGTGCCAAGGTATCACAGGTCGCCAGGAAGGCCGCGCCCACCAGGAAGGATGCGGGCATGAGCACCCGGTGATCTCCACCGAACCGGATGCGCAGAGCGTGGGGCACGACCAGCCCGACGAAACCGATGGGGCCGGTGACGGCGGTGACGGCGGCGGTGAGGGCCGACCCAGCCAGGTAGCCCCAGAGAAGCAGGGCCTGGGGCGACGCGCCCCGGGTGGCCGCCCACTCTTCTCCAACGGACATCAGGTTCCATTTTCGAGCGAAGAAGCAGAGCGACACCGAGACGGGCAGGATGAAGACCGCGAGCCAGCCGAGCGTCGGCCAGTCCACAGGATCGATGTTGCCCATCAGCCAGTGGACGATGGCAAAGCTCTGTCCGACGCTGGCGAGATTGTGCAGCAGCATGATCAACGAAGTGATAACGCTATTGATAGTAACTCCGGCCAGCAGGAGTGTGAAGGAAGACATGCGGCGTCCCTCGGCGGCCACCAGGAGGACGAGCGCCAGGACGGCGGCAGCGCCTGTAAGGGCTGCAGCCCAGAGCGCGGGCATCCCGGCGAAGTTGTGCAGGCCGAAACTAATGGCGATGACGGCGCCCAGCGAGGCACCGCTGGAAACGCCCAGCGTATAGGGGGTGGCCAAAGGATCTCTCAGCAGCGCCTGAAAAAGCACGCCCGCCGACGCCAGCGCGCCTCCGCTCAACATCGCCAGCATCGTGCGCGGCCAGCGGACGCCGAAATAGACCTGCGCATCGGGCCACTCGCCGCGCCAGGCGCGGCCGAGGTTCAGGTGGGAGGAGCCGATCAGCGGCGTAAGGACTGCCACTGCCGCGGCCAGCACGAGGGCGCCTGTGAGGATGCGAACCGCGCGGGCGGGCGTTACGGGCTCAATTCCCATAGGAGATCCAGGCCTTTCCGTCGGAGCGCTGGAGCCACTCGGCCGTCACGCCGAAAACTTCCCGGATGTTCTCGCAAGAGAGGGCGTCACAGGGCGGAGCGTCGGCGGCCACCTGGCCGGACTTCAGGGCCACCACGCGATCGGAGTAAGAGGCGGCCAGATTCAGATCGTGAGTGGCGGCTATGACGAGGAGGCCGTTTCGCGCCAGATCTCTCAGCAGCCCATAGATCGTCACCTGGTGGCGCAAGTCCAGGAAGGTGGTCGGCTCGTCGAGCAGCATGGCCTTGGGCTCCTGGGCCAGTGCCGATGCCAGCACTACCCGCTGGCGTTCGCCTCCGCTGAGGGAGCGGAAGTCGCGGTCGCGGAACTGCTGGGTGTCGGTCATCTCCATCGCGTTCCGTACGGCTTCCCAGTCGCGCGGTCCTTCGAACAGCCCGCCGCCGAACGGCGTGCGGCCCATCAAGACCACCTGCTCCGCGGTAAACGGGAATTCGAGCTTCAGGCTCTGCGGGACGAATGCGACCAGCCGGGCGAATTCGGCACGGCGCCACTGGCTGCAGGGCTTTCCGTTCATGAGGCAGGCTCCCTCATGCGCGTTGCGCAGGCCGGCGAGGATGCCGAGCAGGGTGGATTTCCCGGCGCCGTTCGGGCCGGTGAGCGCAACCATTTCCGGGCGGTCGAAGCGCAACGAGATGCCGGATAGGACGCGCGCCGCGCCAAAGCTGATTCCGACATCCCGCAGGTCGAAACGAACGCTCACTTCGCCTTGCTCCCATGGATCATGCGTTCCAGTTCGATGGCGGCCTGGCCCAGGCGGGGGCCCGGGCGAATGAATATCTCGGACGCGACTTGGATCACTCCACCGGTGCCAACGGCCTTCAGTTGCGGGTACTTGGCCCACAGGGCGAGGACGCGCGCAGCAGGTTCCAAAGGTTTGCTCTCGCCGTGCGCGAAGTCACCCATATCTAGAATGATGTCGGGGTTGGCGCTGAGGATCTGCTCCAATGAAACCCGGGGGTATGCGATGGGCGACTGCCTGAGCATATTGACCCCGCCGGCGAGCGTAATGAGCTCGTCGACAAACGTGGCCGGGCCCGTACCCACCATGCCTTGCAGGGTGCCTGGGGCACGGCCCACCAGGAAGAGAACCTGCTTGCGCGGGAGCTTCTGCGAATGAGCGCGGACCTGGTCCAGGCTGGCGCGAATGCTCTGCTCGAGGTTCAGGGCCTGCGGGCCCGTACCGGTCCAGCCGCCAATGGCCCGGATGGAGGCCATCGTGTCGGCGATGGAATCCTGCTTCACTTCCTGCGCGTTGAGGCCGAGTTTGCGCAGGCGTTCGGCCACTTGGATCGGATTGGAAATGACGATGACCAGATCTGGCCGGAGGGAGAGGATGCGCTCGAAGTCGGGCTCCAGGAAGGTCCCGATCTTGGGTTTCGTCTGGGCGTCGGCCGGGTAGCGGCAGTATTGCGTGACGCCGACCACGCGGCTGCCGAGCCCAAGCGCATAGAGGATTTCCGTCACCGAAGGGGCCGTGGAGACGATGCGCTGCGGAGCGGCGCAAAAAGCCGCCTGGGCCACCAGCACCGCCAGCGTGGCTAGCCTTCGCAAAGGCACTCCCGTGCGGCTGCCAGGAAGCGATCGTTTTCCGGCCGCGTACGGACGGCGAAACGGATGGCCTCCCCCTCTACGCCGGGCAGGCCCGTGCAGTTTCTGAGAATGATCCGCTTCTCGAGGAATTGCTCACAGATGTCCGCCGCGGGACGTGTGGTGGAGACGAACAGGAAATTCGCCACGCCGGGTGTGACGGAAACCCCCGGCATGTCCGACAACTGCTCCAGCAGGTATTGGCGCTCTTCCTCGACCAGCAACCGTGTGCGCTCGGCGTGGCCGCTGTCCGAGATGGCGGCCAACGCCGCGGCCTCCGCCAGACCATTGACCTGCCACGGTTCGCGGCGGCGGGAAAGCCGGTCCATCCACTCCCGGGATCCCACCAGCGCCCCGACCCGCAATCCGGCCAAGGCATGGAACTTGGAGAGCGAGCGCAGAACCAGCAGATTCGGGTGATGTTCGGTCCACCAGACTGCAGATTCCAAGCGCGTGAACTCGATGAAACTTTCATCGATCAGCACCGGGCCTTCCCGGCCGGCGATGGCGCGCCGGAGCGTCTCTTCGGCAATAGCCTCTCCGGTGGGATTCATTGGTTGGCTCAGCACCAGCAACCCGCGCTGCGGCCACGTTTCCGGCTCCGCCGCAGACACCTTCAACGCATAGGGAAAGACCCGGTAGAACTCGCTCCAGACAGGAGTGGCCATAGCCGTGGGACCATTCCAGCCGGAGCGGGCGACAAAGTGAATCAGCTCCGTGGCGCCGCCGCCGGCCAGGATTTGATCTGGGGAGATTTTCCAGACCGCCGCCAGCGCTTCCTCCAATTGACCAGGACCCTGGCAGGGATAGTGCGCAATCCTGTCGAGCGCCGCTTCCACGGCGGGACGGACTCCAGGCGCGGGCCCCAGAGGATTGATGCTCGCGCTCAGATCCAGGACTGACTTCCAATCCCAACCGCGTTCGCGGGCGATCGCGAAGATGTTGCCACCATGCGTGATCTTCAAGCTGTTCCTCCACACCTGGCCCGCTTCAGCGGGCTGCCTCTTCGAGCCGCCGAAGGAGCGGCGGACTTGTTCGGAAAGGGGTCGGACCTATGCGGACTGTTCTAACTCTCGGGATGTCCGCCGAACGGCCCTGTACCTACTCTACTACTCCGGGCTAGCGCAAGTGGGTGTCGAGTAGGGCTAGGCCATCCCAGCCGGAGGCCCACGCAGCCAGCTCATCCAGGACGTATTCGGGGGGCAGCGGGGCCGCCAGTTTCCGTTTCAGAACTTTCGAAACCAGCCTGTAATCCGTCAGGGCGCCAGGATTCACGGCGACCGCAGCCGTGGCGGCCGAGAGCTGGCTCCAGCCGCAGGTCACGATGACCGCGCCCTTAGCCGCCTGCGCCGACAGCCACGGCCATAGGCCGTTTTCCTCCAGCCACTCCCGGTCCGACGGCTCGTTGGTGGAGCTCGGGACGAAGATCACTCCAAAGTTGCCCGGTGGCGGACTGGCCATCCACTCGGCGCCGCGAATCAGCGAATAGTCGCCGAAGTTGGCGAGGTGGGGCAGCGAGAGGATCCCAGCCCGCGGACCGGAATTGATGCTCCATGGCGGCAGCGCTTCCAGTTCGGGGTCCGTCATCGGAACCAGGCCTGGCTGGAAAAGCGGCAGGTGGCTGGTACGGTTGATCGTGATTTGCCACTCATTGCGCTGAAGACGGATGGTCTCGGCGGTGAACTCTTCGGGCGGATCGGAAGGGCTCTCCACCAGAACAACCTCGTGACGTTCCAGCAAACCAGGCAGCGCAGCCCAGCCCGATTCGAATTCGGGCGCCGGAGCCAGACGGCACCCTTCAGCCAAGAGGGCGGCAGGCCAAGAGATAGACCCGCCTCCGGGGCAGGATACGCGCTCAGAACCGGGGGCTGAGAGGTGCAGCGGCGCCGTGTCGTGGCCGGCCGATACGAGGAAGCGCCCCAGGGCGGCTGCGAAGTGGGTTTTACCGCAGCCGGCATCCCTGCCGGTGACGCAAATCAACCTCGAGGCCATGTTAAGCCTTTGTTTTTCTTGTAATTGTGGGTACCGCCAGGAGAGCTGACGCGAAGAATCATGCTCTTACCAGCTTACGCGATTCAGAGCATCCGGGCATCAGCACGAAGGACGGGGCGGCCGGCAGGCAACGCCTTAGTGGCCGTTGACCCGGCAGACCGGGGCGCTGTCCATCGATCCCATCGCCACGGTCTCTTTGATGAACGAGCGCATATCATCCTCATCGCGAAGGAGATCCTTCAGCGTCGTCCTGGCGAGGATGGCGTCCAGACTCTTCTGCACGGCGCCCCAGAGGAGGCGTACAGAGCAGTCAGTCGAGTGCGCACACGTCCGCTCCAGGCCGGAGTGCCGGTCGCAAAAATGAGAATTGAAGAAACTGCCTCCCAGAAGGGACAGTACTTCTGAGACGTTGACCTGGTCAGCGGGTTTGGAAAGCGTGTAACCGCCTGCCTGCCCGCGGACGCTGGCGACGAGACCTCCCAGGCGGAGGATCCGCATCAGCTTCGCAACGTTTGGAACAGAAAGACCTTCCGCCCGGCTGATCTCCGGGATGCTGTGACTCTTGGTTTCACCGTGGCGTGCCATGTACAGCAGACACCGCAGCCCGTATTCTTCTTGGGCGCTCAGCTTCATGACGACATTGTACAGCAACTCTGAGGAGAATGGGATAAAAAGATTATGAAATATGATTTTCAAGTTTGACGCAAAGGCCCACTCGCTAGTGGTGTTCGCCTGTTGTGCGCTATCCGGATCTGGTATGATTGCCTTAATCCGCGACGATCAGTATCTCTGGTACCCTGTAGTATTCAGTTTCACCCCCCAGGGAATCAGATGGCGTATCAAATCCAACCCGTTAGAGAGTTTCTTGTTAGCCCAGCTTTGCCGCCGGCGATATCGCGGCTCGATGAACTAGCCCACAACCTGCTTTGGAGTTGGACTCACTCCGTGCGGCCGCTGTTCCGGCGGCTGGACCACGCCCTGTACCGGCAGTGTCACCGCAACCCCGTTCTGATGTTGGGTCGGATTCCCCAGGAGACTCTG
The DNA here is from genome assembly GCA_016213725.1 of Acidobacteriota bacterium. GTDB lineage: Bacteria > Acidobacteriota > Terriglobia > Bryobacterales > Bryobacteraceae > Paludibaculum. The sequence continues at coordinate 6,149 of JACQZS010000247.1, read as the reverse complement.
GAGAAGGCGGCGGCGGACCCGCGCTACCTGGCGCTCTACCAGAACGCTTGCCGGATCTACGACGAGTACATGGCCGGCGCTCCGCAGCAGGGTGGCCGAGGGCAGATGAAGGTCGCGTATTTTTCGATGGAGTACGGGCTGCTGGAGTCGCTGACGATATACTCGGGCGGTCTGGGCATTCTCTCCGGCGATCACATGAAGGGCGCCAGCGACGCGGCGCTGAACCTGTGCGGCATCGGTTTGCTGTATCAAAAGGGTTACTTCCAGCAATATCTGAATCCGGACGGCTGGCAGGTAGAGAAGTACTCGCTGAACGACTTCTACACGTGGCCGGTGCAACCGGCCCAGGACAAAGACGGCAATGAGCTGGTGCTGGAGCTGAAACTCCCCGCCGGCCCGTGTTTCGTCAAGGTCTGGCGCATGAAGATCGGGCGCGTGGATCTTTTCCTGTTGGACACCAACATCGCGGAGAACACGAACCACGAGTACCGTGACATTACGGACGGCCTGTACGGCGGCGATGCGGTGACGCGCATCCAGCAGGAGTTCGTGCTGGGTGTGGGCGGCCTGCGGGCCTTGAAAGCGATGGGGATCGAGCCCACCGTGTTTCACATGAACGAAGGCCACTCGGCATTTCTGGCGCTGGAGCGTATCCGTCTCCTGATGAAGGAACATGGCCTGAGCTGGGACGAGGCGCTGGAGGCGGCGCGGGCGAACAACGTTTTCACGACGCACACGCCCGTGCCTGCTGGGATCGATATGTTCGATCCGGGGCTCGTCTACGAGTATTTCCACGCGTATTGCGAACGCAATTCCGTGCCGTTCGAGAAGTTCCTGGCGCTCGGCCAGGGGGGCACCGCGGAGCAAGGCGACCGATTTTCGATGGCGGTGCTGGCGCTGAAGGCTTCCGCCTACCGCAATGCCGTCAGCAAGCTGCATGCGGAAGTCAGCCAATCGATGTTCCACAATCTCTGGTCGGACCTGCCTGAGCACGAGGTGCCCATCGTTCCGATCACGAACGGGGTCCACCTGCCGACCTGGCTGAATGCCGACCTGGCCTATCTGTACGACCAGTACCTGGCGCCGGATTGGCGCGAGCGTTATCCGGATACGGCCATCTGGAGCCAGGTGGCGGAGATCCCGAACGGCGAGCTGCATGAAATCCGCCGCCGCCGCAAGCGCCGGCTCATTACATTCATCCGGGAGCGGCTGCTGACCCGCACGCAGGAGCGCCGCGGCTCGGCTGCGGAGGTCAAGCGCGTATCGGAGATCTTCGACCCCGAGGTCTTCACCATCGGATTCTCGCGCCGCTTCGCCACCTATAAGCGCGCCACGCTCATCTTCCGCGACAAAGAGCGGCTGAAGAAGATTCTGACCAATCCGCAGATGCCGGTTCAATTGGTGATCGCGGGGAAGGCGCACCCGAAGGACAATCCGGGCAAGCAGTTCATCCGCGAGATTATCCAGCTCAGCCGGGAACCTGAATTCTCGCGCCACGTGGTCTTCGTCGAGGATTACGACATCGAAGTCGGCCGCGAGCTGGTGCAGGGTGTCGACCTTTGGCTGAACAACCCGCGCCGCGGCGAGGAAGCCTGCGGCACCAGCGGCATGAAAGCGGCCATCAACGGCACTCTCAACCTGTCCATCCTGGACGGCTGGTTCGATGAAGCCTACGAGGTTTCGGGCGGTTGGGCGATCGGCGACCGGGATCCGTACACAGCGGACTTCGATGATCTGCACGCCTCCTCCATCTACTCTTTGCTGGAAAACGAGATCCTGCCGATGTTCTACAAGGGCAGGGAAGAGGGTGTGCCGCACGCCTGGATGCTCCGCGTGAAGCAGTCCCTGATGAGTCTCAGTCCGATGTTCAATTCCCAAAGGATGCTGGAAGACTACGCAACGAGGATGTATGAGCCTGCCCACGTGGCCGCGCTCAGTGTCAGCGGACAGGACTATCAGCTCGCCCGCGAGAAGGCGGCCTGGCTCAGCCGCGTGCAGCAGGTGTGGCATAAAGTCAGGATTTCCGACGCCGGAGAAGGGCCGGGCCGGTGCATCCTTACCGGGACGCCCATCGAATTGCGCGCCGCGGTGGATCTGGCGGGACTCACTCCCGGCGATGTCCGCGTGGAGGCCGTGGTCGGCCGCGTGCAGCCCGACGGAGGGCTGCAGGACACGACGATTGTCTCGCTGCCCGCGCAGGGTGAGCGGAACGGACAATTCGTCTTCGGAAGGGAATTCGTACCGCACCAGACGGGCCGTCTGGGCTACGCATTGCGCGTCAGCTCCAACCATTGTGAGGATCCTCTGACGCGGCCGTGCAACACGCCGATGACTTGGACGCACTCTTAGTCTTCCTGCCGGGCGGTTCAGAACGCGCCGAAAGCCACTGGATTCACAACCGAATCCGTGCTAAGAATTAGTTGTGCCGGGCGAGTGGCCGGTCGGCGAACCGCTAGAAGCGGGCCTCCCGGTTTGAACGGCACGGGCCAAACAGAGTTTTCGACCTCCCCCCTTTCCGCAAGATCGGAGCTGTGGACTCGCCAGGGTGCGCCGCTGGTCATCCATGCTACGGCCGTCCGGTGCGGATCCTGGTTCGAGGATTACTCAGATAAGGAGTTGGCTTCCCTATGGAAGGCGACCGCAAATACAGACAGCGTGGCTACATGGACTCCAGCGAGCCCAGCCAGGGCTCAGGCCCCCGCGAGCGCGACGACCGTCCCCGTGGCCCCAGGCCCCCTATCGACATCACCGGGCCGCGCCTGCCGCGCATGGTGGAAACCGTTACCGCATCCCGTTGTTACAACTGCGCCACGCCGCTGCCACCCGGAATGGATTTCTCCGGTGACTGCCCGAAGTGCAATGTCGCACTGCATTGCTGCAAGCAATGCTCATACTTCGAGCCTTCCACTCGCTTTCAGTGCATGAAACCGATTCCGGAGCGGATTGCTTACAAGGACCGTGCCAATGAGTGCACGTTCTTCCGCGCCCGCGTGACCGTGGCCCGCGACTCCGCGCCGCCTGCTTCGGTGGCGCGAGTGGGCGACAGGCCTGAAGTCACCACCCCGAAGAGCGCCAACGACGCCCGCATCGCTTTCGATAACCTATTCAAGAAGTGATCCCGGCGGGCCGGTACCATCTCTTATGGCGATTGCACTGCTAACCTCTCAGAGAGTATTCGAGGTACGCGACTACGCGCCGGAGCCCCCGGGGCCCGGGCAGATTCAGGTTCGGGTTGACGCCGTGGGCATCTGCGGCAGTGACCTGCACAACTACTCGGAGGGAGAGGTCGGCGGCAACCCTTGCATCTACCCAATGGTGCTGGGGCACGAGCCGGCGGGTACAGTGACAGCCGTTGGCGATGGCGTCTCCGGCTGGGCGCCAAACGACCGCGCCGCCTTGGAACCTCCCATCTACTGTTACCACTGCGAGTTCTGCATGACGGGGAGGCACAACCTCTGCAATCATGTGCGATTCCTGTCCAATGCCGGGGAGCCAGGCTTTTTCCGCGACCATGTGAATCTGCCGGTGGAGAGCCTGCTGCCGATGCCCTCCAACCTCAGCCAGGCTGAGGCGACCCTCTATGAGCCGCTGGGTATCATCCTCCACTCGTTCCGGTTCGGAGACCCGAAGCTGGGCGAGAGCGCCGCCGTGTTAGGCGCCGGGCCCATCGGCTTGACGACGATTGCCGCTCTGCGCATCGCCGGAGCTGCGCGCATCTTCTGTGTGGAGCCCATCGCCCATCGCCGCGAGATGGCTCTTGCGCTGGGCGCCGACGCGGCGATCGATCCCGGCCAGATCGACCCCGTCGCCGCAATTCTCGCCGAGACCGCGCATCGCGGCGTAGATGTCGTTTTCGACTGCGCCGGAAAAGACGACTCGCACAATCAGGCGATCCACATGGGGGCCTCCGCCGCGCGAATTGTGATGACGGGCCTGCCTGCGGACAAGCGGCTGCCCATCGACTTCCACCATTTGCGCCGGAAGGAGCAGTGGTTCTTCCCCATTCGACGTTCCAACCACAAGAGCGACGCTGCGCTCCGGCTGCTGCGCGAGCGCGCTTCCGCGTTCACGCCCATGATCACGCACCGCATGCCGATGGAGCGCGTACAGGGCGCTTTTGAAATGCTGGAAAGCTACGCCGACGGCGTAGGTAAGATCGTCATCGAGCCCTGATGGCCGTGCTGCGCCGGATTCGCCTGAAGCGTCTGTTCCAGGGCACCGCCATCGCGGTGGCGGGCTTCTACGCGCTCATTGTCCTCTCGCTGCTGATGCTCAAGTTTGTGAACCCTCCCACGACTTCCGTGCAGGCGCAGCGGCGGCTGGAGTCGTGGTTCACGCCGGGAAAGTATGAGAAGCGCTATCATTTCGTGCCACTGGCCAGGATTTCTCTGGCCTTCCAGCACGCCGTGATCGCAGCCGAGGACGGCAACTTTTACCGCCATCACGGTTTCGATTGGGAACAGATCGAGATCGCGATTGAAGAGGACCGCGAAGGCATCCGCACACGCGGAGCATCCACTATGTCACAGCAGCTGGTGAAGAATCTCTTCTACACCACCAAAGGCTCATTTGTGCGCAAAGGGCTGGAGTTCACCACCGTGCCTCTGGCCGAGTTGATCCTGGGCAAGCAGCGCATCCTGGAACTCTATCTCAACGTCGTCGAGTGGGGGCCGGGCGTGTGGGGCGCTGAAGCGGCCGCGCAGTTCCACTACCGTCTGCCCGCCTCGGCCATCTCGCGCGAATCAGGAGCGCGCCTGGCGGCCATCCTGCCAAATCCGCGCAAACGCCGGCCAGCGCGCATGAACAACTACAGCGCCATCATCCTGCAGAGGATGGCGATTCTGGGCTGGTAGCGTCTACTTTTTCAGATTCGCCTCAAACAGCTTCAGAATGCGCTTGTACTCGTCCGCCCAACTTGTGGGCTGTACGAAGCCGTGGTCTTCCACCGGGTACATGGCCACTTCCCAGTTCTCCTTGCGCAGTTCAATCAACTTCTGCGCCAGCCGCACCGTGTCCTGGAAGTGGACGTTGACATCCACCACGCCATGGCAGATGAGTAACGCGCCTTGCAGGCCGGCGGCATGGTAGATAGGCGAGCTCCGGCGGTAGGCCTCCTGGTCTTTCTGCGGGAGGTTGAGGATGCTGCCGGTGTAGGGGTGGTTATAATGCGCCCAGTCGGTGACGGGCCGCAGGGCCGCGCCGGCGGCGAAGACTCCCGGCTGCGTGAACATCGCCATCAGGGTGATGAAGCCCCCATAGCTGCCGCCGTAGATGCCGATCCTTTTTGAGTCCACCCCGTGCTCCTTCGCCAGCCACTGCGCAGCATCCACGTGGTCATCCAAGTCCTTGCCGCCCATGTGCCGGTAGATGGCCGTGCGCCAGTCGCGGCCATATCCCGCCGAACCACGGTAGTCGATATCCAGCACCAGGTAGCCGCGCTCCATCAGCAGATGGTGGAACAGATACTCGCGAGGGTAGGTGGCCCATCCCCGATGCACGTTTTGCAGGTATCCGGCGCCATGGACAAACACCACGGCCGGGCCGCCGCGCTTCCAGCCCGCAGGCTTGAACAGCCGGCCGGGGACCTGGGCTCCATCACGCGCCGGGATTCTGACAATTGGCACGTCGAGCCAGGCGCGCGCCAGGAATTCAGGCGCCGGCGAAGTGGTCACCCGCGTCATCTTCGCGCCGGCAGTGTTGTCCATCACATAGAGTTCCGGCGGACGGTTGGTGTAGCCGTGGATCACGGCAATGGACTTTTCGTCCGGAGACCAAGTGCCCTCGTAGTCGCCCGCTTCGCTAGTGATCTTCTTCCGCGCGCCGCCCTCGGCCGACATGGTAGACAAGTGCCGCTCGTAGGGGCTCTCCTCGCTGGTTGTGAGGAGGAAGGTCTTGCGGTCCCGGGAGAGGACGGCGGACTCTACTTCCCACTTCCCGGCAGTCAAAGCCCGCGGCTCACCGCCCTCGTAGTCCACGGCGTAGAGGTGTGACCAGCCGTCGCGCTCAGCCTGGAAGTAAACGCTCTTGTCGCCTTCCATCCACCCCAGCGTGAAGCCGCCGGGGCCTCCTACCCAGGCATCGTCGTGGAGGTGAAAGAGGACACGCGCTTTCGCGCCTGCCGCGTCGATCGAGAAAATCCACCGGTCTTT
>JACQZS010000237.1 GCA_016213725.1 Acidobacteriota bacterium | reverse complement strand
TCCGGCAGCTCGGCCGGCACAGGGCCGCCGGCGAAGCCGCTGGGATAGGAGTTTTCGTCATAGAGCCAGACGACCATGCCACGCTTCCTGGCCTGGTCCACGGTGTAGCGGATCAAATGGAACCAGCGTTCGGAGAGGTAGGGCGTGATGAGGCCGGGCCGCGGGTGGATGAAGAAGCCCTGGACGTTTTGGGAAGCGTAGTCGGAGATGACGCGGTCGATCTCCTTCTCGCTGAGTTCGCCATTCCAGACGAAGAACGGCAGCGTGCTGTAGGCCGCCGGGGGTTTGGCAAACTTCGCGATCACCTGCGCGGAACTATCCATTGACTGCGCGAATTGCGCCTGCGTCTGGGCGCCGGCCCACATCGCGCAGGCCATCAGCAACGCCATGGCTGTTTTCATTTCAGACAACCTCCTACCGGAATCGCCCACCATTCTATCCCGCGCTTCCGCCGTTCATGGGCACAGCGCGCCGTTCATCGCCCGGGAGTTGCCGGGCAGAGGCTTCCGCCCCATGCTGAGACCAGAGGGAACCTATGCAGCGCGTCGTGGTGAAGCACTTCCGGTGGCTGCCCCGCCTGGCAGCGCTGGTGATCGCCGGCGGATTTCTGGCCATTGCGGCGGGCGAATTCATCAACCCGCATTCGGGGCCGCCCACGAAGTTCATTGAATGGCTGGGCATCGCGCTGTGCGCGACGGCCTGCTTATCGCCGCTGCTGGCCTTCAAGTGGGAACTGGAAGGCGCGCTGCTGTCGCTGGCCGCGCTGGCCGCCTTCGCCGCTCTGATCCACTTCAGGAGCTACTCGATTGTGGCGCTGATGAGCGTGCCGGCGCTGCTGTACCTGACAGATCTGATGCTGCGGCGCACGCTAGCGAGGTCCGATCAGTCCGGCAGCCGGTAGCCTTTGCGGGCGTTCACGCGGGCGTCGGGGTGGAGTTTCTTCGCCTCGCCCTGCAGTTCCACTTTCACCGAGCGAAACTCGCCGCCCTTGCCCTTGGGCTGTTCGTAATAGACGGAGTAACGGCTGCGGATGCGCTGGATCATCTTCTGGAACGCTTCACCGGGGTCTTCGGAGTAGATGAGGTCACCGCCGGTTTCGCGGACGATCTTGTCCACGTGAATCGCGTGGCGCTCCCGCCGCTCGAATTCGGGATTGCCGATGACCACGGCGCAGAGGACGGCATCGGCCTCCCACAGCGCCTCCAGCGCCTCATCGTCGTCGCGCTTGCCTTTCTGGCCGAGGTTATCGGTGATCATGACCACGGCGCGGCGGCGTCCGCTGCGGCCCTGGCGGAAGTGGACGCGGCCGGATTCGTAGCTGGCGTCCCAGATGCGCGTAGCGCCTTCGAAGGGCTCGTCGAGGATGTCGCGCTCGATGGTGGTCTGGACCGCCTGCAGGTCTTCGGTGAAACCGCACAGGAGGCGCGGGCGGCTGGCGAAGGTCATGACGCTGACGCGGTCGCCCTGCCGGAGCTGGCCCAGGGACTTGCGTGCGGTGGCTGCGACGTTCTCCACGGTCTTCTTCATGCTTCCGCTGATGTCGAAGACGAGAATGACGTCGAGCGGCTCTTCGTTCTGGGTGACGTGGACCACTTTCTGCTCGTGGCCGTTGTCCTTCACCTTGAAGTGCTGCAGGGCCAGGTTGGACACGGGGCCGCCGCGGTCATAAACCTCCACATCCACGCGCACCTGCGAGACGCCGGTTTGGAACGTCGGGGTCTGCGCACACAGGCCGCCCAGGCACACCACTGCCATCATGTACCGCATCATCACAAGGCCATACGATTGAGCCCGGCCGCGCGTTCCGCGAATTCTCCAAATAAAGTAGTTAGATGTTCACCGCTCCCGCCGCCCTGCTCCTGCTGGCCGCTCTGCAGGCGCCGCCGGGCTTCCGCCTGCCGGACACGGTCCGGCCGATCTCCTATCAGGTACACCTGACGCTGGACCCGGCCGTGCCGGAGATTTCGGGGGCGGTGGAGATCCATGTGCGGCTGACGGAGGCGAGTTCGCGCGTATGGTTGAACGCCAAGGGCCTACAGATCGAGAAGGCGATGATTCGCGCCGGGGCGTGGACGCTGCCGGCGCAAGCCACGCTGGTGGAGGACGAGTTCGTGGCGCTGGAGACGTCGGCGCCGGTGGCGGCGGGTCCGGCGGTGCTGATGTTGGAGTTCCGCGGGCGGATCGACGACCGGCTCCTCGTCGGCCCGTACCGGCGGCGGGTGGGGCCGGATTGGTATCTGTTCACGACCTTCACGCCGATTGAGGCGCGGCGCGCGTTTCCATGCTTCGATGAGCCGCGGTACAAGTCCACCTGGCAGTTTCATCTGAGCGTGCCGGCGGCGCTGCAGGCGTTCACCAACGCCCCGGCAACCTCCGCGACCGCCAGGGAAGGCGGCTGGAAGACCGTGCACTTCGAGCAGACCCACCTGCTGCCCGCCGAAGTGACGGCCTTCGCCGTGGGGCCATTCGACGCCACCGCGGAGGCACGGGCCGGACGGAAGCGCGTGCCTGTGCGCACCATCACGCCGCGGGGCCAGGCCGCCTCCGGGCTGTACGCTGCGCAGGCTACGGACGCGGTGCTGCGTCGGCTGGAAAAATACACGGGCATCGCCTATCCGTGGCGCAAGCTGGACCACATCGCCCTGCCCGAGGGCGCCTTCGGCGCCGTGGAGAACCCGGGCCTGATCACCTACCTCAGCTCCTCGCTACTGCTGACGCCGGAGCGCGACGTCGAGGACCGGCGCCGCGCCCTGCGCGGGCTGATGACCCACGAGCTGTCGCACCAGTGGTTCGGCAATCTGGTGACGCAAAGCACGTGGAAGGACGTCTGGATGAGCGAGGGCTTCGCCACCTGGCTGACGGCACGCATGATGGACCAGGAGCGGCCGGCCACTTTGCAGAACCTGAATGCGATTGAGGCCCGCGAGCGAATCATGCTGACCGACGCCGGCGCCCGGACGCGGGCCGTGCGCGTGGAAATGCCGGACCGCACGGCGCTGCGCGGCGCCTATAGCCCGTTTGTGTATCAGAAGGCCGGGGCGGTGCTGCTGATGCTGGAGCAGTGGCTGGGGGCCGGCCGCTTTCAGTCCGGCCTGCGCGCCTATTTGAAGCGGCACGCCAAGGCGAACGCGGGATTGTCCGATTTCGAAGCCGTGCTGCCGCCGGCGGCGGCGCCGGTCCTGGAGAGCTTCCTGAATCGCACGGGCATCCCCGAGGTCTCGGCGGAGGCGCGCTGCGGCCCGGGCGCAGGGCCGGCGCTGGTGCTTTCGCAGGCGGGCGGGCAGGAGCCCTGGACGATTCCGGTATGCTGGCGGACCGATCAGGCCAGCGGCTGCACGGTGGTGGACAAGGCGCGGAAGGAGGTCCCGCTGCGCGCGTGCCCGGCGTGGATCCTGCCGAATGCGCGCGGCGCGGGTTACTACAGGTCCAAGTGGCCCAGCGGGCGCATGCCGCCGGCGGCGGCGCTCACTCCGGCGGAGAGGCTCACGCTGGTCTACGACCTCAAGAGCGGCGGCTCGCTGGATCTGCTGAAGCCGTTCGTGGAAGATGCCGACGCGCAAGTGGCGCGCGCGGCGCGGCGGGCGTTGAACCTTCCACAGCAGTGAGCGGAGGAGCGCTGTCCGCGCCGTGTGGGATTCTCAAAGAGATGTTCGACTCGATCTGTGTCTACTGCGGCTCCAGTTCGCGCGCGGCGGAACCTTACTTCGAAGCGGCTCGCGGCCTGGGCCGGCTGATCGCCGCGCGGAAGCTGAAGCTGGTGTATGGCGGCGCGCACGTGGGGCTGATGGGCGCGCTGGCCGATGCGGTGCTGGCGGAGGGCGGCCACGCGACTGGCGTGATTCCGCGCGCGCTGGTGGAGAAAGAGGTGGCGCATACGCGGCTCACCGAACAGCACGTGGTTGAGTCCATGCACGACCGCAAAGCGCTGATGTGCGAACTGGCCGGCGCGTTCGTCGCCATGCCGGGCGGCTTCGGCACGCTGGATGAGCTGTTCGAGATTCTCACCTGGGCGCAGCTCCGTTTTCACGCCAAGCCGGTGGGGCTGCTGAACGTCAACGGCTTCTTCGACCATCTGCTGGCCTTCTGCGACCGCGCGGCGGCGGACAGCTTCATTAATCCGGCGCACCGGGAGATGATCTTCGTCGATTCCGATCCGGCGGCGCTGCTGGACGCGATGGCGGCGCACCAGCCTCCGGCCGACTACAAAGTCTGGCTGGCCAAAGGGCGGTCAAAGGCGTAGCGCAGGCTGTTGGCGGCCAGTTGGCGGATCTCCGGCGCTCCCAGCCCGAACTCCTGCATGGCGATCTGGTATTCGCGCACCAGCGTGGTGTGGAACATCGCCGGGTCATCCGAATTCAGCACGAGCGGCACTCCGGCGTCGAAGAGCCGGCGGAAGGGGTGCTCCCGCAGGCTGCGCACGGCGCCGGTGCAAACGTTGGAGGTGAGGCAGATTTCCAGCGGGATGGCGTGGTCGCGGAGGTGCTTCACGAGGAGCGGATCCTCGATGGAGCGGAAGCCGTGGCCGATGCGCTCCGCACCGCACTCCAGCGCGGCCCAGACGCTGTCCGGCCCATCGGTTTCTCCGGCGTGCGGCGCCAGGCGCAGCCCGTTTTGAACGGCGTATTGGAAGACCTCCCGAAACTCGCGGGCCGGGCCGTTCAGTTCGTCTCCGCCGATGCCGAAGCCGATCACGCCCTGGTCCTTCAGCAGCACCGCCTCCTGAGCGGTGGCCCAGACATGATCCAGCCCGAACTGGCGCACGGCGTCGAAGATGAACCGCACCCGCAAGCGGCTGCGGGCGGCCTCGGCGGCGATGGCCGCGAAGATCTCCCGCACGGGCAGCTTGCGCATCAACAGGACTCCGGCGCTCACGTTGATTTCGGCCTGGACGACACCTTGCGCCTCCAGTTCCTGCAGCAGGCGCCGGGTGACCAGGGCGAAGTGCTCCGGCTCCCTCAAGTGCTGGTTGACCCACTTGAACGACATCAGGAAGCCCATGAAGTCCTCATACCGGTAGCGCGCGAGGATCTCCTCCATCGTCAGCAGGGGTGAGAGGTCGCGCAGCGTTTCGGGCCGGACGGACCCTTCCAGGTGGACGTGAAGCTCCGCCTTCTCAAGTGTGTTCAAGTCCATGAACTGCCATAATAGCCGCATGAAGCCCGGAGAATTTGAGGCCATAGTCGGCGGGTACCACGGCGATCCGTTCTCCATTCTCGGCCCGCACCGGGTGTTTAAGCAGTGGATCGTCCGCGCGCTGCTTCCTCAGGCAGCTTCCGCCCGGCTATTGTGCCCGGACGCCGAGCCCGTACCCATGGAGCAGGTGCATCCCGGCGGGCTGTTCGAGGTGAAACCCAAGGCCGACCCGGGGGCGTACCGGATCGAAGTGGAGCTGCAGGACGGCGGCACTGAGATCGTGGAGGACCCCTACCGCTTCCGGCCGCTGCTCACCGACCACGACATCTATCTCCACGCCGAAGGCACCAACCACGAGGCGTGGCACAGCATGGGCGCGCACCTGATGGAGATTGACGGCGTCTCCGGCTGCCGCTTCGCCGTGTGGGCGCCGAACGCCGAGATGGTGGCTGTGGCGGGCGACTTCAACCAGTGGGATCCTCACCGCCACCCCATGCGCCACCGCAACGGCGGCTTGTGGGAGATCTTCCTGCCCGGCGTGCGCCAGGGCGACATCTACAAGTACTTCATTCGCTCCAAGATCTTCGGCGTCTCCGGACTCAAGTGCGACCCGTACGGCTTCTTCAGCGAAATGCCGCCGAAGCAGGCCTCCATCGTCTGGGACCTCGGCAATTACCAGTGGCAGGACCAGCACTGGATGGATACGCGCGCCCAAACCAACTGGCTGGACCGCCCGGTCTCCTGCTACGAAGTCCATCTGGAATCTTGGATGAAGACTCCGGAAGGCGAGCCGCTCAGCTACCGCGAATTGGCCGCCAACCTGATTCCCTACGTGAAGCGCCTGGGCTTCACTCACCTGGAACTGATGCCGGTGATGGAGCACCCCTACGCCGGCTCGTGGGGCTACCAGGTAGTGGGCTACTTCGCGCCCACCGCCCGCTTCGGCACGCCGGACGACTTCCG
>JACQZS010000244.1 GCA_016213725.1 Acidobacteriota bacterium | reverse complement strand
TGGGAAGAGGAGGCGGCTCGGGGTGGGGTGGGGGGGGGTGGGAGAGGAATGGGTTTGGTTTGTTGGGATTAGGGGGATAGAAATAAATCCGGGAAGTGCGGGACTGGGGGTTGGCGGGGCGTCTTCCAGGGGAACGGGAGTGCTCGGACGGGCCGGGGAGAACCAGCTATTTCGGCTGCTTTGCCAGGGTGGGAGAATGGTGCTGGAAACTGGGGTCAACGGGATGGTGAACCGGTTGGTGACTTTCAACACGAAGCATTGCCAGTTCATCAACGTTGCGGTGGCGGAGAAGCTGTCGGCTTTGCGCACGGAGGATTACTTCCGGGAGAGGGCGGCGCGGGGGAGCGTGGGGCGGGCTCGGGAGATTTTGGGGAGAGCCGGGAAGGGGGTGGCGGCGGGGGTGGGGGACGAGTGAGCGGGGAGTTGGGCTGGGGCCGGTGCTGCGGATGCTGGGGTAGCGGAGAGGAGTTTGCGTTCACTCCGTCCTGCCCGAAGTGGTCATCGCCACTTCTGATCCGAAATGTAGACCCAACTGGTCTGGGCCTCCCATTTCCGGGCCAGGCGCTGCAATCCAATGGGGATCAGTCCTGCGACAATTGAGGGACCGGCAAAACCGAGGAAGGCCTCTGCCACTCCGATTCCGATGGCGGCGTAAGTGACCCAGTTGACCGCGGCCCGCGCCATAGGAAGCATTCGCAACGCGCGCAGGGCGGACTGAATCTCTTTCTGCAACCGGACGGCCGCACCGGCGTCACCGGCAATCACGGCGTCGAGAAAAGGATTGAAGAAGCTCCTGAACGCTTGCATTTCGGGGAGGTTGCGGATTCTGGGGACGTCGCTGAGTTTGCCAGGCACGGGTAGTTCAATGTCGGCGGACAACAACTCACTCACCAGGAGCTTCCACAACTGAACGGAGGAGCCGGCGACCTGCTGATTGGGGCGCCTTCCAGCGCTATCGGTGCCCGCGCCTGCAATGCGCATTGAACCGCGAGAGACCAACTGAGATGCGTGTTCCACCTGGAACGCACAGTCAGAAACGGTTCGGTCCAATGCAAGGAACACTTCCATCGAGAGCGGCTCGATGAGAATGAGGTCCGCCACGTCTCTGTAATCCGCGGGCACTGACGGCAATACCAGGTCCGCCAATACCCAATTGCCAGTTCGGACAGCCACCAAGAGCCGCAGGATGGACCAGTGCAACGGTCTACCGACCGCCTCGAGTTGAGCGAGGATGAGATCTTCGTAGTCACGCACAACAGGCGCCAGGGCCCTCCAGACTTCGCTGGGACCGTCGAGGCCGCGAATTCTCTCGCAAGTTGCCTTGTCCGGCTCGATCAGGTTCAAGATGCCCAGACTCTTGAGGCTTGCCAGGTCGACATGCCGCCCTTTCGGCTGTCGTTTTCGAGTGCCGATTCCAGGAGGAACGTAGAGCATTGAGACGTCGTCATCCAGCAGCAGTAGTTGCAGAGTGGCCGCGATTCGATCCTCGGAAGGCGGCCTGCGCGGAGATGTGACAAACTTCCACTTCGCGAAGCCCTCCGCTACCGCCAGGTCCATCACAACATCAGCGTGTGGATTGAGCAGCAGAAGACCGGGGCGAAACCTCGCAAGCCCAAGTTCGATCATTTGCCGTTTTGCTCCGGTTTGTGGTGACTCCAGCATACAGGAAGGGCCAGATCCGTCGTTCCGTTTGGGCCGACCAGGCGGTTGCGCTGGAGGACGGCAACCTGCCGGCGCAAGGCGCGGACTTCGAGGGCGGTAGCGCGCCGGCCGCGGGAGAGGACGCGCAGCGCGGCCGGCAGTAAAGGGAGGAGTTGAGGCACGCACTCGCCGCTGTCATGCGGCGCCGCGAGGTGATTGTCCGGCGACTGCGCGCAACCGGAGATGACCGATTTCGCGACGTCACGGTTTTCTGACCAGGGCCACATCCTTGCCCGCGGCGCGCTCCATCAACTGGTCTGCGCGCTCTCCAGGCACGAGCCTGTCTTGGGCCATCCGCCGTCAACCCCTGCGGTGAAAGGCGGAGGGCTTCGACTGGAGCAGGCAGGGGCCGGACTCTGTCAGGCCCTCAATTCACACGCTGGCTTTGCGCGGCCGAACTCCCACTACCGCCCTTGGCAATCACGACAATCAGCGCGAGAACGGCTGCAGCGGAGATCCAAAGTCCCAGTTGCAGGCGGTGAGAACTGAAGTGGAATTCCACGCGATGGCGGCCCGGAGGCACTTCAAGGCCGCGAAAGGCGACATTCGTGAACACCCATGGGACGGGATGGCCGTCGATGCTGGCCGTCCAGCCCGGGTATGCCGGTTCAGAGGTACTGAGAAAAGCGGTGCCGGGAGCAGAGGTCTCCAGCACCAGATGATGCCTGGACTCCCGGCGCACTGCAACGGTTCCGGTGGAGTATGAGCCGGCTGGCAGGCCTTCCACGATGGAGGCTTGCGCAGGCTGAAAGAAGGGACTCTGCATGAGCTTCGCGGCCGAAGGCAGATCTGCGGCGGTTACGGTGGAGGGCGTGAGGCGGAATCGCGGCAACGGGTGTTCTCTCTCATACACAGTGCGTCCGGGCCAGCGAAGCGCAACGCGCCAACCCGGGGGTGGCGGGCGCTCTCCCCGACCGATGAGGACGCGCAGCCCGAGAGCGTCGACGGCAGCCCGGCCTGGCTGCTCCACCTGGTACCACGCGCCCCAGCGCTGGCCGCTGGCCACAGCGAGCCGCGCCTGGATCAACCGTTCCAGGGCGAGGGGGTCATAGCCGGATGCCGTACGGAGATGGATGAGCGGCGCTCCGGTCACCAGCCACAGGGCATCGTCGCAGGTATCGTAGCGGCCGCTGCCGGTCAATTGAATCAACTGATGTTCGGCTGCCGGCGAGCCGTCCAGACCGCCATCAAACTGGGGTTCGCTGGAAATCGGCTTGGTATTAAAAACACGTCCAGAGCCTGCCAGTGTGAGTTCCAAAGCAACCAGGACGCAGGCGCCCCAGCCCCAAGACGGTTTGCGCAGCAAATGGTCCGAGCCGTGCGCAGCCAACATGGCCACAGCGAGCGTGAAGGGCGCAGCGAAAACGTACCAGAACACGGTGTTCGCCAGGAAACGCGGCAACAACTGGAAGAGCACGCGCCCGATGGGAGTGGAGTCTCCGAGCATGACGAGGCAAAGCACGGCGGCCAGCACGCCCAGAGCAGGAGCACGGCGCGCGGCGGCAAGGGCGAGCAGAAGGCCGGTGAAACTCACGAAGAGATAGAGCATTGTCGGATCGTAAGGGCCTTCGACCCTGGGCCACACCAGGGAGAGAAGAGAGAGCAACGGCATCCCGCCGCCGCCCTTCAGCCAGTCGGTGCGGTACTGCCCTACGCTGTGGGCCACGAGTTCGAGCGAAGGCAGAATCTGAGCGGCTGCCAGCGCCAGGGCTAGCGCCGCGCCGGCCAAAGCTTGCGGCAGGCAGCGGCGCCACGCCGCCACCAGCAGGATGGAGACGCCTGCCGCCAGAGTGGAGGCAGTGAATCCGGCGAAGAAGTGCAGCGCCAATGCCACCGCGAGCAAGCCGACACGCCAGCCTCCGCTGCAAAACAGAGCCAACCAGCCGGCCACCAGCCAGGGCAGGCCAAGGATCGAACTGAGATGCTGCGCTTGCGACGCGGCCCATCCGCCCAAAGCGAGGATCAAGCCGGCCAGAACTGCCGACGGCTCGCGCAGCTGCATGCGGCGCGCAAGCTCATACGCCAACCACGCGGCAAGTACGACATGCGACACCATGAGCCATTCCATGTTGCGCAGGAGATGCTTGCGCCCTGCGAGAGCGACCAGCGCATTGCCGGGATAGAAAACAGCCGCCTGGGGATTCGCAAGCAGGGGGCGGCCGCAATAGGTATATGGGTCCCAAAGCGGCAGTTCGCCTTCTGACAAAGCGTCGGCATACGCCGCCGCGAGGGGGAGGTGGTGACCGCGGAAGTCCCAGGGCACGGTATAGTCCGAAGAGAGCACACCCCGCCAAAACAGCAGCATGGCTGCGGCCATGAAGGTGTATGCAGTCAACCGCCGAGTGGAGTCTCTCACCATTGGACCTCTTGGCATATATGACTTTGGGGGCCGAAAAGTCAACTGGCCCCGGCCAGCAGCCTGAATGCAATCCGCCCGGAGAACCACGCTGCACTACTCCGGATGACTCCGGCTCAAGCTCTTGCGCGGTGTCGCGAGAGTGCCGGTGGACGGGGCAAGCCGTAGCGCATGTCGAGCATGGCGCTTCCGACGCCCGGCGCCAGTCCGAAGCCGGGAGATGAGACTACAACGAAGTCAGGCCGCATTCGGCCTTGGGTTAACAGACACCAAGGGCGTTCGCAAGGACCAGCGGCGACGCCACTTCGCCCTCCAAACCTGGAGTAGGCGATGAGGGTGAAGTGCCGAACTGAGTGGATGTCAGGTTGTCATTCTCAGTTGCGCGGACTTTTGGGAACAAGTCAGGGTGCGAAGCAGACGACCTCAAGGCCGATACGAGGAAGCCGCTCCAAGCCGTGGCGGGCAGGTAGCTCCATTTAGAAAAAGTGGTATAGTTTTTCTAAATCCTCTGATGGGTATGACACGATGCAAACCATGAAAGATCAGATACTTGGGCGCATCGGACGGTTGGCCGCCGGCACAGCCTTTACCGCCAAGGACTTTCTGACGATTGCGACCCGCGGTACCGTTGATGTAACGCTGGCGGGCCTAGCGCGCGACGGAAAGATCCGGCGGGTGAGGCGCGGCCTGTACGATGTTCCGAAAGCGAATCCGGCGCTCGGCGGTGAGCTGACCCCGGACATCAACGAAGCCATTGAGGCGATGGCGCGCCGCCAGCGCTGGAAGATCGTTCCCGATGGTCCGTGGGCGGCTAACCTTGTTGGACTCTCCACGCAGGTGCCGGCCCGGATTGTTTACCTGACGGATGGTCCTAACAAGGAAGTTCTGATTGGCCGCCGGAAAGTGACCCTCAAGCATGCCCGGCCGAAGGCGATTGCCGGCGTCGAAGGGACGTCCGCTCTCGTCGTTCAGGCGCTTCGCCATCTCGGGAAAGAGAGAGTAGGAGATGCCGAGATCGCGCGCCTCCGGTCCACGCTTACGCCAGCCGACAAAAGGAAGCTCCTAAAGGCCACCCAGTTCGGCGCGGACTGGATCTTTGAAACGGTGCGCAAGATCGCCACGGAGGAACGGTGAACAGGGTTGCCCAGATGTCCGCAGAAGAGCGCGCGGACGTATTCGCCGAAGCCGCGAACAGGAAGGGGCTGCCAGAAGCTGTGATCGAGAAGGACTTCTGGGTCTGTTGGATGCTCAAACAGCTCTTTTCCATTGAGGCGCTGTCGGGCCGGCTGCTGTTCAAGGGCGGAACTTCACTGTCGAAGATCTTCCACGCGATCCGGAGGTTCTCGGAAGACATCGATCTCGCGGTTGATTACGCGGCGCTTGGCTTCCGCGGAGACCGCGACCCGTACGCGCCCGGGCTGTCCCGGTCAAAGCAGGTAAAGCTGCTGGGCGAGATGATTACGGAGTGCCAGCAGTACATTCGAGGCGAGTTCGCGGAGCATGTCACCGTCCGCTGCCGTGAACTTCTCGGGAGTGGCGGCGGGTGGACGCTGAAGGTGGATGAGCAGGATCCGAATGTCGTGCGTTTCCTCTACCCTTCCGGCACGAGGCAGTTCGTCTCCTATATGGCGCCGCAGGTGGTGCTCGAACTGGGAACCCACGCAGAGTTCGTCCCGAGAGACCGCTTCGTCATCCGGGCGTTCGCGGCGGAGGAGTTCCCGAAACTCATGAGCGAGCCGGACGTCGAGGTTGCCGCCATTCTGGCGAAACGAACTTTCTGGGAGAAGGTGACCATCCTTCATGCTGAATATCACCGGCCGGCGGAGAGGCCGCTTCCCGGCCGGTACTCCCGACACTATTACGACGTGGCCATGCTGACCCGAGGGGTGGTGAAGGACGAGGCACTGGCGGACTTGGATCTGCTCGAACGAGTGGTGCGACACAAACAGACGTTCTACCCGTCCGCCTGGTGCAGATACGATCTCGCCCGTCCGGGAACGCTGCGGCTGGCGCCGTCGGCAGACAGGGTTACGGCCCTGCGACAGGACTATCGCGAGATGGCGGTGATGCTGTTCGATGAGCCGCCACGATTCGAAGAGATCGTGAATTCGGTGGCGGAGTTCGAGCGCGAAGTGAACTCTCTGCGATTCTCAGAGATGCCGGACGCGAGGAAGCCAACTGGAAAGCAGCAGCACGCCGCTTCCTGACGATCGTAAACAGCGGGAGTTTCTCGATGTGGGTCTGACCTGCCTGCCCGAAAACCGCAGGAAGTCGCTTGCGATTTCATGTTTCGGCGGGATTGAGGATGCGGGCCATCCCGGGGGCGGAAGCTGGGGCGGGCAGGTGATGGGGGCACCGTGCGTGCAGTGCGAAGTGCTGGAACGGAAGCGGGGCACCGTCAGGGGTGCAGTTCGGAGATCATGATGTTGCCTTGACGATGATCGAGCCTGGTGAGCAGGACGAACCTGTGATCCGGCGAGACGGAGATGGGGTGCACGCTGATCACACCGCCTGGAAATCTGGCTGGATACTCCACGCCGCGGAAAGTGGCGAGGACTTTGGCCTCGCCGGGCCCGAAAGGCAACAGTTTGAGTGAAGGAGCGCCGGGGCTGGATGTGTCGATGAAACAAATTCCGTTGGATGCGACCTGCCAGGCGCCGGCGGGCGCTCCCGAGAAGCCAGGAAGCAGCGGCGTCTCCTCGCCGCCGGGTAGAGTCTTCCTCCAGATTCCCAGCTCAGGCGGGCCTTTGGCGAAGTACAGGACCTTTCCGTCCGGAGATTCGAAGGGGATGTGGCCGCCATCCCGCGTGACCTGAGACGGCGATCCGCCGGCGGCGGCGATCTTCCACACCTGGTGGGCGCCGCTGCGATTAGACAGGAAGTAGATCCAGTTGCCATCGCGGGACCAACTGGGCGAGCCATTTTCGAAGGAGTCAGCTACCAGGCGGGCGACGGGGCCGCCGTCGGCGCCGACGACGAAGATCCCGTGGTTTCCATCGACCCGCATATCGAAGGCGATGCGCCGGCCGTCGGGAGACCAGCGGGGCGCACCGCCCATCCCGTGCAGGTCTGTGAGTTGCCGGGGGTTGGCGCCGTCGCCGCGGGCCACCCAGATCTCCATGAAGCCGGAGCGGTCCGACATGAAGGCGATGGAGTTTCCATCCGGCGAGTATTGGGGGTGCGCCTGGACGGCGCTGGAAGTGATGAGCCGTTCCGGGTCGTTTTGTCCGGAAGCCAACGCGTATCGCCAGATACTGCTCCTCACCGTCAACTGGACGTAGGCGATGCGCCGGGCCGGCGACGAGACGGACAAGCCTCTGGCGTATGGCGGAAGGTAGGCGACCAGCCGCGGGCTGCCTCCGGCGGCCGCAACTTTCCAGATGGCGGGGCCCGGTCCGCCGCGGTCAGAGATGAAGAGGAGATTCCCGTTATCGAGCCAGGCGAGCCCGGCTATGTTACGGCGGTCGGAAGTGATGCGGCGGGGTGGGCCGCCGGTTCTCCGCATGACCCAGACCTCTTTGACCATGAACAGATCCTGCCGGGTAAACGCCAGCCAGCGGCCGTCCGGGGAGAGCGCGGGATGGGCGTCTCCGGGGATGTCCCGCGGCGGGAAGGTGAGGCGTGTTTTGGAGCCGGTGGCCAGGTGCAGCGCGTAAAGCGAGGTTGTTCGCCGGCTGTCTTCCGCATCCGCCAGGAATAGAGTATCGCCGGCGGCAGACCATGCCAGGGGGCCGATCCCTCTGTGGCTCTGCACGGTGCCGACCTTGCGCTGCCCGCCGCCGGTCGCTCCGATGATCCAGATTTCACGGCCGGGGTCGCGGAAGAAGGCGATCCGGCTGGAGTCCGGCGACCACTGAGGAAAGAGTTCATCTTCCGGAGTTTGTGTGAGGCGGAGAGGCTCTCCCGCGCCGACTCTTTTTACATAGAGATCGAGAGCGCCCGGCCCTTCGCGGTAGCTGAAGGCGACGCCCCCGCCGTCAGGCGACAGAGCGGGATCGAGTTCTTCGCCGGGAAGACTGGCGAGCGGCACGAAGCGGAGCGGGGCCTCAGAGCGCCGTGCCCCGAGGAAGACGAGGGCGAAGAGTAGCGCGGTGGCGGCGGCGGCCGCCGCCGTCCAGAGGAGGGTTGGGCGGTGAAAAGGCAACGGCGAGCGTGAGGGGGAGTGATCCGGAGAGCAGTTTTCGCCGGTGCCTCGGCCGCGCCCGTCCTGATACTTCCAGGCATCGAGTTCGGACTTGAGCGCATAGACCGCGCCTCTTTTGCCGCCCTGAATGCGGCGAACCGGCAGACCGCGGCTGTGCTCCCAGCGCTGGACGGTGCTGACGTCCCTGCCAAGGTAGACGGCGATCTCCTTCCACGAGTCTAACGACCCATTCGCCGGCCCCTGATTGGATTCAGGCACCATGGCAGCAACTCATTGTAGTCCGGCACTCCATGGGACTCAAACCGTTTGGGGTAGCGGCAAGAGACCGCAATTCACCGCATTCCACCGCAGCCAGGCACCTGCCCTCATTCGCCTGTTTCCTTGGGGCAGTTCGGGCATGAGGATGTTGGCGTGAGACGCTTGTGCGCGACGGCGATCATGTTGTGGATGGCGGTTTCGGCCGGCCTGGCGCCGGCAGAGGCCCAGGCGACTTTCTCCCAGCGGCTGAACGAGAGCGAGCAACTGCACCGGCAGGGAGCATACGAGGAAGCCGAGAAGCGCCTGCTGGCGCTCCTGGCGGAGACCGAGGGCGCGGCGGCGCGCGATCCGCGGAAGCTGGCCATCCTGCACAACCTCGGATCCGTCTACCACTCCATGAGCCGGTACCTTCAGGCGGAGCAATGCTATCGACGGGCGCTTGCCTTAGAGGAGGCGGCCGGGGACTCCGCCAGCGAATTCCGCTTCCAATCGACCGTCAACCTGGCGAGCTTATACATTGATACGGGGCAACACCGCAAGGCCGGACGGCTGGGGCTGCATGCGCTGGCGGAGAACCGGCCGATGCCGCTGCGGCACGACGCCGGTTTTGCGAGACTGCTGGCGACATTGGGCGCGCTGGAGTTCAGCCTCGGCCGATTGGACGGCGCGGAGCGGTTCGAGTTGGAGGCCCTGAAGCTGTGGGAGGAGCTGAAGCCGAATGGCGTGGAAGTGATCGAAATGCTGAGCAATCTGGGATACCTCTACATGGAGATGGGGCGTTTTGCGGGAGCGCGGGCAGCGTATGAACGCGCCCTGGCGATGGCCAGCGCCACGCTGCCGGCGGACGATCCGGCGCTGATCAGAGTGTTGATGAACGCCGGGACCTTGCATGCCGTCGTCAACGGGCGGGCGGAGGCCGAGCCGTACTATCGCAGAGCGCTGGCCATTGCGCAGGAGAAACTGGGCGAGGAGCATGCAGTTGTCGGCTCGATCCTGGCGTCTTACGCGGTTTTGCTGGAGGGCGCGGGGCAGAAGGCCCAGGCGACGCAATACAGGCGCCGCGCGGAATCCATCAGAAATGCGTTGGGGAAGACCGATCCGAGAGGCCAGACCGTGGATCTGGGCGATCTGCAGCGGAGGAGGTGAAGGGTCTCAGGCGTTCCGTAGCCGGAGTGTGCAGAGCGGCAGGAGCTTTGGCCTGGATTCGCCGCGCGAACCGGGGAGATGCGCGGCAAACGGAGCGGGATTCGGAACCACGGCGACACGTGGCCTCGTCATGCGACAGGCCCAGGGATGGTCTCCCGATTTTGCAGCCGAACTCCGCCGGGGGGGGAGTGTCCGACGGCGGCGCCTTACTCGAGCTCGGATTTCATTTCCAGGTTGCGGACCAGGCGATAGAGATTGCTCGGGTGCAAGCCCAGCCGCCTGGCCGCTTCGTTGTAGTCCTTGCCGGCGGCTTCCAGCGCCCGCAGCACGATCTGCCGCTTGGCCTGCTTGACCTGCTCGTGGAAGTCCGGATCGGCGCCGGCGGGGGCGATTCCGGCTTCGGCCACGGTCTCCGGCAGGTCGTCGGGAAGGATCAGATCCGTCGATCCCAGCACCAGTGCGCGCTCGATGGCATTCTCAAGCTCGCGAACGTTGCCCGGCCAGGCGTAGGCTCTCAGGCGCGCGGATGCATCCGCGCTGAGCCCTCGCACCGCCCGCCCGATACCGCGGCCGTGCTTCTGAATGAAATGTTCGGCCAGAGTCCCGATGTCCTCGCAGCGCTCGCGCAGCGGCGGGATGGTGACGCTGATTACGTTCAGGCGGTAGTACAAATCCTGCCGGAACGAGCCGTCATTGACCATCGACTCCAGGCTGCGGTGCGTCGCCGCGATCAGACGGATATCCGCCTTGATCGGCCTGGCCGATCCGACGCGCTCGAACTCCCTCTCCTGAATCACGCGCAGCAGTTTGGCCTGCATGGCGGGGGCGAGTTCTCCGATCTCGTCGAGGAACAGCGAGCCGCCGGCGGCCTCCTCGATTCTGCCCCGCTTCTGCGCCACCGCGCCAGTGAACGCGCCCTTCTCATGGCCGAAAAGTTCGCTCTCCAGGAGCGATTCCGTCAGCGCGGCGCAGTTCACCGCGAGGAACGGACCGCGGGCCCGCGGGCTGTTGCGATGGATGGCTCGCGCCACCAGTTCCTTGCCCGTGCCGCTTTCGCCTCGAATGAGCACGGTGGAATGCGAGGGCGCGGCCTTGGCCACGAACGCGTAGACGGCGCGCATCCGCGGGCTGTCGCCGGCCATGTCGTGCTGGATGTGGATCTCGTTTTGAAGCCTGAGGTTTTCCGCCTCCAAACGCTCGATCCGCAACATGCTCTCCAGTGGCGCCGCCGCTGCCGCCGCCATCGCAGCGGCCAGTTGAAGATGATCGCCGGAGAAGCTGTGCCGGCGGTCATTCGTATCGAGATACACCAGCCCAAAGGGACCGTCCGCGCCAGGCAAAGGCAGGGCCAGCACGGCCGTCGCGTCGCCCGCTCCGGTCACCTCGTTCGACACCAGCGCCGCTCCATGCGCGAGGACCTGCCTCACCACCTCTTCGGCTACTCGCATTTCCGGATGCGAAAGCCAAGCGCAGGCCAGGCCGCCAGCGTGAGCCGTGACGAGCGCTCCGCGCCCGGCTCCCGTGGCCGACAGCAGCGAATCGACCACATATTGCTTCAACTGCCCGGGCCCGCGCGCCTCGCCAAGCGAGGTCAGGAACCGGATCAGAAGCTGCAGCCCGGATTGCGCCGGCGCGGCGACATCCGGCCTGCGGTAAATCGACTCTTCGACGCGAAGCACCTGAGTCTTGCCGACAGAGGTCCCGCCGGAGAGGGGCCTGGCCTGGTTGTCCTCCAACGGGCCGTAGCAGAACACCGTCCGGCCCACGCGAATGCGGTCACCCGGCTCGAGGCGCCGTTCCTGCACGGGCGCCCCGTTGACGCAAGTGCCGTTGCTGCTATCGAGGTCTCTGAGCAGGTAGGCGCCATCCTGTTTTTGCACCACGCAGTGCCGGCGCGAAACCGCGTGGTCTTCGAGGAAGATGTCGTTCGCACGGTCGCGGCCGATAGACAGGCTCTCCGCCAGGGGCCACTGCATGCCCTCCAGGGGGCCAGCCAGCGCGTTCAGAGAGTAGTTCATCCGATCCCAGCTAGCATATACCAAGCCAATTGGTGCGGAATCAAAATCGCGCTGGGCGGTGCTCGAATGCGGAGCGCGCCGCCGATGGTCGAGGCGATGGTGACCACCTGGAGAGGAGGCGGGGCCGCCTGCGAAGCTCCGCGGATCTATCGTCCGAGCTGCGCGCGCCAGTTCTGCATCAACACCACGGCAGGGGCATCCGTGTTGTGGCGGCGCACCGCGACAATCCGTTGGCCATCGCGGCTGATATCGTAGGACGACTGCTGGGGGCTGAAGGAGTATAGCTCCAGATGCGAGGGGGCGCCATCCAGCAGGAGTTCAGGTGCGCTGAAGACAGGCGGGCTGCCCGGCGCCACGCGCACGGACCACAAGGAATTGTCCCGCACGAAAACGAGTTCAGTGCCCCCTTTTGTCCATCTGGGCAGCGTTCCGCCGGAGACAGAGACCTGCCAGCGGGGGCCGCCCGCAGGGAAAGCTTGCACGTACACTTCCCAGCTCCCCGTGGCATCCGAGGTGTAAGCCAGAAACCGTCCATCGGGTGAGAGGCGGGGATTGCGTTCGGAGAAATCGCCGGGCATCCAAGGATTGGCGCTGGCGGCGTTGGCGGGATCCGCCACCATCAATCGCGGCTTGGATCGCTTCCTGGAGGTGAACACCACCCACCGGCGGTCAGGGGAGAGTGAAGGCGGGTCGACCTGACTCAAGTCCTCGCTCCGCAAGAGGACGCGCGAGGAGCCGGTGGTCTGATCGCGCAGTTCGACAGCAGTCCGCTCGTTGGTGGTCGCGAGGTAGGCCAACTCCTTACCGCCTGATAGCCAGTCAGGAGCCGTGAATAGCGAATTTCCGCTGGTGAGCGGCACACGGGTGCCGCGTTGGATGTCGTGAAGCCAAATCCCAACCTCATGCACCGGGGTGGCAGAAAGCGCCACGAAGTTGCCGTCATCCGACAAGGCAGGATGCCGGAGGGACTTGTACTCACCCGGCGTGGCGTGCAGCACTTTCCCATCGCGGCTTACGACAACCAGTTCATACGCGGCGGCCGGAGGTCCGGTGACAAAGGTGAGATCTCCGGTGCCGGAGACGCTCACACCGGCGGCGTTGGCGGCCAGGAAAACGGGGTCGCCGGCGAAGGCCGGGCCTGAGGTGGCGAAGGGCACGGCGAACAGAGCCAGGCCCGCGCGGAAGCGCTCGAAAAGGAGGAAGCCCGACGGGTCGACCGCAGCGTTGATTCCATCCTGCAGGATGAGGCGCGACACGCCCTTGCTGCGCAGGTAGAGAGAGAACTTGAAGCTCAGGCGGGGATGCACCGAATAGACGAAACTCTCGCCGTCCGGCAGGAACTCAGGGCGATGAAAGTCCTGCTCTCCTGCTTGACGATCCGGCGCGAGGGCCAGCTGGAACTGGCCGCCTTGCTGCGTGGTGGAGTAGATCCCATCCGCGAGCGCGAGCAGAATCTGGCCGCGAGGACTCCACGCCCCGCCCAGAAACCAGCCGGCTCTATTTTCTCCGAGGATGACGGCTTCACCGCCCGCGGCCGGAATGCGTTTCACCAGGCCGCCGGCGGAAAACGCAATCTGGCGGCTATCCGGAGACCAAAAGGGAGCAACGGCCTTTTCGGTGCCGTCCAGGCGCCGCGCCTCCAGCCGGTTCAATTCGCGAAGCCACAGAGCGCCGTCGCGGCTGAAAACCACTTTCGTTCCGTCAGGGGATATCGCGGGCGGCGAGAAGATGTCGGACGTTCCCGGCGGGCCGGCCTCGATGCCGCTCTCCAGAGCAATCCGGAGCGGCGGCGCCGAGGTTGCCGCCGTTCGTCCCGCCACCCAGAGATTCCATCCGAGCGAGAGACACAAAGCGGCGCCGAGCACAGCGGCGGCCAGCCATCCACGCCGGCTCTGCCTTTGCACAACGGGCGCCGGCGTGACCGCGGAGGGACGGCTTAACCGCCGGAGGTCGACCAGAAGATCGTCGGCATGCTGATAGCGATCATCCGGATCCTTGGCGAGACAGCGGGCGACGATGCGGTCGAGTTCCACGGGCAATCCGGCGCGGACCGCCGTCAGGGGTTCGTACTGCAGGTAGAGAATCGCGTGGACGACGGCGGCTTCGCTGTCGCCGGCAAAGGGCAGCCGTCCCGTCACCATCTCGTACAGGACGACGCCCATGGACCACAGGTCGGTTCGCCGGTCCAACTTCTCTCCGGCCGCCTGCTCGGGCGCCATGTAGCCCGGCGTGCCGATGGTGGTGCCGGTTTTAGTCACGCGGGTGCTGTCGGCCAGGGTAGCCAGACCGAAGTCGGTCAATTTCGGCTGGTCATCGAGTCCCAACAGGACGTTGGCGCTCTTGATGTCTCGGTGAACGATGCCCGCCTGATGGGCCACCCGTAGCGCTTCACCCAGCTGAATGGCGATACGCAGCGCCTCGTCGAGCTTCAACGGCCGTTCCCGGATGCGATCCCTGAGGCTGGGTCCCTTGACGAGTTCGAGCGCCAGGAAGCCGACTTCTTCGTCCAGTTCAAAGACGGTGCAGATGTTCGGATGGTGCAAGGCCGCGGCCGTCTGGGCCTCGCGCACGAAGCGCACCTTGATTTCACGATCTTCGAGCACATGCCGCGGGATGAACTTGAGCGCCACGTGGCGACGCAGCTTGAGGTCTTCCGCCTCGTAGACAGCGCCCATGCCGCCCTCGCCGAGTTTCTCGAGAATGCGGTAATGCGAGATGGTCTGTCCGGTCATGGCTGAGCCTGGAGCGGCCGTTCATGACAGATTACCGCATCCGGCGAGCAACGAAACGAAAACCGGAACGCGGCGACGGCCACGCGCAGGCGGCGTCCGGCGGCTATGCCGGCCGCGGCATTGTCAAAATCGACAGTGGCCCAGGCGGTCCGCGGTTTCCTGCATGAATGAGGAGAAGCTGTTTGTTTTGTGAGAATTGGCAGCGAGTTCCGGGGCCCGCGGCGCTGTCGCTTTTGACACTCGCGCGAATCGCGCTGCGCCCGCCGGCGCCTTCCATTCGGAGCTGAACCGATTAATTTTCAGTGGGTTGCAGACTGAACGCCGCGCTGCTCGGCTTCTGGCATGCGCGTTGCTCTTTGATTCTGCGTCGAGAAGGAGACAAGCCAATGAAACAGCAAATGACGAAATCGGAAACGGCCTCCCGGCGGCAGTCGCTCGCGCTGGCCCGGTACTTCAGAGTCCTCCCCCTGCTGGCGTGCTTCGCGGCGCCGTTGCAGCCGCTGACCGCCCAGGATGAAGCGCCGGTACAGCCGCCTGCAGCCAAGCCCCGCGCGATCTCGATGACAGCTTCTCGGCCGGGAGTGTTCTCCACCGCCGCGGCCGACGGCCAGGTGGAGATCTCAGCTTCGGGGATCTCACTGCGGACGGCCGGCACCGTGAGCCGGAGCCTGCACCTGCAATGGGCGGGCGCCGGCAACGGGCAGGAGGGAATCCCCGCTGCGCGCCGCGGTACGGCGGCCCCGGTGGGCAGGGAGAAGGACGTGGCGCTCGTCCGCACGGACGGCATTATCGAATCGGTGCAGGTCAACGAGCGGGGCGCCGATCAGGCCTTTGAAATCCACCATGCGGTCACCCGGCGGGGCGAGGACCTGGTGCTGTACCAGCAGGTGGAGACGAGCCTGGCGCCGGAGCTGGGCCAGGTGCGTTCGCTGGGCGGGCTGACCTACTACGAAGCCGACCAGCCGATGGTGCACTACGGGCCGGCCGTGGCGCGGGATGCCGCCGGCCGCGAAATCCCGGTGGAGATGCAGCAGGAACCGGGCCGGATCAACCTGGTGGTGGACGGCGGGTGGCTCGACGACGCGCAATACCCGGTCCGCGTCGAATCGCCCCTGCTCCTGCTAGGCGACGTGAAGTTCATTCCGCCCCCGCCGCCGCCGTACTACAGCGCCCCGATCAGCCGCGTGCAGCTCAAGCTCATCACCGCAGGAGTGTCCAACGCGGGAACCGACGACAACGTGCTGGCCTCACTGAGCGATAACAATTCGACCTATCTCGACTATGGCCGGGACGACTTCGAGAGCGGCGACGTCTTCACCTATGACCTCAGCCTCGAGGGCATCCAGACCATGAGCGACATCAAGAGACTGAGAATCTCCAAGAGCGGCACGAACGGCTGGTGCATTCGGTCCCTCACGCTGTTCGTGAACGGCAAGGCGCTCTACAGCACGGATTTCGGACTCTCCGGCCGCTGGCTGGACAACAACAATGGCCTGGACTATCGAATTCTCTACCTGGACGAAGCCGAGATCAAGCGGAGCTTGTCCACCTGGGGATCGCCGATGCCGGCGCAGCAGACCTCGATCAGCCGGAGCGAACTGGAGAGCCGCATCGAGTCCATGGTGGGCGACTACATCGCAGGGAACGACCTGAGCTGGGGCAAGATCTACGGCCGCGCCGTGGAAGTGAGCCCGGCCAGCCTGAGCACGGTTCATGTCGATCTGGACCTGATCCTGCGCCAGGCGCTGCTGCCTGATCCGGAAGTGGACGTCGACTTCGACATCGAGTTCCAGTGCATCAACAACAAGCTCGCCATGGCGACCAAGAACGTCAAAGCCAAGGTCGATTATCCGCTCTGGTTCGACATATTGACCATCAGCTCCACGGGCATGCCGCTTTCGCAGTTCCTCGGCTCCTATCTGAGCGGGGAGTTCAGCAAGAGCCTCTCGGCCCTGAACTTCTACAACACCCAGGGCCAGCTCGCCTGTCCGGCCTTCTCCGTCATGGGCGACGGGTCAGTGCAACTGGGAGCGCCGGTGCGGTAACAGGAGGACGCGCTCCAGTTCGACACCGACCAACCGCGGTCGGCGCGCAGAAGCGAGCCGGCCGCGGGCGTGTGTGCCGCAGGGCGCAAGGCGCTGCCGGAAGTCCCATCGAGATCCGGGCCGCCCGTCAGCGCGAGCAAATGAGACGCTTCAGCCCGTGCGGGCATGGGGAAGTTGACCGGATGCCGGCTCGCAGGATCGATTTGCAGCTTCCGCGTAGCCGGCGATGGAACGAGGGCAATATCGGCGAGGAGCGAGAATCCGACTCATCTCAGGAATGGGCGGCCTGGGGGAAACGAATTGCGTGCAAATGGGTCCTATTTCGCTTGAGCCGCTCTCAGTTTTTCCAGCGACTTGATTGTGTCGCCGAGGCGGTCGACTTTGACGAACGGCTTTTGCAGGAACTCCGCCACGACGGCATTGAAACGATCGGGGTGGTCAAACGGAATCATGTGCGTGGCGTTGGCGAAGATCTGGAGCTGCGCGTTGGGAATGTGATGGAAGATGTCGAGCGTGTGCTCGTCGGAGATCATGTCGTGATCGCTCGCCAGAATGAGGGCGGGCGCAGAGATCTTCTCTAGCTCGGCAAGTTGGATTTGCGGCTCAGTGAGCATCATTTCCGTCACCTTGCGATCGCGAGCGGAGATTGCGGGGTCCTTCAACATATCCCGGATGAAGCGAACAGTGTCCGGATGCAGCCCCTTCGGCGTGAGGTTGGCGGCCATGGAGACCAGCTTCCCGACCTTCGCGGGATGGCGGATGGCGAGAAGCAGCGCTTCGATGCCGCCGTCGCTCCAGCCCACGACGTGGACGGCGCTGAGCTTCAGATGCTCGAGGAGCGCGGCCTGATCGTCGGTCATCTTCTCGTAGGTGATTTTGGCGGCGCTGTCGCCGGAGCGGCCCTGGTCGCGGCTGTCCATGGCGATCACGCGGTAGTTCCTGCGGAAGTAGGCGATTTGGGCGGCGAGGTCGCGGCTGCTGCCTCCGTTGCCATGGATCAGAAGCAACGGCTCGCCCGAGCCATGGACCTCAAAGTAAAGTTCGACGCCGTCGTGTTGAAACTTCTGTCCGGCAACCGCCGCGGCCTGAAGGGCGGGTGCGGGTGTCTTGGACTCCGGCCTGGGCGCTGGAGAGCAGGCCGTCAGGCAGGCCAGAACGGCAGTGAGGGGCAGTACGAGCGGAGCACGCATAGCGACATTCTAGCGTCTGGCGCGCAGCTGCCTGAGTTGATACGACAGAGGCCGCGGTTTGGGCCTCGGATGCAGGTGATGCCTGCGGCCGGCGCGGGACCTCCTTATTAGGGCCTAGCGTCCGACGGGAGGGGGAGCGGACTCATGATGGGTGACGTATTCGGTTTTGAACGCCTGATCGCGATCGGCGAGGACCTTGAGCAGGACTTGATACCCCCCGGCGCCCGATGTCGACAGGCGCGGGGCCAGATCATTGATGGTGTCGCGGCTGGTGAGGTACTCCACAGCCGCGTCGGTGCCGGCGCTGCCGTGAGAGGCGAAGATGAGGATGCCCCGATCGCGCCTGAGGCCAGGGCCTTTGGCGATGACGGCATA
>JACQZS010000241.1 GCA_016213725.1 Acidobacteriota bacterium | reverse complement strand
GCTCTATTGTGCGCACATGGCCCGAACGCGGTTTCCGGATCTGGCCAAGGAGGCCCTGGCAAAAGCGCGCGGCGCGGTGAAGGACCGCGGCTTTCCCGGCCAGCCCGAGGATCGCGAGGAACTGCAGGCGGCCATCGCGGCGGTGGAGGCCGGCTCACGGGTGCCCGATCCGCGCATTCACAAGCAGAAGGACGAAGAACCGGAGACGCCCGATGTAAAGGGCATGGACGAAGACGAGGTGATCGCGCTGGCGCGCAAACAGCCGCCGCTGGCCGCCATGGCCATGCTGCTGAGCCTGCTGGAGGACGACAAGCCGGTGGCGACGCCGGCGCGAAGGTCCGCCATCGCCTGGGAGGCTTTGGAACTGTCGCCAAAGCTGCCGCCGACGGACGACCGGCTGGTGGTACAGTCCATGCTGACGCGCCGGCTGTTCACCTACGGGGACCGGGACCATGCGGCCGCGGGCGCGCGGATGCTGGCGGAGACGTACCAGAAACGCTACGACTGCGAGTCCGCCGCCTGCACCACGATCCAGCTGAACGACAACCCGGGCGAGCCGATCATGGACTTCGCCGAGTACTTGCTCGACAACGAGATCCGTCCGGCGGACCTGGGACTGCATCATGTCTCGCTGGACGCGCGCGTGCTGGTATTGGACCTGGGGAAGGCGGCCACCGGAAAACGGCAGCGGTTCGGGCTGTTCTAGCGGCTCCGGCATGGAAGGCGCTACCATGCCAGCAGAGGCCCTCATATGGCTGGAGCAGACCAACTCTTTATCGATTTTTCCGCTCGCAAACTCCGGCAGCTGCACTCTCGGATCCACGTCTGCCTGGAGACCCTGAACGAGGAGCAGATCTGGCAACGCGCCGGCGAGAATTCCAACTCCATCGCGAACTTGTGCCTGCACCTTTCAGGCAATGTCCGGCAGTGGATTCTCCACGGGGTGGGCGGGGAGACGGATGCGCGGACACGGGATGCCGAATTCGCGGCGCGCGGAAGCCTGGCGAAGGAAGCGATCTGGAACCGGCTGAACAGCACCATGCAGGCGGCCTGCGCAGTGATCGAGCAACTGCCCGCGGAACGGCTGGCGGAGACGGTGCGACCGCAGAACTACGATGTGACGGTGCTGGAGGCGATTTACCACGTGGTGGAGCATTTCGCACAGCACACGGGGCAGATTCTGTTTGCCACGAAAGCGCTGACCGACAAAGACCTCGGCTTCTACCGCCACCTTTCCGGCGCGTCGGCGCCCCCGCCGCCGCCCACCGGGCAGGAGACGCCGTGATCTCGCTGCGCCCAGCGTCGTCTGAAGATTATCAGGAGATTCGGAAACTGAACCGGCGTGCTTTCGCGGGCGCGGAGGAAGCGGACCTGGTGGACTCCTTGCGCAGCGGGGGCCATGCCGTGCTGGAGCTCGTGGCGGAACATGCTGGGCGCATCGTAGGGCACATCCTCTTCAGCGAGCTGCCCATCGTATGCGCCGGGCGGACGATTCCCGCGGCGGCGCTGGCGCCCATGGCCGTGGAGCCCGCCGAGCAGCGCCGCGGCATTGGGGGCGCCCTGATCCACATGAGCATTCCGATGCTGGCCCACGCAGGGTTCGACGCCATCGTCGTGCTGGGCCACGCGGATTACTACCCGCGCTTCGGATTCTCGGCCGAGACGGCCGCAGGGCTGCATCATCCCTTCCCGCCGGGGCCCCACTTCATGGCGCTGGAACTCACGCCCGGCGTGTTGGAAGGCGTGGGCGGACATGTAAAGTACGCGCCCCCATTCGGGCTGTAGCGCCGGTCATCGGGCGTTTCCCGCCACCCATCGGTTGTTCGTCGCGTTGCCAGGGCGGCGGGGCTAAGGTGATCTCAGGAAGAGATCATGGAACGACGTGCCGCAGTACTCGGGATGGCCATCCAGCTTGTGGTGGCACAGGGCGTGATGCCTGCTGAACTGGAACAGCAATCGCGCATCATTGAGGCGGCGATGGCGCTGCCGGTGGAATCGCCCATTGTGGTGAAGACGCGCTCTCGCGAATCGCTGAGAGGCCGGCTCAAGTCAGTGGACGAGGGCACGCTCACCATGCAGGTAGCACAGGGCAACGCGGTGACCAGCCGCACCATCCCCTTCCAGGAGATCACCTCATTGAAGCGCACCGACAAGCGAATGCACCCGGCCACGGTCGTCCTGATCACCATCGGCGTTCTCTGGTGCGTGGGCGCCGTCGCGGGGGCGGCCTTGAACCACTGAGGCCGTTCCGGCCTAAAATCGGGTCAGCGTGTATCGCACTGTTTCACTGCTCGTCTACACTTTCGGGCTGGCGGCGTTTCTGGGCCTGTTCGTACTCTGGCTGCGGCAGTTCCGGCTGGGGCGGCCTGAGTTGCGCGAGTGGCATTACCCGGCGATCTTCCTCTCTTCAGCGGCCTGGTTTGCGCTGAATCTGCTCACCTTGGAGTACTTTGTACTGCTGGCGGCGGCATGCGTCTTCCCACCTTTGCTGGCACGGCTGTTCGGGGCGAGGGGGGTGCTGTGGATCGGCCTGGGCAGCGCCGGAGTGGCCGCCGCGTCGCTGCTCTATCAGGCCGGCGGACTTGCATTGCAGAATCCGCGGCGAGACCTGAGCGCGGCGTACTGCCTCTTCTTCGTCCTGGGATGCGTCAGCGCGGCGCGCCGCGCCGCAGGCGGGCGCCTGAACCTGCTGTTGTTGCTGGGAGCGATGGTTGTCGTGCCCGTGGCGATGGTCACTTTTGAAGATTGGCTCAGCCTGGCAATGCGATCTCTCCCGCTGACCATTCTGGTGATCGATTCCTACGCTCGGCGGCGCTTCCTCTTCCTGGATCTCTTTGCCAAGTGGGGTTCCTACTTCGCCGTGGCCTTGACGGCGCTGACCATGTGGTTCCGGCTGCTGCCGGAGTCTCTGAATCCGATTCAATCCGCGGTACTGTTCCTGCCGGTGGTGTGGGGTGTGCCGAGGTTGTGCCGGACCATCGGCATGGTGCTGGACCGGCGGTTGCTGGGCCGCCCCTTCACCTCCACCGAGGCTCAGCGGATCTTTCTTGAAACACTACAGACGGCCGCCGACGAGGCGGAGTTGCGCAAACTGGCCGCAGCGCTGCTGGAGAAGATCTTCCATACGCCAGTCTCCTTGAGCGAAGAGGGGCGGATTACGATGGCGCCATCGCCGCAAGGCCGCCCGCTATTCAGCGAAGACATGGCGCTGCTGGAGAATCTCGACGGCACTTTGCGATTCCTGGTGGAGAACCGCCGCCTGGAAGCGCGCCGTAGCGACCTCATGCTGGCGGCGTCGCGATCGGAACTAAAGGCCCTGCGGGCGCAGGTAGATCCACACTTCCTTTTCAACGCGCTCAACACGGTGGCCGGCCTGATTCCTTCCAATCCTGCGCTCGCCGAGAGCACAGTGGAGAAGCTAGCCGAAGTTTTCCGATACGCGCTGAGACGATCGGAAGATGAGATCGTGCCATTGTCCGAAGAGATGGATTTCATTCGCGCCTGGCTGGACATCCAGCAGGTGCGCTTTGGCGAAAGGCTGGCGGTTTCGATCGAAGCCAGTTCCGAATTGCTGGAGCGCCGGATCCCCGCCATGATGTTGCAGACGCTAGTGGAGAACGCAGTGAAGCACGCCGTAGCGCGCAGCACGAAGGCCTGCCGAGTGACCATTCGGGCCGCCGCCACCGGCTCCGCACTCCGCCTCACGGTGACGGACGACGGACCCGGCCCCACCGGCATGGAAGAGAGCCAGGGCCACGGCCTGCGCAACGCCCGGCAGCGCCTGGCCGGCTACTACGGTGACCGGGCAAGCCTCACCTTGACGCGAGACGACCGTGCAGGCGAAACCGTCGCCACCCTGGAGATTCCCCTATGACCCGCATCCTGCTGGTGGACGACGAGCAACCGGCGCGCGCCCGGCTGAGAAGGCTCCTCGAATCGATGGACGGCGTTGAGATCTGCGGAGAGGCGGCCGATGGTCCCGCCGCCCTGGAACAGGTGCGCAACCTGAAGCCGAACGTGGTTCTGCTGGATATCGAGATGCCCGGTTGCAGCGGCACGGAGGTGGCGGCATCACTGCCCGAGCCGCGCCCTCGAATCATCTTCTGCACGGCGTTCGACCATTACGCGGTGGAGGCATTCGAGCTGAACGCCGCAGACTACGTCCTGAAGCCGGTGAGCCGCGCCCGCCTGGAAGCCGCGCTCAGGAAAGCCGCGCCGGCGCCCCAGACGGCGGCGCACGCCCAGCGGCTGCTGGCCCGCGCAGGGGAGCGCTATGTGGTGATTCCAGTGGCAGAGATCACCTTGTTTCTCTCCGAGCAGGGGCTCACGCACCTCTACACAAACGACCGCGACTACTGGATGGAGCCGACTCTGAACGACCTGGAGACCCGGCTCGACCCGGCGCAGTTCTTCCGCATCTCACGTTCGGCACTGATCCGGATGGACGAAGTGAAAGATGTGGCGCCCATGCCGGGCGGCTCTGGGGAAGTGACGCTGAAGGCAGGCCGCCGGCTGGAGGTCTCCCGCCGGCGGTTCCGCGATCTGTTGGAGCGGCTGGAATTCGGCTCGCGTTAGGCTGGCTTGCCGTTTTTGAAGATCTTGTCCAGTCCCTTCAGCGCGCGATCCACTTCTTTCTCAGTGATGATGTAGGGCGGCAGCATCCGCACGACGTTGTCATGAGTCACGTTGAACAGCAACCCGTCGTTCATGCCCTGTGCGACGAAGTGGCGGCAGGGGAATTCGATCTCGACGCCGATCATGAGGCCAAAGCCGCGCACTTCCCGAATGATGGAATGCTTGCTCTGGAGCGAACGCAGGCCGGCGAAGAAGTACTCGCTGACGCGCTTCATCTGGGGCAGGAGTTCGTCAAGGATATCGTAGAATTCCAGAGCCACGCGGCAAGCGAGTGCTCCGCCGCCGAAGGTGGAGCCGTGCATGCCCGGCGCAATGGAAGCGGCGGCGCGCTCATTGGAGACCACCGCCCCGAGCGGCAGGCCGCAGGCGATGGGCTTGGCCATGGTCACAACGTCCGGCAGGATGGCCGGCTGGTGGAGCTGATAGGCGAAGTGGGTGCCGGGGCGGCCGATGCCGCACTGGATCTCGTCGAACACGAGCAGCGCGTCGTAACGGTCGGCTAATTCGCGGGCTTTCCGCAGCCATTCGGCGGACATGGGATAGATGCCGCCTTCGCCCTGGATGGTCTCGACGAAGATGGCCGCGGTTCTCTCGCTGACTGCCGCCTCAAAGGCAGCGGGGTCGCCGGGGTTGACGAACTTCACCCCTGGCATCAGCGGCTCGAATTCAGAGCGGTACTTGGGTTGGCCGGTGATGGAGAGCGCGCCAACAGTGCGGCCGTGGAAACTGTTCTCAAGCGCGACGATCTCGTACTTTTCCGGACTGCGCTTGCGGCCGTGCCCGTGGGCCATCTTCAGGGCACACTCCACGGCTTCGGTGCCCGAGTTGCAGAAGAAGACGCGCTGCAAGCCGCTGGTCTCGCAAAGTTTCTTGGCGAGGGGCCCCTGGTACTCGTGGTAGTACAGGTTGCTGGAGTGAATGAGGAGCGAAATCTGCTCCTTCATGACACGCATGATCCGCGGATGGGCATGGCCCAAGGAATTCACGCCGATGCCGGAGATGAGGTCGAGGTAGCGGCGATTGTTCAAGTCGTACAGCCAGCAGCCCTTACCGCGCTTGATCACCATCGGGTAGCGAGCGTAGTTCTGCAGGAGATAGCCCCGTTCCAGTTCCATCACCGCCTGTGCCGGCGTCATTGGTTGCTCCATACCTCTATGGTAGCGTCACTCCACTCGGAAGCCGTCGAGATGGAGGAAGCAGGCACCGGCTCAAAGCGGCGATTGCCTGGCTTTCCGCCTGCCGGCGGGCGCGATCCCCGAAGCCGCGGTTCCCGCGGGGAAAGTGAGGCGCCTCAGGTCGAGCAAGAAGAACTGCCGGACTAATTGATGGCACCCGCGTCAACGCTGGCAACCCGCCGCTCTCCCAGGGACGACGACAGCAGGACAGAGTGAATCTGTCGTCCGCGCACCAGCACAGCGACGTTGTTCTCCAAGCGCCTCATCGGCAGGCGAGGCTGAAATGCAGGGTATTCCCAGGAACTGGAGGCGGCACATCACTGGCAATCGTCAGTGGGATCCCCCCGCCATGGATCCGCCGCTTAGCAGATTCCAGGCGACTGGGCGGCGCGCAGCCACAGGCCCGAGGCTCTACTGCGCCTGCCTGAGCAAGGTTTGCGGGTCGTTATCAGAGATCTCTCCAAAGCTGATGCCCACCTGACGGGGATTGGAGACGTAGTAGCTGATGGTGAGTTCCGCGGCGGAGTTCTTGAGAATGCGAAACCAGCCCTTCGCGGGGGGCTGAAGGTCGAATCTCATCACTTC
>JACQZS010000020.1 GCA_016213725.1 Acidobacteriota bacterium | reverse complement strand
GTCGCCATTGACGTACGCGAACGCATTCCAACTCTGCGGGTTCGTCGGACTGGCTCCGTGCTGATAGGGGTCCACGGTTGCAAACCGCCCCCAGGTTGCGCTGTAGTAGCGATTCCAGGCATAGTGCAGCCCCGTGAGGTCATCCTTGCGGTACGTCGCGAACTCCGGGTTCCCCTCCCCGTAGGGATAGGACGTCACGCCGACTGTGCCCAACCGGTCTACCATGGTCCCCATCCAGCGTCCCGCAAAGTACACCCGCTCGCTCCGGTTGCAGGGATAGTACGAGCCGCCGTGTCCCGAGCACTTCCGGTACTCGCCCAGCAGTTCTCCATTCAGCCCATAAACGGAATACCGTGGGTCCGAATCATAGTAGACATCGCCCACAACCACCCGCTGGTTCGCCGCATTGTACCTGTAAACTGTCGTGTCTACGCTCGCCAGCCGGTTCTCCACGTCGTAGTTCCCCGTGATCGTGTTCCCCCCCAGCGGCCACTGCGTCATGTTGCCGTTGGCGTCGTAGGAAAAGCCGCCGGTCGAGATCCGGTTCGTCGCCGGATTCACGGAAATCACCGGCCCAATCAATGATCCTTTCGTCACATTCTGCGCCAATCGGTTTCCAAATCCGTCATAACTCCACGTCAAGCCCCACTCCGGCCCGGTCGTCGCCGCCGAGATCAGCCGGCCAAGTTCATCGTAGAGGTACTCCACCGTCTCCGTCGGCCCGCCGCTGGTTCTCTGCCGGCTCTGCACCCGCCCGTCGTTGGCGGTCGCCGAGTACGTATAAGACACCGTGCTGCCCGGCCCGCTCTCCGATGTCATCTGGCCCCTCGAGTTATAGGCGAAGCTGTAGGCCCCCATCGTCAAAGGCTGCCCCGCCGCATTCCACGTCGCATTCGACACCACCGAAGAGCCGTCCCGAGTCATCCCGGTCATTCTTCCGGCGGAATCGTACGAGTACGCCAGCACGCTCCCAGGCACTTCGTTGTACCAGCCCTGCCCACTCGCAGTCCCCGTCATCGGGTACTTCATCTGCGTCATCCGGCCCTCATTGTCCCAACTGTACTCCGTCTTTAGCCCAATCGCCAGGTTCGCCGCGGGCAGGAAGTTCTTCCACGCCAGCAGCCCGGCCGTGGTGTAGGAGTGGGTCTCAACCATCCCGTTGCCGTACACGATCCGCGACAGGCGGCCCCACAGGTAGAGCCCGCAGTTGCCGCCGGAACATCTGTCGTCCACTTCCAGGACAATCCTGTTCCGAAAGCAGAACAAACACCCCCAACTTGGGTATTTACCCCCTCGCCCCTCGACTCCTCCAGATCAAGCTCCCATCCGCCCCTCGCACGGATGCCGGTAACGGCTCAGAAAAATAAAAGATCTCCCTGTCTTTCCAATCACATCCACCCGCCTCTCACTCCGAAACTTACCACCCCCCATGCGATCCTTAAATCGTGAGCAGGCCTCTGTGCCTGCCATTGCCCCGGGCGTAAGCCTGGGGCTTTCTATTTCCACCCCCGAAAGGACCCAAAAACCATGGCTTCCGCCGCACAAATCCTCGCCAATCAGGCCAACTCGAAACTCTCCACCGGACCCAAATCCCCCGAAGGCAAAGCCCGCTCCGCCGCCAACTCCACCAAAGACGGCCTCACCGCCGCCTACCCCGTCGTCGATCCTTCCCAATCCGCCGCATTCGACGAATACCGCGAAGCCCTCCTCCTCGATACCCAGCCCGAAGGCGCCATCGAACTCGATCTCTTCTTCTCCATCCTCACCGCCGGCTGGAACCTTCGCCGCGCCCGCCAGCTCGAAATCTCCCTCCTCGAATCCACCAGCCTCGACGAGGACGATCAGCACCTCGCCCGCCTCGCCCGCATCGCCCGTTACCGCCGCGATCTCGAACGCTCCTACCAACGCGCCCTCAACCAACTCAGGTCCCTCCAAACCCAGCGCGCCATCCTCCTCCAGCGCCCCGCAAAGACCATCGACGCCATCGCCCGCATCGCTCCCCTCGCTGTCCTCGGCGCCATCACCACGGAGCAGGCTCCCTTCCTCTACTCGGACCACTACGACGCCGGCCTTTGCGCCACTTTCTATGAATCACGGAACGAAGCCAGTCGCGCCGCCGAAATCAATCGAGACCGGCGCCGCAGGGCCGTGCCCCCCACGCCCGAGGAAATCCAGGCGGTCCGCGACGGCTATCCCACGAGCGCCCAGGCCCTCGCTGCCGCCTGATCCCCACCAAGCTCCGCGGCTCACCCAAGCCTCCCTCGATCTTGCCTCGAAAATGTGCATTCCGAGGCCGAGCCCACTCGCGTTTACTGCCAGCCAGTGATAGCGGTCGGGGCGAACGGGTCTTTGACAACTTTGTGTTTTCTGCTTTGTTGGATGCGCGTCTGTCGCGCCCAAAATCCGAGCGCTCCCCGGAACACTGCCGGGGAGCGCTCCGGGTCCTCGGGCGCGCTGGCCGCGTTCGCTTGAGAGCGTGGTGGTGCATCCGCCTACTTCCCGCCGGCCCAGTCCTCTACCGGCGCACTGCATGCTTCCGGCTGCATGCCTGATGCTCGAAGGCTCTTCACGTGATCGCGGATCTGGCGGGTTCGATCCCGTTCCGATTCCTCCGCTGAGTCGGATTCATGAAATGGCTCCCGCTTCGTCAGCATGGCGTGAATTGTACGAAGCAGGCTGTGACACGCGGCAATGACAGCCTTTTTCTTGCCCAGGTGAATGCACCGCCTGTTGAACTGGGCCTCAAACCGCGTGCCTTGAAAAACTGAATACGCCCGCGATCGCAAGGAGCAGCGCCCCATCGCCCGCCAACCCGGCTCCCTCTGGCCAAAACGAAGCCGCATTCCCCCCCCTCTCCCCCCAACGCATGCTACATTCCATAAAGCGAGATGCTCGCTCAGGAGGAACCGTTGATCAC
The DNA here is from genome assembly GCA_016213725.1 of Acidobacteriota bacterium. Classification (GTDB taxonomy): domain Bacteria; phylum Acidobacteriota; class Terriglobia; order Bryobacterales; family Bryobacteraceae; genus Paludibaculum. The sequence continues at coordinate 10,361 of JACQZS010000020.1, read as the reverse complement.
CATCCGCAGCATGGCCCCCTTGCGCATCAGCTTCGCCGGCGGCGGAACCGACGTCGAACCCTACGTCTCCGAATGCGGCGGCGTTGTTCTCAACGCCACCATCTCCCGCTACGCCTACGGCTCCCTCCGCCAGCGCAACGACCGTAAAGTCACCATCAACTCCCTCGACTATCGCGTCCAAACCGAGTACAGCCTCGACGAAAATGCCCCCGCCGACGGCCAGCTCGAACTCGTCAAGTCCGCCCTCGCCCGCCTCAACCAGGGCAATCTCGACACCGGCTTCGACATCTTCCTCCACACCGACGCCCCGCCCGGCTCCGGCCTCGGCGCCTCTTCCTCCCTCGTCGTCGCCCTCATCGCCCTCTTCCGCGATTGGCGCAACCTCCCGCTCACCCCCTATCAGATGGCCGAACTCGCCTACTCCATCGAACGCATCGACTTCCGCATCAAGGGCGGCCGCCAGGACCAGTACGCCGCCACCTTCGGCGGCTTCAACTTCATGGAGTTCTCCAAAAGCAACGCCATCGTCAACTCCCTCCGCATCTCCGACGCCGCCCTCCACGAACTCCAGCACAACCTCCTGCTCTGCTACACCGGGACCACCCGCCTCTCCGCCAACATCATCGACACCCAGGTCGCCGGCTACGTCTCCCGCAACGAAGACGTGCTCTCCGCCATGGATGCCATGAAGGACCTCACCCAGCAGATGAAAAACGCGCTCCTCCGCGGCGAACTCGCAACCTTCGGCGGCCTCCTTCACGAAGCCTGGGCAACCAAGAAACGCTTCGCGGCCCAGATCTCCAACTCCTCCATCGACGAGATCTATGAGGTCGCCCGCAAAGCCGGAGCGCTCGGCGGCAAGATCACCGGCGCCGGCGGCGGCGGCCACATGTTCTTCTACTGCCCCTTCCAAAAACGCCATCTCATCGCCGAAGCCCTCGAAAGGATCGGCTGCCACGAAACCAAGTTCACCTTCGACGGCCTCGGAGTCCGCACTTGGCGCACTCAATAGACACCGCGCTCATCCTTGCCGGCGGCTTCGGCACCCGCCTTCGCGGCCTCTTCCCGGATCTGCCCAAAGTCCTCGCCCCCATCCTCTCGCGCCCCTTCCTCGAGTGGCAGATCCACTCCCTCCGCCACTCCGGCATCCGCCGCCTCGTCCTCTGCCTCGGCCATCGCGCCACCGCCGTCCTCGACTACGTCCATGCCCGCCCCGCCGACGGGCTCGCCATCGAGTTCTCCATCGAATCCGAACCCCTCGGCACCGCCGGCGCCATCCGACTCGCCGCCCCCTGGCTCTCCGCCCCCGCCCTCGTCCTCAACGGCGATACCTTCCTGCCCTCCGGCTACCTCGAACTCATCCAACCCCACGTCGCCGCCCAGCCCGCCCCCCTCGCCACCATGGCGCTCTCCCGCATGGACGACACCCGCCGCTACGGCTCCGTCCGCCTCTCTCCCGAATCCTCCGTGCTCTCTTTCCACGAAAAGTCCACCGCCGGCGCCGCTCTGCCTTCGCCCGGGCTCGTCTCCGCCGGCGCCTACGTCCTCGATCGCTCCATCCTCCCCTTCATCGCACCCTCGGGTCCCTCGTCCATCGAGAGTGACGTCTTCCCGGCCATCCTCGCCGCCGGAGCACGCATCCTCGGCGCCACCACCTCCCAGCCCTTCTTCGACATGGGCACGCCCGAAGGCCACCACTCTCTCGAAAGGTTTCTCCAGGATCATGGCCAATAACCCGGGCGCCAACAGCCAGGGCGCCGTCTTCCTCGACCGCGACGGCGTCATTATCGAGGACATCGGCTACCTCGGCGATCCCGCCCTCATCCGCTTCATCCCCGGCGCCCCTGCCGCCATCCGCCGCCTCAATGAGCGCGCCGTCAAAGTCATCGTCGTCACCAACCAGGCCGGCGTCGCCCGCGGCTACTATCCCGAATCCGCCATCGCCGCCGTCCACCGGCGCATCTCAGAACTGCTCGCCGCCGAGAGCGCCCACGTCGATGCGTTTTTCTATTGCCCCCATCACCCCAGGCACGGCTTGCCACCCTACCGCCAGGAGTGCGCCTGCCGCAAACCCCAGCCCGGCATGATCCTCCAGGGAGCCGCTCAGTTCGGCGCCGATCTCGCCCGCTCGGTCCTCATCGGCGACAAGCACTCCGATATCCTCGCCGCCCACAACGCCGGCACGCGCTCCATCCTCGTCATGACCGGCTACGGCCGCGCCCACTGGTCCAATTGGTCGGATCCCGTGAAGCCCGATTTCATCGCCGAAGATCTGCCCTCGGCCGTCGATCTCGTCATTCCACTGCTGTAAACACCAGCTCCCCGTCCAGCCACGTCCGCAGCACGTCCATGCGCTTCGTCTCGGCATCGAAGCGGAACTCCACCACGTCGCCGCGCTCTCCCGGCTGCAATCCGCGCTGCCGGTGGTGGATCCGCCCCACCCGCGCCGGGTTCCGCGTCGCCCTCGTCAACGCCTCGGCCAGGCTCAGCCCCGCCAGCTTCATCAGGTTCTCGATCCCCCGGTCCATCCGCAGCGCGCTGCCGGCCAGACGGTCGCCCTCCCGCAGCGTCACTTTCCCCTCCGGGTGCAGCTTCACCTCCACCTCGCCCAGCATGTAGTCGCCCGGCTCGCACCCCGCCGGCATCACCGCGTCCGTGATCAGCACGCTCCGCTCCACGCCCTTCGCCCGCAGCGCCGTCTTCAGGAAATCGGAGCCCAGGTGAATCCCGTCCACGATGAACGAAGCGTTCAACCGGTCCTCCACCATCTGCTGCCACAGATAGTTCGGATGCCGCGGCAGCATGCTGTGCGCGCCGTTGCCCAGGTGCGTCGACAGCGTCGCCCCCGCGCTCACCGCCGCCTCCAACTGCTCCCGCGTCGGCTCCATGTGCCCGATCGCCACCACCACGCCCTCCCGCACTACCTTCTCGATATACGCCGGCGCCTCCGGCCACTCCGGCGACAGCGTCACCAGCTTCACCGCCCCCTCCGCCGCCTCCTGCCAGCGCTGGAACTCGTCAAAGTCCGGCGGCCGCACCTGCCGCGCCGGATGCGCCCCCCGCGGCCCGTCCTTCGGCGAAATGTTCGGGCCTTCCACGTGGAAGCCCTCCATCGCCCGGCCGTGCTTCAGCTCCCGCCGCGCCCGCGCCAGGTTCTTCAGCGCGCCCGCCATCTCCTCCCGCCCGCCCGTGATCACCGTCGGGAACAGCCGCGTCACCCCGCAGCCGAACTGCACGTTCAGCGAGTTCTCGATCTCCTCCAGGCTCGCCCGCGGATCGCAGTAATCCACCCCCGCATAGCCGTTCACCTGGATATCGATGAACCCCGGCGCGAGCATCGTCCCCGTGCCCGGATCGGCAATCAGCTCCTCAACACTCTGAATCGCGCCCTCGCCGCTCACTTCCAGCCAGGCGCCGGTCATCGCATCAGTTCCGAAACTTTTCATGGCAGTTTTGGTTTATCCACAGTTTGTCCACACGCTCGCGCCTCTATCCCCCTGCAAACACAGGCGCAAAAACCTGTTGAAAAGCCCCGCCCGGCCTTTGCCTCGCAAGGCCTGCCGCGCTTACCCTGTTAAAAGTTCGGCCGCGGCCCGTTCCATCCAGTGAATCCTCGGGGGAGGTTGACATTGGGAGCGGGTTCGCGGCCGGCACTATTTTCAGGCCCTTCTTTTTCGAAGCGCGATTACTTCACCGGCGTCAGCCAGCCGTACTTGTCGGCCGCTTCGCCTTCCACCAGCGCGAAGAACGCCTTCTGCAGCTTCTCCGTCACCGGCCCGCGGCGGCCCGTGCCCACTTCGATCCGGTCGATCGACCGCACCGGCGTCACCTCCGCCGCCGTGCCCGTGAAGAACACCTCATCGGCCACGTACAGCATCTCGCGCGGTATCACCGTCTCCACCAGTTCCAGCCCCAGGTCCCGCGCCAGCGTCACCACTGAGTCCCTGGTGATGCCCGGCAGCACGCTCGAACCCAGCGGCGGCGTGTGGATCTTGCCGTCCCGCACCACGAAGATGTTCTCGCCAGACCCTTCGCTGATCCGCCCCTCGCTGTCCAGCGCGATCCCTTCGGCGTACCCGTTGTGGTGCGCTTCCATCCGGATCAGCTGCGAATTCATGTAGTTGGCGCCCGCCTTCGCCAGCGCCGGCAGCGTGTTCGGAGCAATCCGGTTCCAACTCGAAATGCACACGTCCACGCCCGCCGCCAGCGCCTCATCCCCCAGGTACTTGCCCCATTCCCAGCACGCCAGGAAGATCTCCGTCGGGTTGTTCACCGGCAGCACCCCCACCCCGCCATACCCGCGCAGGATGATCGGCCGCACATAGCAGGACTTCAGCCCGTTCAGCTTCACCAGCTGCACCTGGGCTTCCATCAGCTGTTCCAGGGTGAATTCCACCGGAATCCTGTAGATCTTTGCTGAATCTAATAGACGTCGTGTATGCTCACGCAGGCGGAAGATGGCCGGTCCGTTCTTCGTTTCGTAGCAACGGAGGCCCTCAAACACAGAGCTGCCATAGCTCACCACGTGCGAAAGCACATGGATCCGGGCCTCGTTCCAGTCGATGAACTTCCCGTTGTGCCAGATTTTTTCGGTGGGCGTCATAATAGGTATTATGCCAGCATAAGGAGGAGAGATACCATGCGGATCCGATTGATTGCCGTCATTTTACTCGCGTTCGCCTTCAGCGGCGCGCCCGCGCTCGCCGCGGAAAAGCAGAAGAAACTGCCCAAACCCGGCTGGAACATGTTCTCTAAGGACCAGGACATCCAGATGGGCCGCGAATACGCCCAGCAGGTCGAAAAGCAGTTCAAGGTCGTAGACAACCGCGATCTCACCGAATACATCAACCGCATCGGCCAGCGCCTCGTCAAACAGGGCGGCCTCGAGCAATACCAGTACCCCTTCTTCTTCAAGGTCGTCCACGAGGACAGCATCAACGCCTTCGCCCTCCCCGGCGGCCCCATGTTCGTTCATACCGGCCTCATCAAAGCCGCCGACAACGAAGGCCAGATCGCCGGCGTGCTCGCCCACGAACTCTCCCACGTCGTCCTCCGCCACGGCACCAACCAGGCATCCAAGGCCCAGATCGCCCAGCTCGGAGCCGTCCTCGGCGGCGCCATGCTCGGCGGCGGCTCCCTCACCGGCCAGCTCGCCCAGCTCGGCATCGGCCTCGGCGCCAACTCCGTCCTCCACAAGTTCTCCCGCGGCGCCGAAAGCGACGCCGACCTCCTCGGCGCCTACACCATGGCTAAGGCCGGCTATAACCCCATCGAAATGGCCCGCTTCTTCGAAAAACTCCAGGCCGAGGCAGGGAAGTCCAACAAACTAGTCGAGTTCTTCACCTCCACACACCCCAACCCCGGCAACCGCGTCCAGGCCATCGAAGGCCAACTTCCCTATATGCCCCGCAGCGACTACAACGCCGCCGAGGGCAATCTCAAATCCATGCAGGCCGCCGTCACTAAGCTCGGCCCCGCGCCCAAGCCCAAGCAGGTCGCCCAGGGTCAAGGCCAGGGGCAGGGTCAAGGGCAGGGAAGCCAGCCCCCCTCCAATACCCCCAAGCCCGCCAACGTCCCCGTCTCTTCCAACCTGAAGGTCTACCAGTCTTCCGCCCTCTCCATCTCTTACCCCGATAACTGGCAGGCCTCCGCCAATCAGAACTCCCTCACCATCGCTCCCGCCGAAGGCCTCCTCCAGGGCGCCATCGGCTACGGCGTCATCGTCGCCTCCGCCCAGAGCCCCAATGGCCGGGTCAACCTCCAGCAGGACACCCAGAAGCTGCTCCAGACCATCGCCCAGGAAAACGCCGGCGCACAACTCGTCCAGCAGCCCCAGTCCATCAACATCAGCGGTTCGGCCGCCATGGTCTCTCAGCTCAAATCGACCTCACCCTACGCCAACACCGCCGAAATCGACACCATCATCACCATCGACCGCGGAGCCAACCTCGTCTACCTCATCTGCATCGCGCCCGAGCCGGACTACTCCCGCTTTGAGCCGCTCTACCAGCAGATGGTCCGCTCCATCCGATTCAAGTAATGCTTAAACAAAAGCCGGCTATCTTATTCGATTTCGACGGGGTTCTTGCTGACACGGAACCCCTCCACTGGGAGTGCTGGAACGCCGTCCTCTCCCCCTTCGGCGTCTCCATCTCCTGGCAGAACTACGTCGACCACTGCGTCGGCATCTCAGACCGCGAGTTCCTCGAAACCATGGGGCGCCACGCCAACCCGCCTCGACAAATAGATGAACTATGGCCGCTTTACCCTCAGAAAAAAGAGCTACTTAGAGATCGCGCCATGTCCGGAAATCTGATCCTCTCCGAGACCCGCCGGCTCCTCCAAGACCTTGCCGGCCATCCCATGGCAGTGGTTACTTCAAGCAGTAGATTGGAAATTGAGGCTATCCTCAAGAACGAAAAGGTATTTCATCTCTTTCAGACAGCCGTCTACGGGGACGAAGTAGCCAACCTTAAACCAAACCCTGAACCCTACCTCACCGCCATGCAAAAGCTCGGCGTCACCCAGGCCATCGCCCTCGAAGACTCCGGCCCCGGCAAACAGAGCGCCCGCGCCGCCGGCTGCGAACTCATCGAGGTCAACCACGCCGCAGAGGTCCCCCAACTCCTCCGCGACCGCCTGCAACTCGCCTGATCCACTCCCCATTTGAAAAGGAGAAGGGCCACCCCAACGGGCGGCCCTTTCTTCATCTGGAGCTCTTTTGGCTGCTTCCGATAATCGATATTATGTAAACTAGCGTAGCTCCCTCAAACTACCGACCACGCGCACCTCCTCCTCCGCCCCGGCTTCCACCGCCGCCGCCGCTCACGTGACCACCGCCACCACCCATACTTCCCCCACCACCGCGCATGCCTCCGCCGCCGCCGAAGCTGCCGCCGCCCCCTCCGCCAAACGACGGCGCGCTGCGCGCCCCGCCGCTCATCCCACCGCCGCCGCCAAACGACGGAGAGCTGCGCATCCCGCCGCTCATGCTCCCACCCCCGCCGAAGCTCGGTGAAGGCGCGCTCCGCATGCTCCCCCCTCCGCCAAAACCGGTCGATGGTCCGCTCATCGTGCTCCGGCCTCCACCGCCGGAATAGCCGGAAGCGGAGCTACGGCTTTCGCCTCCGTAGCTCGCCACTCCGCTGCGATTGGAAGAATCCGTCACGCCGATGCCCGAGCCTCCGCCGGTAGACCAGCTGCCCCGCGACATCGGTTCACTCCAGCTGTTCCCGCGGGACCTGGCCCCGCCGCCAGTCGAGGCCGGTGCCTCGCTCCGCGGCGTCTCCATCCTGGGCGCCTCGCCCCGTCCGGCAGCGCCGCCGCCGGTCGATCCGCTCCTGGAACCCGTGTCGCCTCGCGGCGTCTCCATCCTGGGCGTCTCCATCCTGGGAGACTCCATCCTGGGAGACTCGCTCCGGCCGACAGCTCCCCCGCCGGTCGATCCGCTCCTGGAGCCCATGTCGCCCCGCGGCATATCCATCGACCGCGAGCCTTCGCTCCGCCCGGCAGCTCCGCCGCCCGTGGACCAGCTCCTGGAGCCACTGTCGCTCCGCGGAGTGTCCATCGACCGCGAGCCTTCGCTCCGTCCGGAAGCCCCGCCGCCGCCCGTCCAGCTCCGCGCCGGCTCAGACCGCGCGCCGCCGTTCGCGTCCGTTACCCCACTCCGGGATCCCGGATTCCCAAACGACCGCCAGCCATTGCCCGACGCCTCGCTCGATCGCGCCGCCGGCGCCTCCGCGCTCCTGCTGCCCGTCCCCGTGTTGCCGCTCCGGCTGCTCACCGCTGGGTCGCCAAACCGGCCCCAGTCGCCCGAGCCCTGCCGCGCTTCACCGCTCCGCCCGGACTCGTCCGCCCTCCGCCAACCCTGGCTGTTCGGGCTCGATCCGCGAACATCCTCGCCAGACCGGCTCACCGCCGTTCCGCGCGAGCCTTCCGCCTGCCGGATTCCATTCATTCCGGCATTCGCGCCGCCGCGCCCATTCTCGCCGCCCATGGCCCGGCTGGCCACCTGCTCCATGCCGCGCCTCTGTTCGTCGAACGGCACCCGGTCCACCCGCGCCGCCGATCCGGACCTCGAGTAGAACCGCTCGTTCCCTGCTCCGCGCCCTTCCGCGCCGCGCACTCCAGCGTCGCGCTCGCTCATCCGCAGGCTCTCCCGTCCGGGCGCCACCGGCACCGCGCCCTGCGCCATGCTGGCGCGGCTCAACTCTTCGCCGCCCATGCGCAGCGGACGGCCCGTGTAGCCGCGGCTGAAGTCGTTTCCGTTCACCGCCATCACGCCGTTGTTCACCCGCGAGTTGCGGTACACGTTCGTGATGTTCACGTTGTTCACGATCGTCGTGTTGTTGTACACGTTTCCACCGCGATACCCGTGGTAGTATCCGGAGCCCCACCAGCGGTGGTACGGCTCGAACGGCGCCAGCGGCACCCAACCCACTGCGCCCCAACCCACGCCGATGCCGGCGCTGAATCCGCCCCAGCTGCTCCAGCCCACCCAGCCCACCAGCGCCGGGCTCCAGTAGTGCCGCATCCCCATGCCGCCCGGATACCAGCACCAGCGGCTGCCGTGATAGAACCATCGTCCGTAGTGATACGGCGCCCAGCCCCACGGGTCATAGCTCACCCAGGTCCAGCCATACCAATCCGCCCACACCCAGCGGCCGTAGCGGTACGGAGACCAGCCCACCGCCACATTCGGCGTCCAGCTCCATCCGTAGGGCGCGACATACACCCAGTCGCCGTGGCCGTTCAGGTCCTCAGCCCCGTAGACGTCCCGGCTGACGTACTGATAGACGCCGGAGCCTTTCTGCAGCTCCTTGTTCCGGTTGTGGTTGAACTCGTCCCACGAGTCGCGCGGAACCTCCGCCACAAACTGATACTCGCTCTGGTTGGCCTCGCCCAGCCGCACCACCATCGTCCGCCCCGGCCGCAGCTTCTGCGTGCCCGTCGGCGTGAAGATCTCCGCTTCCCCGCTCCGCACCGTCAGTTCCGCCGTCCCGTCCGGCCGCACCAATACGCGGTACTCGCCGTAGGCCACCGGCCGCAGCGACGCACCCGGCGTCGAAATCTCCACCTGCGCATCGCCGCCCTTGATGGCGTTGAACGTCGTCAGACCCTTCGCCACCTGAATCTGATACAGCTTGCTTTCGAGCTGCGACAGCCGCACTTCGCTGTCGCCCGCCAGCCGGATCCGGTGGTAGTAGTCGAACTGCACTTCCGCGCGCGAGCCCTGCCCCGTCAGCACCCGGTCTTCCACCAGCAGCGGCGCGTTGATCGCCCCCGCCACCCAGTCGCCCGAGTCGCCGCGCTTCACGGAGACGTCTCCGTTCATCAGACTCAGGCGCGCCACGCCCCGGCTCTCTTCCTCCTGCTGCGCCAGCACCGCTCCGCTCAACGTCATCGCCGCGAGCATCATCCACATCTGCGTGCGTTTCATGGCCGGCTTCCTTTCCCCCAGCCTCCCGGGCTGGGTCCAACTACATCCATGCAAAATTCATGCCATTCGCCAAGCCACTCATTCTTCAGCATCTTCCTCCATGCCACCCTGGCCGAAAACCACCACCACGCTGCTTTTCCACCACCACCTTCTCTTCTCCATGACTTTCCGGATACACTAGCTTCTTATGGATTCGGCCGGCCCGCCTTCTTTAGCCGACGCCCACTCCTCGGTCCGCACCGCCCACCCCTCTCTTCTCAAGCGCATGTTCGCCTTCGCCGGCCCAGCCTATCTGGTCAGCGTCGGCTACATGGACCCCGGCAACTGGGCTACCGATATTGAAGGCGGCGCCCGCTTCGGCTACCAGCTTCTCTGGGTCCTGATCCTTTCCAACGCCATGGCGATCCTGCTGCAGACCCTCAGCGCCCGCCTCGGCATCGTCTCCGGCCGCGACCTCGCCCAGGCCTGCCGCGAGTCCTATCCCAAACCCGTCTCCTGGGCACTCTGGATCCTCTGCGAAATCGCCATCGCCGCCTGCGACCTGGCTGAACTCATCGGCGCCGCCATCGGCCTCAACCTCCTCTTTCATCTCCCCCTCCTCGGCGGCGTGCTGCTTTCCGCCTCCGACACCATCCTCATTCTGTGGTTTGGCCGCTTCGGCATCCGCGTCGTCGAGACCATCATCCTGGCCTTCATCTCCGTCATCGGCAGTTGCTTCCTCCTCGAGATCCTGCTCGCCCGCCCGGTGCTGTCCGAAGTCGCCGCCGGACTGGTGCCCCGCCTGGACGGCAATTCGCTCTACGTCGCCATCGGCATGCTCGGCGCCACCGTCATGCCGCACAACCTCTACCTGCATTCCGCGCTGGTGCAGTCGAGAAGGGTGGTGAAGACGGCGCAGGGGATTCACCAGTCGCTCAAATTC
>JACQZS010000019.1 GCA_016213725.1 Acidobacteriota bacterium | reverse complement strand
CTCGTCCTCTCCTCCCCCCTGGAGCGCTCTTCCTCGCCCATTCCGCTCTGATTCTCCTGTACACTGTCGGCGGAGGATTCCCGCATGCCTTTGCGCCTGCTCCTCGCCGCCCTCCTCGCCGTCTCATCTCTGCTCGCCGCCGACAAGCCCCCCAAGGACTACACCCGCAACGTCGGCGGCGGCCTCAATCTCTTCTCCGAAAATGATGAGCTCGCCATGGGCCAGCGCTACGCCTCCGAGCTCGACGCCCGCCTCTCCTTCATCAGCGCCTCCGACATTCAATCCTTCGTCGAATCCGTCGCCCGCCGCCTCGCCGCCTCCTCCCTCAAGCCCGCCCAGACCCTCCGCGTCCGCGTCGTCAATACCAGGGAGGTGAATGCCTTCGCCGTCCCCGGCGGCTTCCTCTACGTCAACCGCGGCCTCATTGACCTCTGCGAGAACGAAGGCCAGCTCGCCGGCGTCATCGCCCACGAAATCGCCCACGTCGAGGCCCGCCATGGCACCAGGCAAATCTCCAAACAACTGGTCCTGCTCGGCGCCATCGCCGGAGCCTCCGCCCTCGCCTCCCGCAAGAACGAGCAACTCGGCAACGTCATCGCCATCGCCGGCGGCTTCGGCGTCCTGCTCGCCAATATGAAATACAGCCGCGACGACGAACACCAGGCGGACGCTCTCGCCTCCCGCTGGATGGCCGCCGCCGGATATCCCCCCGGTGACCTCATCGGCTTCTTCCGCAAGATGGATCCCTCCAAGGCCCCCAACAAAGCCGGACGCCTCCTCGTCCTCGCCGGCACCCATCCCCCCACCGCCGATCGCATCCGCAACATCGAGTACTTCCTCCCTCAAATCCCCATCGCCGCTTCCGGCCGCACGCAGGAATCCTTCCTCCTCTGCAAGAACACCCTCGCCGCTCAACCCGCCCCGCCCCCCGGCCGCGACACCTCCCTCGGCTCCGCCCTCGCCGCCGTCGGCCTCGCCCAAGCCTCCGGTGGCCCCCCGGAAGCCGCCCCCCTCGGTCCGCGCGAGGAATCCCAAATCATCCTCGACCTCCCCGGCAACACCGTCTGGCAGGCCGCCAAACTCTCCCTCTCCGCCGGCCAGCCCGTGGAGATCTGGGCCGAAGGCGAAATCTTCCTCCGCAAGGACTCAGACTCCCCCGTCGATCCCAGCGGCATGTTCGCCTCCGGCCGCGGCTTCTTCAAGCCCATCCCCTCCCTCAATACCGGCGCCCTCCTCGGCCGCATTGTCACCGACAATGTCGCGGGCGATCCTTTCCCCATCGGCACCCACCGCGTCTTCCGCGTTCCCGCCGCCGGTCGTCTCGAACTCGGCATCAACGACGACAACAACTTTGACAATCGCGGCTCATTCCGGGTCTTCATCCTCACCCGCTGACAGGCAGATTTCCGATTCTTTCTGCCACGAACGTGATATTCTCTACACGATCAAGAGGTACCTATGTTGCGACTCCTCACTATCCTCCTCCTTGCTCTCTCCTCCCTCTCCGCCCAGGAATCCCGCGGCGGACTGCTCGGCCGCGTCACCGACGCTTCCGGAGCCGCAATTTCCGGCGCCAAGGTCACCGCGCAGAACCTGGCAACCAATACAGTCATCTCCGGCACCTCCAACCATGAGGGAAACTTCGAAATCCCCTATCTCATCGCTGGCGTCTACCGGGTCACGGCCGAGATGAGCGGCTTTTCCAAGGCTGTCCGCGACAACATCGAACTGCGCACAGGCGACCGCCTCACCCTCGACTTTCAACTTCAACTGGGCGCCATCGCCGATTCCATCACCGTCAACGCTGAATCCCCCATGCTCGAAACCGCCACCGCCAGCAGCGGCATGGTCATGGACGAACGCCGCGTGAAGGAACTGCCCGTCGTTGGCGGCAATGCCATGTATCTCACCCGCCTCTCCGCCGGCGTCGTCGTCTCCGGCGGCCATAGCGCAGGCAACCCCACCGACCTCGGCGGCGCCACCGGGGTCATCATCAATGGCGTTCGCGATGGCAACACCGAGGCTTCCCTCGACGGCGTTCCCAACATGCAGGGCACCAACACCGCCTTCTCTCCGCCCCAGGATCTCGTCCAGGAATTCAAAGTCCAGACCAATAACTACGACGCCACCATCGGACGCTCCGCCGGTGCGGTCGTCAACGTCTCCATGAAATCCGGCGCCAACGACTTTCACGGAACCGGCTACCTGAACGACTCCCGCATCCGCTCCGTCCCCTGGTTCTCCAGCGGTTGGCTCTATAACCCCGCAACCGGCCCCATCACGGACGAGAAGCGGCGCCAGGCCGCTCCCGGCTGGCTCCACCAGCGCTGGGGCGCCACCGCCAGCGGCCCTATCCGCATCCCCGGCGTCTATGACGGCCGGAATCGGAGCTTCTGGACTTTTGGCTATGAAGGCCTCAAGATCAACCGCCAGCCCACTTTCTTCCAAACCGTGCCCACTGATGCTGAACGGAAAGGCGACTTCTCCGAGTTGTTGAAAGCCGGCAGCATCTACCAGATCTACGACCCCAAGACCATCGCTCCCGCCGCCGGCGGCCGCTACTCCCGCCAGCCCCTCCCCGGCAACATCATCCCCTCCAGCCGCCTCGACCCCCTGGCCCTCAACATCATCTCCTACTACCCCAAATCCAACACCTCCGGCACCATCGACGGCCGCCAGAACTACTTCGGCATCCAGCGCGAGCCCAAAGACTACAAGGGCTTCGTCTCCCGCATCGACCACAACATCAGCGAACGGCACCGCCTCTTCGGCCGCGTCAATTGGACTGACTACATCACGGGCACGCAGACTCTCCCCACCATCGCCGTCGGCGACACCACCACGCAGAAAAACTTCTCCACCGTCCTCGATGACGTCTACGTCTTCAACCCGCAGCTCCTCCTCAACGTCCGCGCCGGCTTCACCTACTTCGCCCCCAACAACTACCCCGACAGCCGCGGCTTCGACATCACCACTCTCGGCTGGCCCAAGTCCCTCGTCGATCAGATCACCCGCTACGCCAGCCCCACCGCTCTCGCCTTCCCCATGGTCTACATCGACGAAGGCAACTTCGCGCAGCTCTCCCAGGCCGGTGGCAACCCCCGCACCCGTGCCTACCAGAGCTACCAGGGCACCCTCACCAAAATGGCCGGCAACCATAGCATGCGCATGGGCGGTGACCTCCGCATCTACCGCGAGTCCAACCTCAACTTCGGCAACGTCGCTCCGCGCATCGACTCCTCCCGCACCTGGACCCGCGGCCCTCTCGACAACTCCGCCGTCGCGCCCGTCGGCCAGGGCCTCGCCTCCCTCCTCCTCGGCCTGCCCACCGGCGGCCTCGTCAATGTCAACGACTCCGCCGCCGAGCAGAGCCGCTTCCAGGCCCTCTTCTTCCAGGAAGACTGGCGCATCACCCGCAACTTCACCCTCAACCTCGGCATGCGCTGGGAATTCGATAGCCCCATCACCGAGCGCTACAACCGCAGCCTCCGCGATTTCGACTTCGCCGTCGCCAATCCAACCTCCGCCGCCGTCAAGCTGAACTACGCCCGCAGCCCGATCCCTGAAGTCCCCCTCTCCCAATGGGCTACCAACGGCGGACTCACTTTCGCCGCCGTCAACGGCCAGCCTCGCAACCTCTGGAACGCTGACCGCAACAACTTCATGCCCCGCATTGGCATCGCCTGGAACCTCGCCCGCAGCACCGTCATCCGCGCCGGCTACGGCATCTTCTTCGTTCAGGGCGGCGCCGACCGCGAAGGCACCAACCTCGGCGGCTTCAACCAGCCCACCAACCTCATCCCTTCCAACGACAACGGCCTCACCTTCGTCGCCACCCTCGCCAATCCTTTCCCGAACGGCATCGACAAGCCCCAGGGTGCCGCACAGGGCCTCAATACTTTCCTCGGCCGCGGCGTCTCTTTCTTCAACACCACGCCCCAGGTCGCCTACATGCAGCGCTGGTCGTTCGGCATCCAGCGCAGCTTCGGCTGGCGAACCATGTTGGAAGTCCAGTACGTCGGCAATCGCGGTACCGGCCTTAACGTCTCCACCAACTACAACCCCATCCCCGCCCGTTACCTCTCTACCTCGCCGGTGCGCGACCAGCCCGTCATCGATTACGTCACCGCTCAGGTCAACAGCCCCTTCTACGGCGTCCCCGAGTACGCCGGCACAGGTCACGCCAGCAACCGCGTTGCCAAGAACGTTCTCCTCAAGCCCTACCCCCACTTCGGCGATATCACCAACAATCTGCCCGCCGGCTCCTCCTGGTACAACAGCCTCCAGGCCACCTTCGAAAAGCGCCTCTCTCACGGCTTCACGCTCCAGGCCACCTACACCTGGTCCAAATTCATGGAGGCCACCGCTTACCTCAATCCCACCGATCCGGCCCCTGAACACGTCATCAGCGACCTCGATTTCCCCCAGCGCTTCACCGTCAGCGGCATCTACGAACTCCCCTTCGGTAAGGGCCGCAGGTTCGGCGCTTCCATGCCTCGCTTCTTCGACATCCTCGCCGGCGGCTGGCAGCTCCAATCCTGGTACGAAGGCCAGTCCGGCCCCGCCCTCGGCTTCGGCAACGTCACCTTTTTCGGCAATCTCCACGACATCGTCCTCCCCATCTCCGAGCGCTATCCCACCCGCTGGTTCAATACCGACGCGGGCTTCGAGAAGAGCAGCGCCAAGGCCCTGGCCAATAACATCCGCGCTCTCGGCACCCGCTTCACCGGCATTCGCGCCGACGGCGTCAACAACCTCGATACCTCGCTCTTCAAGAACGTGAAGATCAAGGAACGCTTCACCGCGCAATTTCGCATCGAGACGTACAACACGCTCAATCACGTTCAGTTCGCCGCTCCGAACACAAGTCCCGTCAACACCGCCTTCGGCACCGTCACCGCCGAAAAGGGCCACGGCCAGCGCCAGCTCACCTTCGGCGGTAAGCTGTTCTTTTGATGCCCATCTCGTACCCCCTCGCCGGGGTATCGCTGCAGAACATCCTCGTCCGCGCCACCAACTGGGTCGGCGACGCCGTCATGTGTCTGCCCGCCCTGCGCGCCCTCCGGCTCCAGCACCCCAATTCACGCATCACCGTCCTCGCCCGCCCCTGGGTGGCCGACCTCTACCGCCGTGAGCCCTTCGCCGACGAAGTCATCCTCCTCCACGCCGCCCGCGGTCCGCGCGATCTGCGCGGAAAATGGGCCGCCGCCCAGTCTCTCAGGGGCCACCGCTTCGATTGCGCCGTTCTCCTCCAGAACGCTTTCGAAGCCGCCCTCATCGCCTGGCTCGCCCGCATCCCTATCCGCACCGGCTACAATCGCGACGGCCGCCGCCTCCTTCTCACCCACCCCATCGATCTCCCCCCGAGCGGACGCCACGAGCGCTTCTATTACCTGGAGCTCCTCACCCGAGCCGGCCTCATCCCCGCTACTCCACAGGACGACGTCGTCCGCCTCGAATGCGCCCCGCTGGCCCGCGCGGCTGGTCTCCAGCGCTTTCAACAGCTCGGCCTCGCTGCCCCCGTCATCGGCGTCAGCCCCGGCGCCGCCTATGGCACGGCCAAGCGTTGGATCCCCGAAAACTTCGCGCAAGCCGCCATCACCTTGGCCCGCAACCTCTCCGCCCAGGTCGCGCTCTTCGGCTCGCCCGGCGAAGCCCAGCTCTGCCAGTCCATCGCCGATGCCATCTCCGCCGCCGGTATCGGCGTCCGCAGCTTCGCCGGCCAAACCGCCTTGAACGACTACATCGACCTCGCCGCCGCCTGCCACGTCTATCTCACCAACGACTCCGGAGCCATGCACATCAGCTCCGCTCTCGGCGTCCCCACCGTCGCCATCTTCGGCGCCACGGATCACATCGGCACCGGCCCCGCCGGCCACCGCTTCTCCATCGTCCGCCACGACGTCGATTGCAGCCCCTGCCTCCTCCGCGAATGCCCCATCGACCACCGCTGCATGACCCTCGTCACTCCCGATCAGGTCGTCGCCGCCGCCCTCAAGCTCCTCTAGCCAGCCGCAGCTCCCGCCCGCCCATCCACCGCACGATGATCTCCGGCCCCAGTTCCGCCACCGCCGCGCAATCCTCCGGCTTGTTCTCCACCAGCCCCTGCAGCGTCAAGTACTGAATCCCCTTCTGCGCCGCGAAGCCGCCCTTGTGATCGTGGCCCGCGAAGCACGCCGCCACTACGCCGCTCTCTTCCATCGCGCCCACCACTTCCGCGTGATTCAGCAGCAGGTGCTCCGGCCGGCACGCCGCTGCAATCAACGGCTGATGGCAGAACACCAGCGCCCGCTGCCGCCGCTTCTTCGCGTCCGCCAGCGTGTCCCGAAACCAGCCCATCTGCTCCCGGCTCAATCCCCCGTTCCACTCAAATGCGTTCTTCTGTGCCGCCCGCAGCAACGCCGTGCCCTCCTCCCGGTGCAGCGCAGCCGCCATCACCGACGCGTCCGAGCAGTCCAGCACCACCATCCGCCAGCCGCCCGCCGCAAACGAATACCACCCGCTCTTTAGCCCCAACCCCTGCAGCATCGCCTCCCGCGCCATCCCCGCATCGTGATTCCCAATCACGTCATAACGCCTGGTCCGCACCGCCAGCCAGCCTGCCGCCGCCCGCGCCAGGTTCTCCGCGCCGCCGTCCGTGAGGTCCCCCATCTGAATCGCAAAATCCAGCTTCCGCCCGTTGAACCACTCCGCGCAGATCCGCAGCTTCTGCAGAGACTCCCGGTAAGCCCGCGCCCCCGCCTGCGGCTGGTCCGCATACTGCACGTCCGCCACCAGCCCCATCTTCACCGCGCCCCCCGCCCACGCCGCCCCGGCCATCGTCAGCCACTCTCTGCGCAGCATCGCATCCTCCCTCCTAAAGAGACCGGGCCGCCGGATCGCGAAAACCGGCGGCCCAATTCCATTCCAACCAGAGCTATCACGCGTTTGACTTGAGCATCTCGTCCCAGCTCACTTCGCGCTTCGTCTGCACCGCCATGCGCCCCAGAATCGCCGTCAGCGTCGAGTTCACCGAAGTCTGCGTCATGTCGATGATCTCGCCTTTCAGAATCCCGTTGAAGAATGCCGTCGTCGCTTCCAGCGTGATGTCGGAAATCGACTCCTCGCGCTCCATCAGGCTCGTGTCCCGCAGATCGTCCGCGCTCTTGAACCGCACGTTCGGCGTCATCCCGTGCAGCTTCATATACCGCCGCGAGGTCTCCAGCATGCCCTTCGAGCCGTAGAACTGCTCCTTCACGTCCCGGTACCCGGCCGTGTGCTTGATCGAAATCAGCCAGCCCTCATAGCCGTCCGGATAGTGGTAGATGATGTCGTGGTGGTCCGTCGTCCAGTCCCCGTAAGGAATCGGATAACGCACCCCGCCCCGGCCCACCGCGGTCAACGGATGCCGGTCCTCGGCAAACCAGTTGATCGTGTCGATGCCGTGGCAGTCCTGCTCCACAATCGGCCCGCCGGAATACTTCATCCAGCTGCCCCACCGCCGGATCTGCTGCTCTTCCTGGGGCAGGTCCGGATACCCCGTCCCCGCCGACGTCGGCGGCAGATAGCCCAGAATCCAGTACGTCTTCATCAGCCGCATCTCGCCGATCTTGCCCGAAGTCAGATACGACCGCGACTTCAGATACTGCGCGCTGAACCGCTGCTGGAATCCAAACTGGATCCGCTTCGTCTTATCGCGCTTCTCCCACGCCTTCAGCATCCGCTTGCAGCCCGCCACGTCCGCGCCCGCCGGCTTCTCGCAGTAGATGTGCTTCTTGGCCAGAATCGCCGCTTCGTAGTGCTCCGGATGCAGGAACACCGGCGTGGCGATCAACACCGCGTCCACGTTCTTGTCGTTCAGCAGCTCGTGGTAGTCCTTGTACGCCGGCACCTTGTCCGCGCCCGGTATCTTCGTCTTTCCGGCGTCGATCCTGTCCGGATACTTGTCGCAGATCGCCGTCACCTTGGAGTTCGGGTCGCGCGTCATCAGCTCGCCCACATACTGCCCGCGGCCGCCCGTGCCGATCACGCCAAACCCGATCTTCGAGTTCGCCTGATAGCCGAATGCCACCGCCGGCGAGGTGATCATGATCCCCCCCAGCGCGTTTCTTCTCGTGATTTCACTCATAGTGTCACTCCCGTTTCTACCCATGCGCCCGTCTTGCCGCTCGTCAGCACCGCTTCGCAAACCTTCTGCGTCTGCAGCGCGCAGCGGAAGTCCGGCATCACCGTCTTGCCCGTCTCCAGGCTCTCGATGAAGTCGGCCAGTTGATTGATAAACGTGTGCTCGTAGCCGATCACCAGCCCCGGCACCCAGTAGCGGCCCATGTACGGATGCTCGCCGTTGGTCACATGGATCCTCTGCCAGCCGCGCACGTGAGACTCCGTGCCCTTGTACTGGAAGTAGTCCAGGTATTCCATCTCTTCCAGATTGAACTTCACTGACCCGTCCGCGCCGTTCAGCTCGAACGTCTTCAACGCCTTGTGCCCGCGCGCATACCGCGTCGATTCAAACAGTCCCAATGACCCGTTCCCGAACTCCGCGATGAACAGGCACGCGTCGTCGATCCCTACCGGCTCCACCTTGCCCGTCTCCTGGTGCAGCCGCTCTTTGACGAACGTCTCCGTCTTCGCCACCACCTTCGTAATCGGGCCGTTCAGATACATCGCCGTGTCGATGTTGTGCGCCAGCAGGTCGCCCGTTACGCCGGATCCCGCCGCCTTCACGTCCAGCCGCCACAACGCGTCGCCGCCCTGCGGGACATCGGCCGAAATCGTCCAGTCCTGCAGG
>JACQZS010000235.1 GCA_016213725.1 Acidobacteriota bacterium | reverse complement strand
GGGGAACCCGTCGTGTGCCTCGGACCTGCTGGCGGCGGCGGCGCTGGCGCAGGCCGCGGGCGAGACCGCGTTCGCCAACGTGGCGGCGAACCTGCCGTCGATATCGGCTACTTTGTACACCGCCTGCGCGTCCAATCCCTGCAGCTTCAGCCGCGGCTGCGTCCTGCCGTACTGCTGCGAATGCAGCGTCGCGAACACCACCGCCTGCTTGCCGTCTTCCGCCACATACTCCGTCGCGGCGAATCCATCGGCGCTTCGCGGCGACAGCAGCCGGTAGAGCTTCCCGGTCTGCACCGTCGCCCGCACGCCTTTGTACCAGCCCACCATCTTCTTCGCCAACGCAAAGTCCTCCGCTGACCACTTGTTCAGGTTGTTCCCCACTCCCAGCGAGCCCTGCATCGCCACCAGGAAGCGGAACCGCAGCGGCGTCGAGCGCCCGTTGAAGTTCGGCACGTCCGTCACCCACGCCATCATCGCCTTCGGCGCATAGGCCAGCGTGTAGCCTTCCTGGATCTTCAGCCGGTCCAGTGCGTCCGTGTTGTCCGAAGTCCACACCTGCTCCACGCGGCTCAGAATCCCCAGGTCGATCCGCCCGCCTCCGCCCGAGCACGACTCGATCTCCAGCTTCGGATGCTTCGCCCGCAGCCGGTCGATGATCTCGTACACGTTCCGCGTGTACTCAATCCATATCTTCTTCTGCTCCGCCGGCGCCACCTCCGGCCAGCCCGGCTCGGATGCGTTGCGGTTCATATCCCACTTCAGGAACGCGATCTCGTTCTGCGAAACCAGATCGTCGAGAACCTTGAAGATGTACTCCTTCACGTCGTTGCGCGCCATGTTCAGGATCAACTGATTGCGCGCCTCGCTCCGCGGCCGGCCGTTGAAGTGCATCGCCCAGTCCGGATGCGCCCGGTAGAGATCCGAATCCGGGTTCACCATCTCCGGCTCCACCCACAACCCGAAATCCATCCCCAAGCCCTTCACCTGATCGATCAGCGGCTTCAGCCCGTTCGGGAACTTTTTCTTCGAAACGAACCAGTCGCCCAGGCCCGCCTTGTCCGTATCGCGCGCGCCAAACCAGCCGTCGTCCATCACAAACCGCTCCACCCCGATCGACGCCGCTTTCTTTGCCAGCTCCACCTGGCCCGCCTCGTTCACGTTCATCTCCGTCGCTTCCCAGGAGTTGTATAGCACCGGCCGCGGCCGCGCCGCTCCGCCTCCCGGGAAGATCACCTCGCGCTGGAATTTGTGGAACGCTCGCGATGCGCCCCCAAACCCCTCTTTCGAGTAGCCCACGTACAGCGGCGGCGTCTCCAGCTTGGCGCCCGGCTGCAACGTGTGCGCGAAGTCGAACGGGTTCAGTCCCGCCGTCACCCGCACCTGCTGGTGCGGCGTCTGCTCCACCGCGATCCGCCAGTTTCCGCTCCACCCCAGCGCCCCAAACCACACCTGCCCGCTCGTCTCCGTCGCCTGCCCCGGGCCGTCGATGGCGAACCACGGGTTCGCCTGGTGCGACGTGTTGCCGCGTTTTGACTCGATCACCTGCACTCCCGGCTGCACCTGCTCCCGCGCCACCTGCGTCTCACCCGCCCACCGGCCGTACAGGTGCGTGAACCCGTACCCCTCGCCCGGCGGCAAATGAATCGCCCCCGACTGCGCTGACTCCAGCGTCACCACCCCATCCGTTCCGTTCGTGATCACCGCATGCTTCCGCACAATCCCTTGCGGATACACCTTGTAGTGCAGCGCCACGGTGAACTTGTACGAAATGTCCTTCACCACGATCACCAGCGAATCGCCCTGGATCTGATGCGAGTCGTACTTCAGCACGACGTCGCGCACGCCGTCCGCGAAGGTCGCCTTTAGGCACGGCTCCACGAAGAGCCCGCCCCCATAGCCTGCATACTCTTTCGGAGTCGTCGTCGCCGAAAGGTCGAATGAGGCCCACTCGCGAGCCGAATGCGCCGCCCGGAAATCCTCATCCCGCCACATCCTCCCGCCGAAATGCAGAGGCTGCAGCTCCCCCTTCTCGTTCACTCCCATCGCGTACGTCACGTCGCCCGCTGCCAGCACGAACACCTTCTGCTGCGGCAGGTATTTCACCTCGGCGGCGGCGGGCAAGGCCAAGGGCAACGAAAGGAGGAAAAGAGGCAGATATCGCATGGTGGAAGAACCCTCACCAGCATAACGAAACCGGCTCTTCCCGCAACCTATCGCGAACCGCCCTCCAGCATCGCTTCCAGGCGCCGCAGCAGCTCTCCCGGCGTGAACGGTTTGGCCAGCACTTCCATCCCCGGCTCGAGCAATTGCTGGTGCAGAAGCACGCTTTCCGAATAGCCCGATGTGAACAGGATCCTCGCCTGCGGCCACTCCCGCTGCAGTTCCGCCGCCAGCGTCCTCGCCGTCATGCCCGGCATGATCACGTCGGCCAGAATCACGTCCACCGGGCGGCCCGCGGACCGCGCCGCCTCCAGAGCCTCTTCTCCACTGGCCGCTTCCACCACGACGTAACCCACCCTCCGCAGCACCTTCGACGCGAACTGCCGCACCGCCTCCTGGTCTTCCACCAGCAGCACCGTCTTGCCTTGCGCCTGTCCTTCCGGCTCTCCTTCCTGAGCCTGCGCCACCGGGCTGGCCGCGCCCGGCAGCCGCGGCATGTACACCTTCATCGTCGTGCCGCGCCCCACCTCCGATTCCACCCACACGAATCCACGGCTCTGCTTCACGATCCCGTAAACGGTGGCCAGCCCAAGCCCCGTTCCGCGCCCCAGTTCCTTCGTCGTGAAGAACGGCTCGAAGATGCGCGTCTGCGTTTCCTGGTCCATGCCCGCGCCGGTATCGGTCACCGAGAAACAGACATGCGGCCCCGGCGAAGCCTCCGGATGCGATTCCACGTAAGCCCCATCGAGCAGCACATTGCGCGTCTCCACCGTCACGCGCCCGCCCAATGGCATCGCGTCCCGCGCATTCACGATGAGATTCATCATCACCTGCTGCAGCTGCCCGGCATCGGCGAACACGCCATCCAGCTCCGCCTCCAGGGCCTCCACCAGTTCGATATTCGCGCCCAGCAACCGCTCCAGCATCTTCTTGAGGTCCAGGTACACCTCGTTCAGGCTCACCACCCGGGGCTGCAGAATCTGCCGCCTCGAAAACGCCAGCAGCTGCCGCGTCAGCTCCGCCGCCCGCCGCCCCGCCGCCAGAATGGTCTCCGCGCTCTCCCTGCTGGATACCGGCAACTCGTCGTCTTTGGCCAGCAGGTCCGCGTAGCCGTTGATGATCGTCAGCAGATTGTTGAAATCGTGCGCCACCCCTCCGGCCAGTTGTCCAATCCCCTCCAGCTTTTGCGCCTGCAGCAGCTGCTCTTCCAGCCGCCGGTACTCCGTAATATCCTGCACCACCCCCGTCAGCGTGACGCCGCCGCCCTCCCGCCGCAGCATCTCCAGGTGATGGCGGACCACTCGCGTCTCCCCGTCCCGGCCCACTACTCTGTGCTCAAAGACGCCGCGCGCCACTGGTTGCGCCAGCGGCTTTGCCATCGCCTCCCAGATGCGGCTCACGTCTTCCGGATGCGTGATCCGCAGCAGCGTCTCCAGCGTGGGGTTGTCCGACGCGGCGTCCAAGCCCAGCACTTCGAAGACTTCCGCAGACCAGTACGACTGCCCGCCCCCGCGCGGCGGCCACTCGTCGAAGCTCGCCTCGTAACTGCCCATCCTGGCGATCTTTTGCGCGCGCCCCAGCCGCGCCTCGCTTCGCCGCAGGGCCTCATCTCCACTCACGCCGCCGGCGTTGCTGGGATCGCCTGCCATCCTCGTCGCTTATCGCCTCGGACCCAGATTGCGGAACAGATGCAGCCCGGCCTTGCCGCCGGCCACAAAGTCCAGCCGCTTGTCGCCGTCGATATCCGCCACCGAAATCTGCATCCCGCCGCCGGCCCGCGTCGAATACTCGATCACGTGCCGCACCCACACCTGCTGCCCTTTCTCGTCCTTGGCGTTTTCATACCAGTACACGCCCAGCGGCTCGCGCTCGCCGGGGTCTTTCCCGTTGTGCGCCATGTACCGCTTGCCCGTCAACAGGTCCATCCGGCCATCGCCGTTCAGGTCCGCCACCGTCACCGCATGCGCCTGAGACCACGAATCGTCGATCATCCGTTTCGCCCATTTGCCGTCCGCCAGATGCTCCATCCAGAAGATCCCGTAGTCGTGCGCCAGCGAAGTCACCAAATCCGCCCGGCCGTCGCCATTCACGTCCATCACGTGAATGAATCCCGTCCCGCCAAGCTCGAAATCCGGGTGGAACGTCCACACCCCCGTCCTGGCATCCGCCGGCGCTTCCAGCCAGCCCTTTGGCGTGATGATGTCCGTCCGCTTGTCGCCGTTCACATCACCGGCGCCGATGCCATGGCCGTAGCTCCGGTCGCTCACCACGTGGCTCTCCCACTTGCCGTTCCGGAACTCGTACCACGTCAGCGGCGCATTGTTGTTGCCGAACTGAGG
>JACQZS010000236.1 GCA_016213725.1 Acidobacteriota bacterium | reverse complement strand
TCTCACCAAGGACGCCGGCGCGGAGGAATTGATCAGCGCGATTCTGAGTGTGCGCGGCGGACGGCGGTTCGTATCGAAGCCGGTGGGCGCGATGCTGGCCGAGCGGATGCACGGATCGGAGCTGACCGAGCGCGAGCTGGATGTGCTGCGGCTGCTGGTGGGCGGCTGCAGCAACCGGGAGATTGCGCACCGTCTGGGCATCGCCGAAAACACGGTGAGGATCCACATGGGGCGGATCTTCGACAAGATGGGCGTGGCGGACCGGACGCAGGCGGTGCTGGCCGCCATCCAGCGCGGCCTGGTGCACGTGGACTGAGCGGGTGGCATAGTCCAAACCGACCAGGGCCGGATAGTCCGATCCTCAGGCGCGTGGCAGCGCCAGCTCATGCCAGCATGAGTGGCAGTGTCCCTGATGAAGAGCTGCGGGATTCCAATCGCCGGTACGCATGGCGGCGCGCGGGAGCGCGGGGCGGCCAGCGGGGTGGAGAGTTGCCTGGCCGCGCCTGCTTATCTCATGATGCGAATGGTCCGCACTGAATCGAGGTCCGCATGAAGATGCTATTGATCCTGGCTGCCGCGCCCCTGCTGGGTGCGCCGCCCGATCCGTCGCGATGGAAGCTGGCATTTTCCGACGAGTTTGAAGGCCAGGCGCTGGACCAGGCGAAATGGAACTACCGGCTGGGGCCGAGGATGTGGAGCGAGCAGCGGGCGGGCAACGTTGTTGTGGAAGGCGGCATGCTGCGGATCGCCCTGAAGAAAGAGAAGGCGGAGCCGCTGGACTACACGGCCGGCGGCGTGATTTCCAAGCAGGCCTTCCGCTACGGCTACTACGAGGCGCGCATCCGGATGCCGCAGGGGCGGGGATGGCACACGTCGTTCTGGATGATGCAGAACGGGCCGAAGGCGGGCAGGGAGGACAGGTATCACGAGATCGACGTCTGCGAGCAGGACTCGTCGGATCATCTGAGCTACTCGGTGAACTGGCATTCCTACAAGCCGCATGTTTCGTTTGGGCACCGGAAGGTGGCGGGGCCGGATCTTGCCGCGGACTTTCACGTCTACGGCGCGGAGTTTACGGCCTCCCGGGTGCGTTTCTATCTGGACGGCCGGCCCGTGCATTCGATCGACGTGTCCGCGGTGCCGCACTACGAGCAGCACATCTGGCTCACGTCGATCGCCACCTGGCTGGGGAAGACCGGCAGCGTGGAAGACGCGGCACTGCCGGAGACGGCGCTCTTCGATTGGGTGAGATACTACCGCCCGGCGGAGCCGGCGCAGAGCCAGCCGGCGCAGCCCGACATTTCCAGGATGATTCGCCCGCTGCCGGAGACGGCGAAGTTCAGCGATCCGGACTATTACATCTGGTGCGGCTCCGCCGTGCGCGGCGACGATGGAAAGTACCACCTCTACTATTCGCGCTGGCCGAGGGCACTGGGGCACAGCGCCTGGGTGACGCATTCGGAGATCGCCCATGCGGTGGCCGATGCTCCTACGGGACCTTACAAGCACGTTGGCGTCGTGTTGCCGCGGCGAGGGCGGCAGTATTGGGACGGGCTGTGCACGCACAATCCGACGATTCTGCGGGCGGGCGACCGCTACTACCTCTACTACATGGGAAACACCGGCGACGATCAGGCGATGAAGACGTTGAACTGGACGCACCGGAACAACCAGCGGGTCGGGGTGGCCGTGGCGGAGAGCCCGAACGGGCCGTGGCAGAGGTTCGATCAGCCGCTGGTGGATGTGAGTGCGGATACGGGCGCGCCGGATGCGCTGGTGGTGACGAACCCTTCGGTGGCGCGGCGGCCGGATGGCGGCTACCTGATGGTGTACAAGGCTGTGGGGCGGCAGCGGGCCTTGCCGTTCGGCGGGCCGGTGGTGCACTTGACGGCGACATCGGATTCCCCTACCGGACCGTTCACGAAGCAGCTGAAACCGATCTTTCTGGCGCCCGGCGTGGATTTTCCGGCCGAGGATCCTTTCCTGTGGTACGACTATGCGGCAGGGCGCTACATGGCGGTGGTCAAGGACAACGCCGGATATTTCACGAAGGCGGGGAAGTCGCTGTGCCTGTGGGAGTCGATCGACGGGCTCGACTGGAGGCTGGCATCGAATCCGCTGGTGAGCCGGATTGAAGTGACGTGGGAAGGCGGGCGCGTGGAGAAGCTGCACTCGCTGGAGCGGCCGCAGTTGCTTTTCGGGCCGGACGGGCGCCCCATCGCGCTGCTGGCGGCGGCCGACGAGGATGCGGCCCGCGGCCACTCCTTCAATTTGCAGATTCCGCTAGGGAGCAATTGACGCCGATGAACGCGATGCTTGCCGCGCTGCTGTTCACTTGCCTGGCCATGGCCCAGGCGCCGAAGCCGGAGGCGCGGGCGTGGACTATCCTGCCGCTCGGCGATTCGATGACGGAGTGTTCGCGGGACTACGGCTGCTACCGTACAGAGCTGGCGCGCATGATCGCGCAGGCGGGTTATCACGCGAAGTTCGTCGGTTCGCGGCACAACGATTGGGAGCCGGAAGCGATGCGCCACGACGGCTACAGCGGCAAGACGGCGGAGTTCCTGGCCGGGGAGATGGAGCGGATCTACACCGCCAACCCCGCCGACGTGATATTGCTCCACTCCGGCCACAATCACTTCATCGAAGAGGCTCCGATACCGGGCATCGTGGAGGCCAGCGAGCGCATCATCCGGATTGCGCGCCAGGTCAACCCGCGTGTCATCGTGCTGCTGGCCCAGGTGGTGGAGGTGGGCAAGCTGCCCAAGTACGCGTATATCCCCGATCTCAACCGCGAGATTGCCAAGCTGGCGCAGAGGCTGGACACGCGCTCGCAGAGCGTCGTCCTGGTGAACCAGGCCGCGGGCTTCGACTACCGCACGGACACAGTGGCGGACCTTGTCCATCCCAACGCGCAGGGCGCGCGGAAGATCGCCTCCCGCTGGTTCGAGGCGTTGCAGCCCATCCTGTCAAGAGAGCCCGAGGCGGCTAGCGGCCCAGCTCCAAGAAAAACGCCTTGACGCGCTGGTGGATCTGGTCGCGGATGCGGCGGAAGGCCGCCAGGCGCTCTTCCTCCGTGCCTTCGACGGCGGCGGGATCTTCGAAGCTCCAGTGCAGACGCGCGGTACCCGCCGGGAAGAGCGGGCAGCTGTCGCGGGCGTGATCGCAGACGGTGACGACATAGTCGAACGTCCGGCCGGCGAACTCATCCACGGACTTGGACCAGTGGCTGGAGATGTCGATGCCGATTTCGCGCATCACCGCGATCGCCTCCGGCCGGACACTGCCCGGCTTCGTCCCGGCGCTGTGCACTTCGAAAGTACCTTCGCCGGCGGCGCGGAAGAGCCCCTCGCCCATCTGGCTGCGGGCGGAGTTGCCGGTGCAGAGCACCAGCAAGCGTTTCTTCTCAGTCATTCAAAGACCCCTCGATTGGCTAATCAGACCCAGTGGAATTGCATCAGGCATCCGCGGCGGCGTCGGGGAACCAGTGCCGCGTACGGTTGCAGAACGAACAGACGGAGAGCATCACGGGCACCTCGATGAGGACGCCGACCACCGTGGCCAGCGCGGCTCCGGAGCCGGGGCCGAACAGCGCGATGGCGGTGGCCACCGCGAGTTCGAAGAAGTTGCTGGCGCCGATCAGCGCACCCGGCGCAGCGACGGCGTGGCGGACGCGCAAGACGCGCATCAGGCCGTAAGCGAGCGAAGAATTGAAGTAGACCTGCAGCAGGATGGGAATGGCGATCAGCACGACGTGGAACGGCTTGCCGGTAATGTTGTCGGCCTGGAACGCGAAGATGAGCACGAGAGTGGCGAGCAGCGCCAGCATGCCGATGGGCGCGAAGCGCGGCAGCAGGGTTTGTTCGAACCAGGGTTGCCCGTGCGTCCGGATAAACCATGATCGCAGCAGGGAACCGGCCAGCAGCGGAATCACGATGAAGATGGCCACGGCATAAAGCAGGACCTGGAAAGGCACGTGGAGCGAAGATGCGCCGTTGACGAGAAAGCGGACGATGGGCGCGAAGAGGAAGAGCATGATGAGATCGTTCATCGAAACCTGGACGAGGGTGTAGGCCGGATCGCCATCGGTGAGATAGCTCCACACGAAGACCATGGCGGTGCACGGAGCCGCGGCCAGGATGATGCAGCCGGCGATGTATTGGTCTGCATCCGTGGGCGGGATCCAGGCGGCGAGAAGATGGCGGAAGAAGAGCCAGGCGATGAAGGCCATGGAGAACGGTTTGACCAGCCAGTTGACGAAGAGGGTGACCAGAAGTCCGTGCGGCCGCCGCCCGACATTGCGGATGGAGGCGAAATCCACCTTCATCATCATCGGGATGATCATCAGCCAGATGAGCACGGCGATGGGGATGTTGATCTGACTGCCGGCGCCGAACTCGAGGCGACGCAGTTGATCGGTGAGCTCCGGGACGGCCTTCCCCAGCAGAACACCGGCCAGCATGCAGAGCCCCACCCAGGCGGTGAGGTAGCGCTCAAACAGGTTCAGTTGTTTCGGTTGGGCAGGCGGTTGAGAGGCAGGATTCATCGTTCAACTCCTTGCAAGCTCGGCAGCGGTCTGCCCGGCCAGGCGCAGCAGAGCGGCCGCGCCGACGGGCTCAGCGGGTTGCCACGCCACCACGGCCGTGCGCTGGGCATGTTCGCGGACGACCTCGGATAAGAAGGGGCTTTCGCGCAGGCCGCGTTCGGCCAGCACGGGATCAGTGAATGCGCCGCGGGCGAAGCTCTGATTGACGATCCAGGCGAAGGGCGTGATGCCGGCGCGCTGGAGGTCGCCTTGCAGGCGCGCGGCCTCGTGCACCGGCGTGGCTTCCGGGAGAGTGACGAGCAGCACCCTGGTGAAGCGCGGGTCGCGGAGGCGCGGCAGGAGCTGGCGGACCGGCTCCGGCAGATCGCTGGCGTTGCGCGCCACATCGCGGTGGTAGGCTTCGGCGGCGTCCAGCAGAAGGATGGTGTGGCCGGTGGGCGCGGTGTCGAGCACGACGAAGCCGTGTTCGCCGGCGGCGACCTCTTGGGCAAACGCGCTGAAGACGGCGATCTCCTCGGTGCAGGGCGAACGCAGATCCTCCTCGAGCAAGGCCATGCCCTGGGCATCCAGCTGCGGCGAGGAAGCGGCGAGCACTGTCTCCGTGTAGCGGCGCGTTTCCGCGGCCGGGTCGATGCGGCTCAATGTGAGGTTCGGAACGCCGGCGCCGACGGTGGCGGAAAGGTGCGCGGCCGGATCGGTGGTGGTGAGGTGCACGGCGTGCCCGCGCTGTGCCAGCGCGACGGCGATGGCGGAGGCCAGCGTGGTCTTGCCGACTCCCCCTTTGCCCATCGTCATGACCACGCCATGGCCGGCGGTTTCGATCTCATCGATCAACTCCGCGAGAGAGAGGCTCGCCGGCAAGCTGGGCGCGGCGCCGATCTCTCCAGCGGTGGAGTGCGGGTGACGGGCGAGAAGGGCAGCCAGGTTGCGCACGCCCATGGGCGCGAAGGGCAGCAGCGGAATGCGGGTGCAGGGTAGAAGCGACAGGCCCCGCGGCATGGCCGCGAGAGCCGCCTGGCCGCGCTGCTGCAATGCGCAGGCGGAGGCGTCGCCCGGATCCTGCGCCGTGAAGATCCCGTTGATGAGCAGGCGCTGATTACCGACGCCCATCCCGGCGAGTTCCGCGCGGGTCCGCTCCGCTTCATTGAGGGCTGAACGCTCGGGCCTGCTCACGAGGAGGAGCGTGGTGGTGTGCGGCTGCGTGAGAGCCTGCAGGCTGGCTTCGTAAAGGGACCGCTGCGCTTCAAGGCCGGAGAGCGGGCCCAGGCACGAGGTGCCGGTGGTGTTCTCCGCCATGAAGCCGGTCCAGGCGGCGGGCAGTTTCAGAAGGCGCAGCGTGTGTCCGGTGGGCGCGGTGTCAAAGAGGATGTGGTCGAAGGCGGCGGTGGCCTCGGCATCGCCAAGGAGTTTGGTGAACTCATCGAATGCGGCGATCTCGACGGTGCAGGCGCCGGAGAGCTGCTCTTCCATGCTGGCGATGGCGGAGTCGGGCAGGATGCCCCGGTAGGGTCCGACCACCCGCTCGCGATAGCGGCGGGCAGCGGCTTCCGGGTCGATGTTCAACGCGGCAAGCTGAGGAACGCCGGGCACGGGCGTGGGTTCGGAGGAGAGCGGCACGCCCAGAACTTCATCGAGATTGGAGGCAGGATCCGTGCTGACCAGCAGCACGCGCTTGTTCCGCCGTGCCAGTTCGATGGCGGTGGCGCAGGCCAGCGAGGTTTTCCCCACCCCGCCTTTGCCGGTGAAGAACAGGATGCGGGTGGGCTGGTCCAGGAACGCTGTGGAGTGAATTGGAGTCATGCCGGGGCCGGTCAGCAGCAGCGCGAGTTGATGACGGGGAGCTGGGCGCCGGACGGCGACTGGGCCTGCTGTTCCGGTTCGACGCCGGCGAACCCGGCCAGTTCGACGCGGCTGGGGTAGCGGCCTTGCGAGACCGCGGCGCCGTCGAGAAGGATCAGCGGCAGACACTTGTGGCCGCGCTGGCGCAGCGTTTCTTTCACCGTCTCGTTGGCAGCGAAAGCGTGCGGCTGCTGGGCGAGGTTATAGCGTTCCACCACCACTTCCTTGGTGGACAGCCAATTGAGATCGGCGGCGAACTGGACGAGGGCCGGATCCACCTTCGGCCCGCAGACTCCCGTGGAGCAGCACATCGGGGGATCGAATACTTCCATCTTCTTCATTGGGTCCTTCTTTCCTGCGTCATTCGTCGATTGGCGATGAGAGGCATGGCATTCCGGTCAGATGATGGCGACCAGCGCCTTAAGCTTGCGCAGAGTTTCAAAGTTGATGCAGTAGCCGATGCGCGGGCCATCGTGGCTGCTTCGAATCAAACCGGCGTCCTTCAGAATGCGCAGGTGCTCGGAGACGGTGGACTGAGCCAGGGGCAGCTCGTCGACGATCTGGCTGCAGACTTTCGCCTCTTTGCGGGCCAGCAGCCGCAGGATCCGGATCCTGGCGGGGTGACCCATGGCCTTTGCCATTCTGGCGAGCTGCTCGTCGGCCTCGGGACCTTCCAGCCCTTGAAAGCTGGCCGGCGGCTGCGGCTCAACAGGAGAGCAGCAGAGCGCGGCGGGTTTGGTCTTCTTCTTTATCGCCATTCGACGATTGACGATACCGCTGTACGGGGACGCGTGTCAAGCGCCGGGCGGCGCGCAGCCGGCCGGCGCACTGCCCGGAGCAACGCTACTGGCCCACCTCGGCGCTCTGCCGTTCGAAAAAAACACTTGACGACTTCTATAATTCTATTATTATGGAAATACAGAACAAGGCGCCCGGTTCAACCTGGGTTTCCGAGGAATCGTTGAAAGGCGCCAGCGCCGCACAGGCGGCACGAGCGAGAGCGAGGATCGATTGAAGAAGAACGGACCCGAGGACGTCAGCCGGTATGCGGATATGCTTGCGGCGATGGGCGCCGAGCCGAGGTTGAGAATCATGCGGCTGCTGCTGTCGGCTCATCCGCGGGGCATGGTGGTGGGAGAGATCAGCGAGGATCTGGGTGTTGCCGGCTCCACGTTGTCCCACCATCTGGAAAAGCTGAAGAACGAGGGGCTGATCACGGTGAAGCGGGAGAGCACATTCCTGCGCTATACCGCCGACACCGGAAGTTTGCAGGATCTGCTCGGCTTCCTTTTCGCCGAGTGTTGTACGCGGAATCAGGCGATCGAACCGGAATCCATCGTTCAGATCGCCAAATAGACAATTGACCGAAGCTGGACGAGAAATCAGACGCCGGCAGTGTGCCCGCGGCGCGGGCCGCACGTCACGGCTACTTTCATAGGAGACACAATCATGAGCGCAGATATCAAAGAAGCAGTGAGAGAGAAATACGGGCAGGCCGCGAAGCGGGCGAGAACCGGCAACACGTCGTGCTGCGGCAGCGGCAGCGCGAGTTCGTGTTCCGATCCGGTGACCTCCAACCTCTACACGCTGGAGGAGGGCGCCGCCATTCCGGAAGCGGCCTTGCGCGCTTCGCTGGGGTGCGGCAATCCGACGGCCCTGGCGGAGCTGCGGACAGGCGAAACCGTATTGGACCTGGGGTCGGGCGGCGGCATTGATGTGCTGCTGTCCGCGCGGCGCGTGGGGCCGACGGGCAAGGCCTACGGGCTCGACATGACGGACGAGATGCTGGCGCTGGCCCGCGAGAACCAGAAGAAGGCCGGCGTGGAGAACGTGGTGTTCCTGAAAGGGGAGATCGAGCAGATTCCGCTGCCGGACAGCTCAGTGGACGTGATCATCTCGAACTGCGTCATCAACCTCTCCGCCGACAAGGACCGAGTGCTGAGCGAGGCGTTCCGCGTGCTGAAGCCGGGCGGAAGATTTGCGGTTTCGGACGTAGTCGTGCGCGGCGACGTTCCGGCCGAGATCCGCAGAAATATGGAGCTTTGGGTGGGCTGCATCGCGGGCGCGCTGCTGGATGTGGAGTACACGGCCAAGCTGCAGGCGGCGGGTTTTGAGCGGATCGGGATCGAGCCGACCCGGGTCTACAGCGTCGAGGATGCGAAGCAGTTTCTGATGCAGGAGGGGATGGATGCGGAGGCAATCGCACCCCAGGTGGACGGCAAGTTCATGAGCGCATTTATCCGCGCCGTGAAGCCGGAATCCAGCCCTCAGCCGGAGCGCCGGCAGTGAGGGCGGCGGCCGGAGTTTCGATTCGGGCGGCCCGGGAGCAGGACCGGGCCGCCGTCTCTGCCTTGCTCCGTGCCGCCCGGTTGGTGCCCTTGGACGAAAGCTCGCAGTACGGGCCGCAGTACGCGGTGGCCGAAGCGGAAGACGGCACGGTGGTGGGCGTGGCGGGCTATGAGCGTTACGGAGATGCGAGTCTGCTGCGGTCTGGCGCCGTGGCGGAGGAACGGCGCTCCGCGGGCATCGGCGCGCGGCTGGCGGCTGACCGGCTGGAGCACGCACGCCGGAGCGGGTGCGCCACCGCGTTCCTGCTGACCGATACGGCGAAGGAGTACTGGCTGAAGCTCGGCTTCGAAGTGACGGAGCGAGCTGCCGCGCCCGCAGGCATCGCGCAGTCGCTCGAGTGGAGCCATGCCTGTCCCGCCAGTTCCACGGCAATGCGGCGGGCGCTGCTTGCCGGCGCTGGGGCTCAGTAGAGCTCCCAAGGCGCGCGGCGGAATCCGGGCGCCATCTCGCGGCCGAAGCGCAGTGGGGGGCGGCCGGTTTCATAGGCGCCGATATCAGGGGCGGCGCCTGTGAAGTCGTCATTGAAGTTGGGCAGGCGGACCGCCCGATCCAACGCAGGGTTCGGGATGGGCTGCAGCGGATCGGTAATCGCGAAGGTCTTGCCGGAGCGCGTGTACTCGATGCGGCCCCACTTGATCTTATTCATCGTGGGGGCGAGGAACCACTCGAGGTTCTGCGCCGGCAGGAACATGGATTGCACGAACCCGCCGCCGAGGTAGCCGCCGGTGAGATCGTGCTTGAAGTCGTTGGGCGGGCCGGGTTGCGGCTGGGGATACGTCCGGCCGCGCGCGTAGAAGATGTTGTTGCGCGTCACGGCGTTGTGCGTTGGGTGGCCGCTGAAGACATCCAGGGCGCCGCCGGGCTGCAGGGTGGTGTTGTGGAAGATGAAGCGGGCGCCGAGCAGCGTGGAAAGCTTCTCACCGTTCAGCTCCACGTCGCGGCCGCCGGTCTTGATGATGGTGCCGCCGGAGGGATCGAGATGGGTGACGCGGCTGGAGCCGAAGATGTTGCGGAAGATGTAGAGCGGCCCCATGGAAGTGGAAGCGGTGGCGACGTGGGTGAACGTGTGGTGGATGTAGTTGCTCCAGATGCGCACGTTCATGTTGGCGCCTTCGCTCTCAATGGCGTCGTCCCAGCAGTGCGAGATGTGATTGGAGTAGATGTCGGAGTCGCGGTTGGGGCTGCCGGCGAAGGAGAAGTTGGAACCTCCGCCGATGCCGTCGTTGTAGCCATGATCTTCGGTGGAGCGGATGGTGTTGAAGCGGATTACGTTGCCGCCGGAGGAGTCGAGCAGGGAGATGGCCTGCGGGCCTTCGGGGTGGCCGGACTCCCAGTCGTTGGAGCCGCCGCGCGGATGCTCGATCAGGTTGCGCTGGATGACCAGATGGCCCGCCCCTTTCTGCGCGTACACCGCACTGTCTGAGCCGTAGAAGATGCCCCACACGCGCGCCCCGCCAATGCGGCCCCATCCGGCGATGCGGCAGTCTTCCACCACGACATTCTGCACGCCAGGCTTGATCAGAATCGCGTGCTGCGCCGCGCCTTTCAGCTCCAGCCCGCGCAGGATGACGTAATCCGCCTCGACGACGATGTTGTTGTCGGCGAGATTGAAGAGATCGCTGGACCATTTCTTGCCGGGCTCGGGGGTGTAGAGGCGCCAGGCCGATTCGCTGCCGCCTTCGCGGATTACCAGCGTCTGGCCCGCGTCTGATTCAGTGAGGTGCGTGGTGGCGCCGATGGGGAACGCGTCAGTGCGCGTGCGCGCCGTGAGTTCCGCGCTGCGCTCTCCGGCCTGGATGCGGATCTGGTATTCGGTGTCCGGCTGAAGCAGCACGAGCGAGCCCCGGTATTCATGGAGCCTTGGATCGTAAGCGGGCGGATAGCCTTCGCGCCACTGCTGGCTGGACGAGGCCCGGAACTGCACGGTGGCGGGGCCGAGGTCAGGACTGGGGTAGTAGATCCCGATGGATTCGAAGGTGGCCACCGCCGTAGCGGGCGGCGTGGCAGCGGCCTGGAAGAACGCGGCGAGCGAGAGAAACCAGGGGGTCATGGCGGTGTCCTATTCATGGATATTGAATCAGGTTTGTAGGCGGGAGGTGGGTCTGATATTGTCGAGGTTCTTGTCTCAAATGCGATGAGGCATTCCGCGGAGGGAGCTGGCAGAGCATGATTGCACCGAGCCTGGAGATGGGGATCTCCTTTCACGCCGCCGGGGCCTTGCTGTCGGCCAACTGTTATGCGCCTCAGAAGTACGTCAAGCGCTGGGGCTGGGAGATCTTCTGGATGGTGCAGGCGGCCTGGTGCTGGCTGCTCTGGCCCATTGTGGGCGCGGTGGTTACGATTCCCGAACTCAGCCAGGTTCTGGCGGAAGCGCCCAAGGACCGCATGCTGGCTTCCTTCCTGATGGGCGTTGCCTATGGCGTGGGGGGCACAGCGTTCAATCTCTCCATCCGCTACATCGGTTTCTCGCTGACGTACTCCATCGCGGTGGGGCTGTCGAGTGTGCTCGGCACGCTGGTGCCGCCTCTGGTCAGGGGCCAGATTGGCGGGCTCCTCGGGCGGCCTGGCGCGGAGTGGGTGTTCGGCGGTGTGGCGGCCGGGGCCGCGGGCATCGCCATCTGCGGCCTGGCCGGGCGCATGAAGGAGCGCGACCTGGAAGCCGGCGCCGGCGGGCGCGGCGAATTCTCGCTGATCACCGGATTGCTGCTATCGCTGCTGGCGGGCGTGCTCTCGGCGGTGTATGGATTCGCGCTGGAGGCCGCGGCGCCCATCGCCGACATTGCGGAGCGGCACGGAGCGGGCATCTGGAAAGGCAACGTCTCGTACCTGTTTGCCAATACGGGCGCGTTTCTGACGGCGTTTCTCTACAGCCTGTGGCTGGCCCGCCGGAACCGGTCTCTGCCTCAACTGGCGGGCGTGGAGGAAGGCGGCGGCCGGACTTTGCGCAGGAACTACCTCTTCGCGCTCTGCACCGGCACGCTCTGGTACGGGCAATTCTTCTTCTACAACCTGGGCCATGTGCGCCTGGGCGCGCAGTACGCTTTCTCGAGCTGGGCGATTCACATGATCCTGCTGGTGTTGTTTAGCAATGCGCTGGCGGTCATGGTGGGCGAGTGGGGGATGTGCCGGAAGGCGACTCGCGGCGCAGCGCTGGCCGGGCTGGCCGTGCTCTGCGCTGCGGTGGTGATGCTCACCTACGGGAACAAGCTGGGCGGCTAAGGTTGTCGCAGAGATCGAATCCAGCTAGCATACGCTCATGCGCACTTCGCTCGCGGTAATGACAATGGTGATGGGTGTGGGGTGGGGCCAGGAGGCGGCGGTGATTCCGCGGCCGGTGAGCGCGACGAACAGGCCCGGTGTGTTCCACTGGAAGCCCGGCATGAAGCTCGTGGTGGATGCCAGGAGCGCGGCCGCGGGCCGGCTGCTGGCCGCGGCGTTGGGCACTCCGGCCGAGGAGGGCGCGGCAAAGGCCGCCGCCGGCATCCGCGTGCGCGTGGATCCCGCACTGCAGGTGCCCAGCGATGAGGGGTATGTGCTGGATGTCGGTCCAAAGCTGATATCCATCCTGGGCAAAGGCCCGGCCGGCGCGTTTTATGGAGCGCAGACGCTGCTGCAACTGATGCCGGCGGGGCAGGGCAGCGAGGTTCGCTGCGTGCGGGTCAAGGACTACCCGCGCTTCGCGTGGCGCGGCATGATGCTGGACACGGCGCGGCACTTCATGCCGAAGCCGGCCGTGCTGAAGTTCATTGACCTGCTGGCGATGCAGAAGCTGAACGTGCTCCAGCTGCATTTGACCGACGACCAGGGCTGGCGCATCGAGATCCGGAAGTACCCCATGCTCACCGGGACCGGTTCCATGCGGAAAGAGACGCGGGAAGGGCACGAGAACAAGCGCCAGGGCTTCGACGGCAAGCCGCACGGCGGCTACTATTCGCAGGCCGATATCGCCGAGATCGTCAAGTACGCCCAGGATCGCTTCGTGGAGATTGTGCCGGAGATCGAGATGCCGGGCCACGCGCAGGCGGCGCTGGCTGCCTATCCGGAGCTGGGCAACACCAACCAGAAGCTGGATGTGTTCACGCAGTGGGGCGTCAACAAGAACGTCTTCAACGTGAATGAGAAGACCATCCTCTTCCTGCAGGACGTATTGGACGAGGTCATGCAGATGTTCCCCGGCAAGTTCATCCATGTCGGCGGCGATGAAGTGCCCCTGGATCAGTGGAAGGCGAGTCCGGCGGCTCAGGCGAGGATGAAGCAACTGGGTCTGGAGGAAGTGGTGGAACTGCACGGCTACTTCATCCGGAGGATGGATCAGTTCATCACCGCCCACGGACGGCGGCTGGTGGGCTGGGACGAGATTCTCGAAGGCGGCGTGGACAAGAGCGCCACGGTGATGTCCTGGCGCGGAAGCAAGGGCGGCATTGCCGCCGCGAAGGACGGCCATGACGTGGTGATGGCGCCCACCACGCACACCTATTTCGACTACTACCAGGCGAAGGACCCCAAGGAGCCGCTGGCGATCGGGGGCTTCTTGCCGCTGGAGAAGGTCTATTCCTTCGAGCCGGTGCCGGCGGAGCTAACCCCGGAGCAGGGTAAACACATCCTGGGCACACAAGGACAGGCGTGGACCGAGTACATGCCGACACCCTCACATGTCGAGTACATGCTGTTCCCCCGCCTCACGGCGCTGGCGGAGGTGGCCTGGACTCCGGCCGCCCGGAAGGACTACGCGGATTTCCGCAAGCGGCTGCCCGGGATGGAGCAGCGCTGGAAGGCGCTGGGAGTGAACTACCGGCCCAGCGGCAATTGAGCCGCCGGGCTGGCGGCCGGCGATGGCTGCCTATTTCTTGAAGTAATCCGGGTTCAGTTGGACGGCGGAAGCGATCAGCGCGTTGAAGCGTTCTCGCGCGATGTCGTAGACCAGCGACTTGCGGATGAGTTCGTACTGAGGGGGGGCGATCTTCTCCACCAGGATCAGATGATAGCC
>JACQZS010000242.1 GCA_016213725.1 Acidobacteriota bacterium | reverse complement strand
TTCTGGTGGTCAGCGATTCCCGCTCGCTCACCTCGATGTCGCGCCAGGAAGTAGTGGACCTCGCCGTCGAGGAACTGGGTGAATTTCTGCCGGCCGTCCGGCACGCGAAGGTGGTGAGGTCGCACGTCGCCAAGGAACAGCGGGCGACCTTTTCCGCCAAGCCGGGGCTGGAGGCCGCCCGCCCTGGCGCCGCCACGCCGATCGCCAATCTTTCGCTGGCGGGAGACTGGACCCGCACCGGATGGCCCTCCACCATGGAGGGCGCCGTCAGGAGTGGATATATCGCGGCGGAGCATGCCGCCGCCGCTCTGGGCCAACCGGCGCGCTTTCTTTTCCCCGATATCGCTTAAAATTGAGGTATGCGGACTCGACTCGCGCTGCTTCTCGCACTTTGCCTTCTGGCTCTGCCCCTAACGGCAGGCGACCCCCCGATGACGGCCATCAGGGTGGAGGTTAAGACCTACGCCGGCCGTCCGGTGGACCGTGCCAGCGTCATCGTGCGATTCGTCGCCGGCCGCAGCGTAGTGAAACTCGGCAAGAAGATCAATACCTCCTGGCAGCTCAAGTCTAACCAGGAAGGGATCGCCAAGTTCCCTCCCCTGCCCCAGGGCACCATCCTGGTGCAGGTGATCGCTACCGGATATCAGACCTACGGCCAGACCTTCGAGATCAATGAAGCCGAACGCACGGTGGAAGTGAAACTCAACGCTCCTCAGCCGCAGGTCTCGGCGCACCAGTAGTCAACTCACCCGATCACTGTTTCGGCATGGGCACCGTTTGCCCGCCCAGTCCCGCATAGCTGTCTTTGACCTTGATCACCTTTTGCCCCTTGAAGGTGACAAACGTGATCTTGCCGGGCGGATAGCCGTAGACCCAATCCTCGGTCTCATCTCCGTCCTTGGATTCTCGGATGCGGTCCCGCGGCTGTCCAAGCGCCATCTTCACCTGGTCGCGCGTCATGCCGACTTCGGCGCGTTTCGCCTTGATGGCCTCCTGAATCTCCGGGGGCAGTGACTCGAAGTAGTTCTCCGTGGGGCTGCGCTTCTCGAAGTCCAGGATGGGCGCCAGCATCTTCTTCACGTCGCCGGGCTTGGTAACGGGTGGAATCCGGCCGGGAAAGACCAGGGCGACCGTGGTGCCGGCGCTGCGGGTCTGCCCGCGCGACATGGGAGTGGTCTGCCCACCCATGCCGACACCGCCCTCGATCCGCTCGTACCACTTCCCCTTCGTATTCAGGCCGTTGTTGATCTGCAGCGTGATGCGGTCGTCGTCGATGTCCACTTTGGTGATCTGGACCAGATCGCCCACCCGTCCGACGGGGCCGTATTCGTCGCCCGCCTCGCGCCATTCCGACTTGTCCCACTTGCCGTCGCTGGGAAACTTCACGGCCTTCTTGCTGCGGGGGATGAAGGCCTTCACCGTGGCGTACTCGGCGGTGAGCCCGCGCATCATCTCGATCTTCTCTTCGTCGGTGAGCTTGCGCACCGGATCCGCTTTACCGGCCTGGCCGGGCAGCCACACCGTCGCGAATAAGGCCAGCCCCATGATCCGCATCATCATGACGATTGCTCCAGTAGCGGAGCCGGCTGTCGTTCCAGCCGCAGTTTCCAAAGCAAAATACCCACCCCGAACACCACGGCCGTCGCCGGCACTCCGGCTTCCACTCCGTAGGCGC
This sequence comes from Acidobacteriota bacterium, assembly GCA_016213725.1. GTDB lineage: Bacteria > Acidobacteriota > Terriglobia > Bryobacterales > Bryobacteraceae > Paludibaculum. Next base: position 32,944 of record JACQZS010000242.1, on the reverse strand, counting down.
CACCGCTCCAGAGCGCGCCTGCGCTCCAGCGCAGCGTATAGCCTGTCAATCCCATTGTAAATCCGCTCAGATTCACTCCAAAGAGGGGCAACACCCAGTTCCACCCGAAGTGCAGGCCGATAGGCAGCCACAGGTCGCCGCTGCGAAAGAAAGAGTAGCCTAGCAGAACGCCCCACAGCCCGGTGTTCGCAATCCCCAGCCAGCTCATCCCGGGGTTATCGAGGTGCGCCAGAGCAAAGAGGGCTCCGAACGGAACGATCACCCACCACGGGCCGTACTCGCGCAGCAGGATCTGGAAAGCGTAGCCGCGGAACATCAACTCTTCACCCACTGCCCCAAACAGCAGGATCACCGATACGAAAACGAACTTGCCCGGCGTGAAGGCATTGGCCGCCTCCGTGGCCGGAATGACGGAAGCCGCGCCGGCGGCCACCGGCCCTAACATCACCAACAACCCCGCCCCGGCGCCAAGTGCCAGCCCGATCCACAAGTGGCGTAGCGAGTCCCGGCCCCACGCCATGCCGATGTCCTCCAGGCGCCCGCGTTCGAACGTTCTGACGACGAATGCGCTGGCCACCACCGCCGCGAAGAACAGGCTCATCGCCGATGCCACCAAGATGCTGTCGAACAACCAGTACAAAAGCACGCCAAACAGGCCGCCGCCGAACCGGATGAAGATGAGGAACAGACCGCCTCTCACCAGGAGTCCGAACAACTTGCTGGCGCTGCTACTCGTTTCTTCCATTGCCTCTCTCAGCCCGCACTTTTCAAAGTCACGCCCTTCGGGGCCACCTTCACATCCAGCACCTGGGCGCCCTCCTTCCCCAGAATGGACGCCAGCTTTTCCTGGGATTCGGGCGCGCAGAGGAACACCACGCATCCGCCGCCGCCGGCCCCGCACACCTTGGCCGCCTTGGCGCCGGCCGTGCGGGACACGCGCACCAGATGGTCGATGAATTCGGTGGTAATGCCCGGCGCGTTGGTCCGGCGGTGGTCCCACTCCGCGCGCAGCAGCCGCGCCGTCCCCGGCCAGTCGCCTCGCTCCAGCGTCCCCCGCATGGCATGGGAGATGGCGGCGATCCGCGCGAAGTTCCGTTGCACTGCCCTGTCCCCGTCGATGTGCAGTTTCGTCACTTCCCAGTTGTTGATGCCGGAGTTTCGCGGCTTGCCCGTGTAGGCCAGCACAAAGCGGCGGTTCAACTCCGAGGTGTCCACCGGCAAGGCCTTTCGGCGGATGCCCGCCGCGGTCAGGTCGATCGCGCTCACTCCGCCGTACATCGCCGGATAGTAGTCCTGGCAACCTGTGGGCACCTGAATGACTCGAGCCTCCAGGTTTTGGGCGATCTCCCGCACCTGCTCAATGCTGTGTCCGATTTTCAAGTACCGGTTGAACGCACTCACCGTCGAGATGAACATCGACGAAGATCCGGAGATTCCCGCGCCGTGCGGCGACTCCGAGTTCGTCTCCACCACCAGGCCTCCCTTGGGCTGGAAGTGCTTCACCACCTGTGCCGCGAGAGCGTGCCGGTGCTTCCTTGCGGCCAGTAGGGCCGCCAGGCTGCCGTACGTCTCTTCGGTGCTTTGGTCCAGCGAACGCAACGTGATGGCGTCGCCGTCCCTGGCCGTTACTTTGCAGCTCGTATACACGGAGACCGCGAAGTTCAGTGTGACCGCGTTCGCATGATAGAGATACAGCGGCCAGATGTCGAGTGTGCCGCCTGCCAGGTCCACCCGGCAGGGCGCCCTTGCCGTAACTTGCATTAGAAATAGATTACCGCGCTATGCGCCGCCGGCTTGATAGAATCGCTACCGCATGCGCCTCGTTTTCCTGTTGCTCCCCATCCTCCTGCTCGCCGGCTGTTCGCAGGAGCCGAAACCGGCACCCGCACCGGCGCCGGAAAAGCAGGCCGCGCCTCCTCCCGACGACACCCGCCGGTTCCCCGCCGATGGCCGCCAGGACGCCAAGGTGATTGCCGAGCACATTCTCGGTCATCCCTTCCTTCCGGGGGGCAATCTGGCCACCTACCAGAGGGGCAAACAGCAGTACAGTCTGATTCTGATCCGCACGGCTTCGCCTACCGACGCCGCCATCCTTCTGCTGGACTTCAAGAAGAACCTGGCTAACCCAAAGCTCATCGCCCACTTTGGCGGCTATTTCGGCAAGGACGGCGCACAGCCTACGTTCGTCTTCACCAAGGCCCATTGGCTGGCGGGCGTGGTCGGACTTCCCGAGGCCGAGGCCGATGCCGTCGCCCGGCCCTTTGCCGCCCGGCTGGATTGAGGGCCTCGCGGCGCAGCACATGAGGCGGCTCGCCCCCCCCAACCGGAAGGCAGTAGAGGCGGCCAAACACCCACGCTCCTACCGAAGCTCGGCCTCCCGCTCCATCGTCATTCAGGCAACCATTCCAATACAGCCCGCGTCACAATGGGGACTGTGATGAGGCTGGCCCGATTCTCCTGCTGCGCCGTTGCCGGGCTTCTTCCCTGGCTCAACGCCCAGCCGCCTGCCCCGGCATCCGCAGATGGCGTCGTGCTCCACTCAGTCACTTCAGAGCCACTGCCCCAGGTGCAGGTTGGCTTCCAGCTCATCACGGAGCGGACACCCGGCCGGCCTGGGCCGCGCGCCATCGGGGCCATCACGGACTCTTCAGGGCACTTTCACGTCGAAGCGCTGGAGCCCGGAGACTACCGCGTCATCATCCATAAAGAGAACTTCGGGGTTCCACGCGCCATGACCGCGTCGCTCCGCATGAAAGTGGGTTCCACGCCGGTCACCAACCTCCGCTTCCTCCTGCAGCCGCGGGCGGTCCTCTTCGGCAATGTGGTGGACGACTTCGGCGACCCCATCGCCGGGGCCTTCCTACAAGCCTTCCGGCGGATCACTTCGCGCGGCGCATCCAGCGACATCGTCAGCGGATTCGGCGGTGCCACAGACGACCTTGGCAGGTTTCGAATCACCGGAGTCGAGCCTGGGCGATATCTGGTTCATGCCATTCAGACCTACTCCCGCGAGGTGCTCTATCCCACCCAGGGAGGACCGCTGACGGCCTACGTCGCCACTTTTGCCCCGTCCACCCTGGATCCGCTCCGGGCCGACATTTTCGAGGCACGCGCCGGCGAAGAGACCGGCCCCATCGCCATCACCCTACAGCGTGTTCCGGTTTTCGCCGTGCGCGGCCGCCTGGTCGACTCCAGTGGCGGCCCGCCCGGCCCTTTCAGCGTCTCGCTCCGATCCGCGCACAACATCGCCTTCTACACGCAGCCCGCCTACTCCCACACCAACCCGGACGGCGCCTTCGAACTCCTGGGGGTCCCAGCGGGCGATTGGGTGATCACTGCCATGCTTCAGCAGCGCAGCAGCGGCGCCCGGCCCAACATCAGTGCAAGGATCGCTGTCTCCCAGTCCGATGTGGAAGGTGTGGTGCTCCGCGCCGCTCCGCCGGTGATTGTCACCGGCGCGGTTTCACTGGAAGGCAGCAAGCCGGACTGGCGCCAGGTAGTGGTCGCCATCCGGCCCGCGGGCGCCAGTGTCTTTTCCGATGCCAGCATCAACCAAGTGCGTGCCGACGGAACGTTTGAACTCACCTGCTCCGGCTACGGATCTGCCCGTGTCGAAGTGATCGGCCGCCCTGCCGCCGGCACTTACGTTGCGTCGATCACGGCCGGCTCCGCGGACCTCACCGCCCGCAGCTTCCCGCTGGAACAGGGGCTGGGCGCTCCGCTCCGCATCACCTTCCGCTCCGGCGCGGCCTCCATCCAGGGCCGCACTGATTCCCGCCGGCCGGCCTCGGTGCTTCTCTGGCCCGCCGATCCGGATGCCCGCGAACCACAGCCTCTCGCCCGCGCCGAAACCGATGCCGCCGGCGCTTTCTCCTTTTCCGACCTCGCGCCCGGCAGCTACTTCCTTTACGCCGTTGCGCCGGAGGACCCGATCGCGTTCGGCCGCGCGGAGCTCCCTGCTCCTGCCGACCTCGACCAGCGCGGAACCCGCGTCAAGCTGGAGTCCGGCGCCTCCAACAACGTCGTCATCCCGATCCTGGAGGGCTCGTAGCCGTGCGTACTGCCCTGCTCCTTCTGGCCTGCTGCGCCGTGCGCGCGCAATACGGCCCGTGCACGGCGGAAGGCACTGTCACCCGCGAAGGCGACGGCGCTCCCATCCCTCGCGCCCGCATCTTCTTCAACGCCCCGGCCCGGCTCCGCACCGTCGTTCTCGGCTTCATCAGCGACGATCAGGGCCGCTTCACCGCCACAGCGCTCGATCCCACCGCTTACAGCATCGCCGTGCAGAAGCCGGGCCTGCTTGCCTCCAGCCACTCCGCGGCGCGAGCGGATCTCAGCCGGGATTGCCACAAGACCGGACTGGCTTTGAAACTCACTCCTGCCGCTATCCTCTCCGGCCGCATCTCCGTGCCGCCGGGTTCGACCCCGGAAGGATCTCGGGTGGAAGTGCTGAAGCGAATCTGGATGGGCGGCCGATGGCAGTTTCGCCCAGCCGCCGCCGGCACATCCGGAGAAGGAGGGGAATACCGTATCTCCAACGTGCCCGCCGGCAGCTATCTGCTGCGTGCCCAGCCCCCAGCCTCCAGCAGCTTCTCCTTCCGCAGCGCGGGCGGCCCGGAACTCTTCGTTTCGCCCTCCTACTACCCGGGCGTGCTCTCACCTGCCCAAGCTCGCAATATCGCCGTAGACGCGGGTGCCGAACTCGCCGGCCTGGACTTCGCACTCCTGTCCACTCCGCTCTACCGCGTCTCCGGGAAAATCCTGAGCAGCGAGGGACTCAAAGCGCCCGCATGGTGTACGGTCCTGCTTCGATCCAATCCGCCGGGGCTCCAGCATGAAGCGCGCTATCAGGCATCCGACGGCACTTTCAGTTTTCCCACGGTCGCGCCGGGCGAGTACGACCTGCTCGCCGTCTCCGCCGAATCCACCAATTTCGGCAGCGCCGCGCGCCGCATTGTCATAAACAACGGGGATCTGGAGAGTCTGGATATCGCTCTGGAGCCGCCGGTTCCCGTGCTGTTCAAAGCCATCCTCCCCAACTCTGCCGCCTCCGGCTCCGGCATAGAGGTGAGTCTTCGGCCGCTCAGCAGCCGCACCCTGGATCAGGAACCTGTCGCGCTCCCCTCCAACGGCAAGGTGAAGCTCTTTGCCTTTGTGCGCGAGCGCTATCGCATCGAACTCAAGACGAAGCAATCGAACCTTTATCTCAGATCCGTCCTTGCCGCGGGCCGTCCGCTGCCCAGTTTTGTCGTCGATTACTCGCGCCCTGACGCTCCTGACGAACTGACTCTTGAAATCGCCGCTGACGGCGCCGTCATCGAGGGCACCGCGTCAGGGCTTTCTGGCATTTCGCGCTGCTTCGCCGTGCTGGTTCCGTCTGACCTTTCCCGCCTGGCCGACGCGGCATTGCTCACCACGCCCATCTCCATCGATGGCCGCTTCCGTTTCACGTCCGTGCCGCCGGGGGACTACCTCGTGTACGCCTTCTTTCAGCCGCTGAGCGACGCCTTCGACCTCCAGCCCATGCTGCAGGAACCGGGCTGGGTGCCCACCTTCAAGGGCCTGCCGCTCACGGTCACCGCCGCGCCCGGCTCCACAGTGCGCATTCAGCTCAATGCCCAACCTGCTCCCTAGAAGGAGACGGGCGCCCGGGGAGGACCCCCCAGGCGCCCGCTGCGATTCGGCCGTATGAACCAAACTGCCCGGGCACCCGATTGGAGTGCCCGCCGCTCGTTGGCTAGAAGATGAACTTCGCCCCGATCTGCACGTAGCGGGACGAGCCCACGCCGCTGATCTGGCCGAAGGAGCGGTTCCCCAACTGCGTGTTGATGTCGGAGAGGTTCATGTGGTTCAGAGCGTTGAAGGTTTCCATTCGCAGTTGGAACCGGTACTGTTCAGCGACGCGAACGTCCTTCGTCACGAAGGCGCTCAGATCGATGCTGCCCGGACCCCGGACAATCCACTTGCCGGCGTTGCCGTAGGTCCAATCTGCCGCGCGGGCGAATGCCTCGGTCTTGAAGTAACGGAACAGTGAGCGCTGATCCGGCTCCAGATACCAGCTTCCGACCAGGTCAGGCCGGATGGCGACGCCGCGAGCCACGGAGGTCACGCTCGGGCCGTACAGGCGGCCTGAGGTGATGGTCCATACGCCGGAGACGCTCCATCCGCCGGCCAGGCGGCCGACGAAGCCCTTCTGCTCTCTGTACCAGGGCAGGTCCCAGGTGTGGCTGATTACCAGCCAGTGTTTGCGGCTCTCTTCCAGCTCCGACTTTTCAGACTTGATGTCGAACGCGTTCTGCATCCCGCCGGCCACGCCTTCGTTGCCATAGCCCATGATCTTGCCCAGCGTGTAGGACACAGAATAGGTGAGCTGGCCCGTGCGCCGCCGAGCCGCCACCTGTAGCGAGTTGTAGCTGGAGGTCGCCATCGGCTCCACCATGTTAATGCCGCCTACTCCGCGGTAAGTGTAATAGGGCCGCAGGTCCACGCCCTGGTGCGCCTGCTGCACCTCTGGACTCACCTGGTTGAGGTTGCGGGTCAGCGACAGGTGCCGGCCGGAATTGCCCACATAGCTCACGTCCAATTGGGTCTTGTAGGGAAGTTGCGTCTGGACGCCGAAGCTGTAGTTGTACATCGTCGGGATCTTGTAGTCAGTCGGCAGGCCGCCAACGCCGATTGGGAACTTGGTGTTGCTCGGAATGCCGCTGCCCGGGTTGTCGGAACTGCCGTTGGTGACAGTCGCACCCAGTGTGAGCGGCGGCCGCGCACCGAGATACCAGCCGGAATAGGCGATGCCGGTCACGCCCTGGAAGATGCCGGCGCCGGCGCGAATGGCCAGTTTGCCGTTTCCGAACACGTCGTAAGCGAAGCTCAGGCGCGGTTGGAAATTCGTCATGCGGGTCGGATTGAACTTCTCCGGCACCCCGCGAAACAGGGCGTTCACCGCCGGATCGCCGTACACAGCCACGCGGCCCTTGGCGTCATCCGGGAAGCCGGTGCCGGGCAGAACCAGCCCATTGTAGGGATCGCCGGTCCCGTTCACAATCGAACCGTTAGCCGCCACCTGAGGCGCCTTGGCCGGATCCCAGAACTGCTGCATCCACGACACGACGTTGTTCCACTTCGCGCCCCAGGGAGAGATGAACGCCCAACGGATGCCATACTCCAGGGACAGGCGGCGGTTCATGCGCCAGCTGTCCTGCACGTACAGCTCCCGGTCATAGGCCTTGTACACCGTTTGCGCCGGCGGGCCGGTCTCACTGTAGGAATCGAAATTGCCCAGCAGGGCGTTCGCCCACGGGTTGCCGGAGTTCCTGGGATTCGAGGAGGAAGATCCGAACCCGAACGAGCCGTTTTCGTTGGCGGCGCTGAGTTCGTTCATGTTCATCCACTCGAAGTAGACGCCCGCCTTCAGTGTGTGCGAACCGATGATCTTGCTGAAGTTCTCGCGCAGGATGAAAGTGGGGGTGCGCGCATAGTTCGCCTGGCCCGCGCCAAAGCCCGTCATGCCAGAAATGCTCACTACCGGGATGCGGTCCGGGTTGTTCACGGAGAACAGCGGCGGGAATGTGATGCCGTACTTGGAGCGCTTCACGCCGTCGCCCAGGATGTTGAACCCTTCGCGATAGGCCGAGTAGCCGTAGCTCAATTCGTTAATCGTGCTCGAATTGACGGCCGTCGTCAACGTGGCAACGTAGTTGTCGCCGTAGCGCTGGCGGTAGACCTGGAACAGCGGGATGTTGTTGCCCGTGTTGTCGAACCACGAGGTGAAGTCCTGCGTGCCGGGCATGGCGCGGACGCTCAACTGCCAGTTCGGCCTGATGTTGTAGTCCACGCGGTAGATCATGTCCCGGCTCTCGGTCGGCTGACCCGCCGAGGCGTAGTAGTTGCCGCCGGGGCCGTTGTAGTTCGGATCCGGATACATCTTCTGCAGGCCCTGGCCGAGGTTGCTGATGCGGCTGGTGGGAATGATATTGTTCGGGAACGGAGCGCCCGTAGTGGGATCGATCGGCTTGAGCGAGCTCGCGCTGAAGTTGCCGCTGCGTTCGAGCGCGGTGGGAATGTTCGAGATCTTCTGGTTCGCCCCCGAGTTGTAGCGGGTTTCCATGCCCACAAAGAAGAAGAGCTTGTTCTTCTCAGTGTTGAACTTGCCCGGGATGTAGATGGGGCCGCCCAGCGCGAAACCGTAGTTGTGGTATCGAATGCGCGGCTTTGACGCGCATCCCACCACGTAGGGGCACGCCGCGAACGAATCGCTGAAGTAGAATTCGTAGGCCGAACCATGGAAATCCTGCGTGCCGCGGCGCGTGATGAAGTTGATCTGCGCACCTGTGGAACGGCCATACTCAGCCGCGTAGTGCGTCGTCTGCACCTTCACTTCTTCGATGAAGTCCACGCCCAGGATATTGTTCTGCTGTACGCCGTCGCGGTTGCGGCCATTGTTCACGCCATCCACTGAAATGAAATTCGTATCCTTGCGCTGGCCGTTGATCTGCAGGCCGCCCATGGAGTAACTCCCGCCGCGGAAGTCCGTCATGAAGTTCCCATAGCGGGAGACGATGCCCGGCATGATGCCCAGCATGTAGAACGGATTGCGTCCGGGCAGCGCGAAGTTCTGCAACTGCTGCGACGTCACCATTCGCGAGACTTCGCCGTTCGAGGTCTCCACCATCGGCACATCCGCCGTCACTTCCACCCTCTCGGCCAACTGGCCGACTTCCATTTGGAGTTTCAAACTGACTGCAATGTCGGAGTCGAGCCGCACGCCCGTGCGGTTCAACGTCTTGAAACCCTTGGCCTCCACGTCCACGTTGTAGTTGCCGGCAGGCAACGTCGGGACGTTGAAATAGCCGCCGTCATTCGTCGTCGTTTCACGGGCCAAGCCTATGGCAGGCGACTTCACCGTCACCTTCGCACCCGGAATCGCGGCCCCGGATGGGTCTGCCACTTCACCCGAAATGGAACCTCGGGTCTGTCCAAATGCTGCCGTGCAAAACAACGCAAGCGCAGCGAGGAGCTTTGGCGTCATTGTAGACCTCCTGTTGTCTGTGCATGCAGTGTACATCATTTCTTGACCACATTGGTAATTTTCCGAAACCTCATACCGGAAACAGCCGCCCTCGCCGCTCTGATACAACATTCTCATGCGTCCGGTCCTTGCTTTCCTGCTGCTCTTTCTCCCTGCCGCCGCTCAGGTGCCGGCTTCTGATCAGGGCCTTCTGCACCTCGCTTCCACCCCCAATGCCCGCCTCCACCCAGTCCCTGTCCGCGCCGTCTCTCTCCAGCCGGGCTTCTGGAAATCCCGGCAGGACACTGCCATCCGCAATTCAATCCCAACCCTTCTTGCTCTCCTTGAGGAGAAAGGCACCCTCGACAACTTCCGCCGCCTGGCCAAGCCCAATTCCGGAATCCCGCGTCGCGGCCCCCTCTACACCGACTCCGATCTCTACAAATGGCTCGAAGCCGCCGCCTGGAGCCTCGCCGTCCAACCCAACCCCAAGCTCGAAGCCACCATCGACCAGACCATCGACACCATCCTAGCCGCCCAGGAGCCATCCGGATACCTCAACACCTGGTTTACCGGCGACCGCAGCAGCCTCCGCTGGACCCAGCAAACCTCCGGCCACGAACTCTACTGCCTCGGACACATGACCCAGGCCGCCATCGCCTACTACCGCGTCACCGGCAAACGGAAGCTCCTGGACGGTTCCACCAAGTTCATCGATTACCTCGTCCGCGACTTCGGCCCCAGCCCCAAGCAACCCCTCCTCACTGGCCACCCTGAACTCGAACTCGCCCGCGCCGAACTCTACCGCACCACCGGCAACCGCCAATACCTCGACCTCGCCGCCTACCTGCTCAGCGGGGTCGAACGGGAACGCCTCAAGCTCTCCAACCGCGACCTCGTCTACCTCTTCTCCGGGAAGCCCTTTACCGGCCGCACTCAGTTCGAGGGCCACGCCGTCCGCGCCCTCTACGCCGCCACTGGCGCCGCCGACTACTACCTCGAAACCGGCGATCCCGCCTACCGCCGCACTCTTGAGACCTTGGCTGCCGACCTGTCCTCTTCCAAGATGTTCGTCACCGGCGGTGTCGGCTCCCGCGCCTCCGGCGAGGCCTTCGGCGAGCCCTTCGAGCTCCCCAACCGACAGGCCTACACCGAGTCCTGCGCAGCCATCGCCGGCATGCTCTTCCACCAACGCATGCTCGCCGCCACCGGCGACGCCCGCTACGCCGATCTCATCGAGCGCGCCCTGTACAACGGCATCAACTCCGGCATGTCCTCCAGCGGCACCCTCTACTGCTATCGGAACCCCCTCGCCGCCTCAGCTTCGGACAGGATCCGCAACCCCTGGTACGACACCTGCTGCTGCCCGCCTAATCTCCAACGCACCTTCGCCGCACTCGGCGCCTACTTCTACTCCACCTCCAGGGACGGCCTGTGGGTCCACCTCTATGACAACTCCACCCTCGATTGGCGTCTCGAATCCGGTACCGCCCTGAAAGCCCAGGTTCAAACCGGCCAACCCTGGCGGGGCGATGTCCAAGTCACGCTCACCCCCGCCAAGATCGAGGAGTTCACCCTCTATTTCCGCATCCCCTCCTGGTCCCTCAAAACCACTGTCCTCATCAACGGCAATCCCGCCGCCGAACAGCCAAAGCCCAATACCTATCTGGCGCTGAAGCGCGCCTGGAAGCCCGGCGACAAGGTCACCCTGACCCTCGATGTCGAAACCCGGCTGGTCTACGCCAATCCGCGCGTCTCGGAGGACTACGGCAAAGCCGCCATCCAGCGCGGCCCCATCCTATATGCCGCCGAGCAAACCGACAACCCTGGCCCCGCAGTCTTCGACCTGGCTATCGACCACCGCAACCCTATCAGCGCCGAGTTCCTCCCCAGCCTGCTGGGCGGTGTCACCGTGCTCACCCACAAAGGCCTGGCCTTGGATTCCTCAACAGGTCTCTACGCCTACCAGCCACCGTCGGCATCCAAGCCGGCCGCCATGACACTCATCCCCTACTACGCCTTTCACGATCGCGGACCAGCCAACTTCACCGTCTGGCTCCCTGTCCGCTGAGCGCCGTCACCAACGCGTAGATCGCGCCCGGCAGGGCCACCATTGCGGCCACCGCACCTACTGCCAGCATCCAGTGATCGGCAATGGCCGCGCGAAACGCCGTGCCCCAATGGCCGCTCACCCAGGCGAGCACCGCCTGAAAGCTCTCCGACGTCGCGCCGACACAGGCGCCCACCAGTCCCATGGCCACCGCGAAAGCCACCACCTGAGCCACCGTAATCGGCCGGCCGGCCGCCTGGATCGCCTCCCGCCGCGCTCTGAACTGCGCCCGCCGCCAGACGATTCCCGCATCCGGCAGTGCCGCGCCGGCAAGGACCTCATCTCGCGCCCCCTCAAGCGCCGCCGCCACCGCCACCGCATCCCGGCACTCCGCACATTCGGCCAAGTGCCCATCCCACTCCCGGCTGCCCGTCCGCGCCGCCAGCAGAACCTCCTCCAGATGTGCACATTCGTTCCGCATCACCGCGCACCTCCCAACAGCGCCGCCATCTTCCTGCGCGCTCGAAACAGCAGCGACTTCAGGCTCGAGGGCCGGACCCCCACTGCCGCGGCAATCTCCTCATGCGTGGCGCCCTCCGCGTATGCCAGCCACAGCATGGCCCGTTCTCGAGGCTTCAGCTCCGCCAACGCCCGCGTCAGGTCCAGCGATTTTTCCGAAACTGCGGGCCCCTCTCCCACGCGGTGCTGCTCTACTTCGGCGCTCGCCGAATAAGGCATCCTCACCGCCCTCCGCCGCCGTGCGTCCCGCGCCACGTTCGTTGCTATCAGATACAGCGAGTTCCGCCGGTGCGTGTCACTCTCGTGCACCGCTGACGCGCGCAGGAAACGGTAGAACGTCTCCTGCAGCAGATCGTCGGCCAACTGGCGGTCGCCCGTCAAGCGTGCCAGATACGCCCACACGCTTCGTGCGTTTCTTTCGTAAAAGCCCCGAAAGGCCTCCTCGTCCATCACCAGCTCCACAGCGTCCACCGCCATGTCGGCTCTGGTGAGGCCGTTGTATGTCGTCTCGCGGAGCATTCGTCTTCCCCGGTCATCGGAGCCTACGCGCCTGCTGTCTCCTTCTTTTCCGTGGGCTCAATCAGTCCCATGCGGCGCGCAACCCCATAAGAGATGATCGCAGATGCCACAAACCCTACGCCCAAGGCGATCGCCAGCATCCCAAGCGCCTGAACTCCCTGAGCCGCCTGGTATCCCACGTGATGGCCGATGATCCATAGCCCGGTTCCCGCCGCTAGCAGCACCACTCCGCCTTGAATCGACCACAGTATCCGGCCCAGCGGCGCACCCACTGACTTCTGCCCCGAGTCCAGCGTGATCGGCGCCAGCTCCAGAAACTTCCCGCCGGCCGGAGATTTGATGTACGCCAGCAGATCCTCGTTAGCCCCGAAGCGGTCCATCAGTTTCGTGTGCACGTCCGTCTGCACCTTGCTCAGCCTGCTCCAGCGCCGGTAGTCGATGAATGTGCGGATCAGCCACGACAACAGCCCAAAGGCCATCGCCAATCCGATGAGCGCCGCCATGCCGCCCATCATCGCGCCCCACATATCGGCCGCCCGCTCCTCGGCCCGCTCCCTCGGGTCGCGATGCTCCTGATGCCGTTCGCCCAGGAAGTACGCCGGATTGCGGGCTATTTCGGGATGTACATGCATGAAAGCCGCCAGCGCGGGGTATGGCGCCAGATAAGCTTCATTCGAGATGAGCGATGGATCGAGAATCAGCACCTCTCGCATCGTCGGAGCCGTGCGGTCGAGCAATTGGTCCAATTGCTCCTTCGTCCGTTGCGCATCCTGCTGGTAATCCGGGGTGATTGGCACAACGGCGCCCGGCACGCCTCTGGCAACCCCGCCAGACACACCCTGCCCCACAGGCACCTGCCCCAACACCAGCCCCGCAGCCAGTACCGTACCCGCTAAGATCCGCATTGTCTTCATGATGATTGCTCCTTACACCCCCTTCATACGCCCCAGCCCCTCGGCGGTTCACATTGCGAAACACGAAAGTAGTGAGCCGGATCTCCCCGGCAAGGCGAACAGACATCATTTCTTCGGTTTCCAAATGGGTTGAGCTATTGCAATCTTTGTCGTACAGTGGAAACTCAGGTGTTGGCGTTTATTGCGTCACGTCTGTCTGGAGGAGAACAGAATGAAAATAATCGCTGTCGGTCTGTTAGCCTTGGCCTCTCTATCCGCCTTTGGCGCAACTCTCAACTATTCCGCCACTACGGTCGGAGGCCCCACTTGGAACCGCCCGGTCGAAGGTACACCCCCGAACTCCATATCCGGCGTAGGGACCGTCGTCGCCTATGACGTCCTCCCCTTCTGGGTCGACCTCTCCGGCTCCTATACCTTCCAGAACACCGGCGTCACCCCGGCGAACTGGGACAACTACACCTTTTTGTACGTCACAAGCTTCAATCCCGCCGCGCAGCTCACCAACGTGATCATCGGCGACGACGACAACCTGGTCATCGGCCTTTCGGGGTTCACCACCAACCTCACGGCGTCCACCCAGTACTACTTCGTGACGACCGGTTTCGGAAACACGGATGCCGGCGCCTTCAATCTCGAAATCTCCGGCCAGGGCAACATCACCGCCGGCCAGGTCAATGGCCAGGTGCCCGAACCCTCCACCTGGGCTCTGGCCGGCCTCGGCCTCGCCGCCCTGAGCGTCATTTCCCGCCGCCGCAAGTAATCCCCACAGTTACAGCACCGTCCCCGCCATGGGGACGGTGCCCTTCTCTACGGCTTCCTCCCCGGCACAAACCCATTGAACTTGAACGGCGAAGGTTTGTACTCGCCCACCAGCCGCACGTCCGAGCCCTTCTTCCCGATCTTCTTCTCCATCCCCATCGCCCAGTACGCCGCGTTCACCACCAGCCGCCGCAGTGCTTCGTTCTCCAGGTCCGTCGCCGCCCCCATCGTCGTCGTGAAAATCCGCCCGCCCTTATAACTCTTCGTCCACGCCACCGGCCGCATCGGATCGTTCACCGCGCCCTCCGCCGGAGGATCGCTTGGCTTCATCCCGCTCAGCACCTGCCCTAGCACCAGCGACATCGAGTCTCCGGCCAACGGAAACTTCGTCTCGTAGACATCGCTCGGACCCCAGATCTCGCCGCTCTGAATGCCCCGCAGAATCGGATGCTTCTCCTCGCCCGGCGCGAACACCCCGCGCGTACTCTGCACCCCATGTTTGCCGTGGTGTTTGATCCACGTCTCGCCCAGCACCTGTCGCCCGAAGCCCCCATCCCACTCTTTGCTGTTCCAACTCCACTTGGCATAGGTGGGGCTGCTCTTGATGTTGAACGCATGCGTCGACGTCCGCAGCCCGATCACCGGCTTGCCCGCCTCCACGTAGTCCACGATGTGCTTCATCTGGGCGTCAGGCAGGTCGCGGAACCGCAGCGCCATGATCATCAGGTCCGCGTGGTCCAGCGCCTCCAGCCCCGGAATATTGTTCTGAATATTCGGATTGATCGTCCCGTCCTTCGGATCGATCGCGTAAAGCACCGTGCATTTGAATCCATGCCGCTCCGTGAGGATCTTCGCCAACTGCGGCAACGCCTCCTCCGAACGGTACTCTTCATCGCCGCTCACCAGCACGATGTGCTTCTGCGCACCGGCCATCAGCAACGGCATCAGCAGACAAAGGAATGGGGCTGCAATTCGCATGTCTACTCATGCTTATCACAGCCCCAGACCCGCGGCGTCACCGGTTCAGCGTGAAGTTCACCTCAATCACGGTGTCCACTTCGCACGGGTCGCCGTTCAACAGCGTCGGCCGGTACCGCCACTGCTTCACCGCATCCATCGCCGCCTGCACCAGCAGGGCCGGGCCGCTCTTCACCCTCAGCGACTGGATGGTCCCATGCACGCCGATCACCGCCGCAAACACAACCTTACCTTCCACGCGGGCCTGCCTCGCCAGCACCGGATATACGGGAATCACGCGTGAAATCAACATCGCCTCCTGCACGTTCCCGCCGATTTTCTGGCGGATGACCGGCTTGGGCCCCTCCACCACCTTCATCGGCTCGGCCGTCGCCGGCGGCGGCAACGCCCGTGCCGCATCCGACATCACCGAACGCACCACCCCGTCCGGCACTCCAGTGGGCAGGCCGCCGATGACGCCGTCCCGCGAACCGCTTACCGCGGCCGTCAGCTCCCCGTCGTCGATGATCCTCACCTTCTCCGGAATCCGCGCCGGCAGCATCATCACCGCCCCGGCCATCACGCTCCGCACCGTCTTGATCACCTGCCGCATCACCTGTGCCGGCGCCGGCGGCGGAGGCGGCGGCGGAGGCGCCGCCAGCGGCAACGCCGACCACACGGCGCGCGGAAGTATCTCTGGATTGAGCAGCGGCACCAGCAGCGCCGTCCCTACCAGGCTGAATTGCAGAATGAGAGAGAGCGCCAGCGGCGCACCCCGGTTCGTTTTCGCACTGACTCCCACAAAGCTCTGCTCGAACATGGCCTCTTGCCTTTCTTCGTTCGAGCGCCGGCACTCTTGCGAGCGAATCTTCTGCCCCTATGGACGCCACCGCGCCCGCTTTGTTCCCGCGCCATTCTCTCGTTACAATTGCGGCTGTAGCCCCGCATGAGCGAATTCAAACAAGCCGCCCGCGAGCACTCCAGCCTCACCGCCTCCGCCGAGAAGCGCCTCCTCATCTGGATCGCCGAACACCTCCCGCGTTGGATCAACTCCGACCACCTTACCGCCCTCGGCTTCCTGGCCATGATCGGCGCCGGCCTCTCTTACTGGTACGCCTCCGTCGACAAGGTCCTCGGCCTCTCCCTCGTCGCCGTCTTCCTCGTCCTGAATTGGTTCGGAGATTCCCTCGACGGCACCGTCGCCCGCGTCCGAAACCTCCAGCGCCCCCGCTACGGCTTCTACCTCGATCATGTCCTGGACTCCATCGGCAGCGCCTTCCTCATATCCGGCCTAGGCCTCGGCGACATCATGAGCTTCCCCATTTCCATGGCGCTGCTCATTGGATATCTGCTCGTCAGCATCGAGACGTTCCTCGCCACCTATGCTCTCGGCCGCTTCCAGATGAGCGCCGGCTTCTTCGGACCCACCGAGCTCCGCATCCTTCTCCTCATCGGGAATGCGTTCCTCTTCTACCGCCCCATCGTCAACATCTTCGGCCATCACTACAAGCTCTTCGACGTCGGCGGCGTCTGCGGCGCCATCGGCATGATCTTCATCCTCGTCAACTCCACCGTCCGCCACGCGGCCCAACTCTACCGCGAAGAGACCAAGTGGTAGTCGAATGGCTGTGAGACTCGGCGCCCGCTGGCTCAAGTTCAACGCCGTCGGCCTCATCGGCATTGCGGTGCAACTGGCCGCACTCTCCTTCTTCGCCCGGCTCCTCCATTGGCATTACCTCATCGCCACCGCGGCTGCTGTCGAAATCGCCGTCCTCCACAACTTCGTCTGGCACGAGGTGTGGACCTGGCGCGATCGCCGCGGGCAATCCGGCACCCGCATGGCCCGCCTGCTCCGCTTCCACCTCGGCAACGGCGCCGTCTCTCTTCTCGCCAACCTCATCTTCATGCGCATCTTCGCCGGTGCCTTCCACCTCCCGCTCATGCTGGCCAATCTTATCTCCATCGCCCTTGCCGCCCTCCTCAACTTCGCCATCAGCGAATGGTGGGTCTTCCGCTCTCGCTGAATCCGCCCATCCCGGTTATCCTGTGAGCGGAGGCCCCCACCGTGCCTACATTCCGATTCACCGTCAACGGCCAGGCCCGCACCGTAGACACCGAGCCCGACCGCCCTCTCCTCGAAGTCCTCCGCGAAGATCTCCAACTCACCGGAACCAAGTACGGCTGTGGCGAAGGCCAGTGCCGCGCCTGCACAGTCTTGCTCGACGGCCGTCCCATCGCCAGTTGCGTCACCCCTATCCGAACCGCCCAGGGCGGGAAGATCGTAACCATCGAAGGCCTCGCCTCCGGAGCCGCCCTCCACCCCGTCCAACAGGCCTTTATCGACGAAGGCGCCATGCAGTGCGGCTACTGCACCGCCGGCATGGTCCTGCGCACGGCGGCCCTGCTCGAACAGCGCCCAAAGCCCACCGACGCCGAGATCCTCGAAGCCCTCGACGGCAGCCTTTGCCGCTGTTGCGGCTATCCCCGCATCCTCGCCGCAGTCCACCGGGCAGCAGTTCAAAGCCCCGCCGCCCGCAAGGAGGCCTCCAGTGCTACCAAATGATCCCCGCGAACCCGAACGCTTCGAACTCCGTGAAGGCCCCCTCTATACCTTCGAGGTCGATCGCCGCGACTTCTTCCTCACCCTCGGCGCCGGCCTGCTCGTTACCGTCTACGCCACCGAGGCCGGAGCACAAACCGTCGCCGCCCGCCTTCACTTGGGCGACGACGGCATCACCACCGTCTTCAGCGGCAAGGTCGAAGAGGGCCAGGGCGCGCGCACCGAAATCGCCATGGCCGCCGCCGAAGAACTCGGTGTGCCCCTGAGCAAAGTCCGCGTCCAACTCGCCGACACCGATCGCACCCCCAACGACGGCCTCACCGCCGGCAGCCGCACCACGCCCGGCACTATCCCCGCCGTCCGCCAGGCTGCCGCCGCCGCACGCAAGGCTCTCCGCCAGCCCTCCGAATGGACCATCCTCGGCAAGCCCCAATGGCACCTTACCGCCCGGGAAATCGCCACCGGCGAACACAAGTACCCCAGCGACGTCACCCGCGAAGGCATGCTCTACGGCGCCGTCCTCCGCCCGCCCGCCTACGGCGCCACGCTCGAATCCATCGACCTCGACCCCGCCAACAAGCTCGACTTCGTCACCGCGGTCCGCGACGGCGACTTCGCCGGCTGCGCCGCCCGCACCTCCTACGCCGCCCGCAAAGCCCTCGAAACCCTCACAGCCAGCGCCCGCTGGAAGACCACTCCGCAATCCTCCACCCCCACCCTCTTCGAAGACCTCCGCGCCAAAGCCAAACAGCGCGTCGAGCCGCTCGCCGGCAAGACGCACGCGGCCGAATTCCGCACCGCCTACGTCCAGCACGCTCCCATGGAGCCCCGCGCTGCCGTCGCCGAATGGAGCGCCGGCAAGCTCACCGTCTGGACCGGCACCAGCAACCCCTTCAGCGTCCGCGACTCCCTGGCCCAGGCCTTCCATCTCTCCACCAGCCAGGTTCGCGTCATCGTTCCCGACTTCGGCGGCGGCTTCGGCGGCAAGCATACCGGCGAAGCCGCGCTCGAGGCTGCCCGGCTCGCCAAGGCCGCCGGCAAGCCCGTCAAAGTCCGCTGGACCCGCGCCGAAGAGTTCATGTGGGCCTACTTCCGCCCCGCCGCCTTGATCGACGCCTCTGCCAGGCTCAACGCTCAGGGCATTATCGAATCCTGGCAGTTCATCAATTACAACTCCGGCACCGCCGCGCTCCAAACTCCATACCGCATCCCCACCAGGCAGGAGCAGTATATTCCCTGCGACGCCCCGCTACGCCAGGGCTCCTACCGCGCGCTCGCCTCCACCGCCAACAACTTCGCCCGCGAAGCGTTCATGGACGAACTTGCCGCCGCTGCCGGCCAGGATCCCCTCGACTTCCGCCTCGCGCATCTTCACCACCCGCGCATCCGCGCCGTCCTCACCGCCGCCACTGAGCGCTTCGGCTGGGCCCGCCGCCGCAAGGAGAAGCGCGCCCCCAACCACGGCATCGGCCTCGCCTGCGGCACGGAAAAGAACTCCGTCGTCGCCGCCTGCGTTGAAGTTGAAGTCGACCCCAAAACCGGCGCCCCCCGCCTCCTCGAAATCGTAGAAGCCTTCGAGTGCGGCGTACTGCTGAACCCCGCCAATACCCGCTCTCAAGTAGAGGGCTGCATCCTGATGGGCCTAGGGGCCGCCCTGCGCGAGCAGATCGAATTCGAAAACGGCCGCCTCAAGAACGGCCGCTTCTCCGCATACAAGGTCACCCGCCTCCGCGACGTTCCGCCCAAGCTCGATGTCATCCTCCTCGACGGCACGGAAGAACCCTCCGCCGGAGCCGGCGAAACGCCAATCCTGGCCGTAGCCCCCGCCATGGCCAACGCCATCTTCGACGCCACCGCCAAGCGCGTTCGCGCCCTGCCTCTGCGAGCCGTCTAGCTCAGGCAGGCCACTACTCTGCGCTGGAAGGCCACCAGGAATCGTCACTCAATTGAAGGTCAATCCCCTGCTGCGTGGCCAGGAAGTAGGTCCCAAACTCCTCCTCGGCCCTCTCCACTGCTGGCATGCCTGTCATCTCAGTGACGTACGGAGCGTGACGCGAGAGCAAGTACGCCTTTACCAACCCTTCCCCAATCAGATCAGTGAGGGCACGCACCACGTCACTGCGCTCTACTGCCAACCCGAACTCAGCCGCATCGCTAGCAACATCGCGCAGAATCGTCTGGTCGATATTCTCGTAGTCGTCGCAGATCTTGTCCAGCACGAGCCGCCGGATAAAATCCTCGCGCTTCATCGGCACCTTCTGTCACGCTCGCGCCATTTGAATTCGGACCCTCGGACAGGCCCCAGCCCTCCCTACTTCTCCAGCAGGAAGTGCCCCACCACCATCGAGTCGATCCCACTCGAATAGAAGCTCCGCACGGCATCTCTCGGCGTGCACACCATCGGGTCCCCAAACAGGTTGAACGACGTGTTGTACAGCACCGGCAGCCCCGTCTTCTTGCCCCACGCGTGCAGTAACTTATGGAACAGCGGATTCTCGCCCGCGTCCACCGTGTGCACTCTCACAAGACCATCGCCCAGCACCGCGCTCTCGAACGTCTTGCGGTGCGCGTCCTTCACGCGCCCCACGGTCGTCAGGAAGCGCGCGTTCTCGCCCACCTCGAAGTACTCGCCCACCAGCTCCGCCGGCACACTCGCAGCAAACTTCCGGAAAGACTCCCGGTGCTTGATGAACACATTCAGGTTTTCCGTCGAATACGGATTCAATGGCGACGCCAGGATCGACCGGTTCCCCAGCGCCCGCGGGCCAAACTCCATCCGGCCCTGCATCCACGCCACAATCTTGTCCGCCTGCAACTGCCCCACCGCCGCCGCCAACATCTCGTCCGTCGTCAGCAGATACTGGAACCGCAGCTTGCAGTTCTCCAGCACTTTCTTGATCTGCTCCGGACTCGACTCCGGCCCCAGACACAGCGTCGTCATCGGCGCCCGCCGCGTCTCGCCGTGCGTCCCGTGCCACGCCTGATACGCCGCGCCGATCGCCGTTCCATTGTTGCCCGCCGCCGGCTGCACGAACACTTTCTTCCACAGCCCGCTCTTCTCCAGCGCCGCCACCAGCAGCGCGTTCAATCCCAGCCCGCCCGCCAGGCACAGGTTCTCGCCCGTCCCGGCCAGCTCCATCACCATCTCTTCCGCCGCGCGCTGCACGCTCGCCGCCAGCACCGGCCGCAGCTCCGCCGGAATCTCGGCGCCGTCTTCCAGCCCGATCGCTTCATAGAACCGCGCGCCGAATCCGCCATCGCCCACGTGGTCGGTATCGAACCAGCTCTGGTCCACGCGCAGCCCCACGCCCGGCCGCGCCAGAATCTGCCGGAACACACCCGCAAACTTCGGCTCGCCCGACGTCGAAAGCCACTGCACCTTGTGTTCATCGGCACCCGGC
Source organism: Acidobacteriota bacterium (assembly GCA_016213725.1). Classification (GTDB taxonomy): domain Bacteria; phylum Acidobacteriota; class Terriglobia; order Bryobacterales; family Bryobacteraceae; genus Paludibaculum. The sequence goes on along the minus strand of JACQZS010000242.1, from coordinate 12,258 downwards.
TTGAAGCCCAGCAGCTCCGTCACGCGGCTGTAGAGATCGCCTAGCGAATCCGGATACGAAACCTCGCGCTCCAGGTGCAATTCCACGCCCTCGGCCCGCCACAACGTGCCGCAGCGGAAGTCGCCCGTGTTGTCCAGCGTCAGCACCGTGGCGCTCTCGAACTGCGAAGCGTAATACGCCGACGCCGCATGGGCCAGGTGATGATCCACGCTTACCACCCGCGCGTGCGGGAAATGGTCGCGAAACTCAAGATGCAGGTGGCGCGTCCCATGCCGCTCCGGAAACGGGCGCGCCAGCGCCACAGTCTGCACATCGGCCGCCTTCGCTCCGGCCAGGTGCAGCGCCGTCCGCGCCGCCTCCAGCGGGAGCCCGGCGTGCGCCGTGCCGTGATGCGCATGCACTTTGTTCTGTTCGACGGCCGCTACCAGTTCGCCGTCTTTCAAAAGAGCGCAGGCCGCATCTTTCAGCAGGCCGCCGATGCCAAGAATGATCATTTTTTCTTTTCCGCCTTCTGGTCCGCTTTCTGCGCCTTCTCAATCTTGGCCCAGGTGTCGCGCAACCCAATCGTCCGGTTGAACACCAGCTTCTCCGGAGTCGAGTCCGGATCCACGCAGAAGTAGCCCATGCGCTCGAACTGGAAGCCGTCGCCCGCCTTCGCACCGGCGAGCCCAGGCTCCATCTTGCAGCCCGTCAGCACCTCCAGCGAATTCGGATTCAGGTTGTCCGTCCAGTCCTTGCCCGGCTCCACGTCGTTCGGGTCTTCCTTCAGGAAGAGGTTCTCGTACAGCCGCACATCGGCGTCGATGGCATGCGCCGCCGACACCCAGTGGATGGTCGACTTCACCTTCCGCCCGTCCGGCGTGTTGCCGCCCTTGGTCAGAGGATCGTAAGTGCAGCGCACCTCCGTCACTTCGCCGGCGTCGTTCTTCACCACACCCGTGCAGCGCACCAGGTACCCGTACCGCAGCCGCACTTCGTTGCCCGGGTACAGCCGGTAGTAACCCTTCGGCGGCGTCTCGCGGAAATCTTCCTGTTCAATGTACAGCTCGCGTGAAAACTCCACCCTGCGCGTCCCGGCCGACGGATCTTCGGGGTTGTTCACCGCCTCCATCTGCTCGATCTGCCCCTCCGGATAGTTCTCGATCACCAGCTTCAGCGGCCGCAGCACCGCCATCACGCGCGGCGAGCGCTTGTTCAAATCCTCGCGCAGCGAGTGCTCCAGCAGGCCCAGCTCGATGATGCCGTTCGTCTTCGATACGCCGATCCGCGAGCAGAACAGCCGCAGCGCTTCCGGCGTGTAGCCGCGCCGCCGGATGCCGCTCAGCGTCGGCATGCGCGGGTCGTCCCAGCCGTTCACCACCTTCGTCTGCACCAGCTGCAGCAGCCGGCGCTTGCTCAGCATCGTGTACGTCAGGTTCAGCCGGTCGAACTCGAACTGCCGCGACGGGAAGATCCCCAGTTGCTCGATGAACCATTCATACAGCGGCCTATGGTCTTCGAACTCCAGCGTGCAGATCGAGTGCGTGATCCCTTCCAGCGAGTCGCTCTGCCCGTGCGCGTAATCGTACATCGGGTAGATACACCACGTGTCGCCCGTGCGGTGGTGCGAGGCTCGCAGGATGCGGTACAGCACCGGATCGCGCATGTTCAGGTTCGGCGAAGCCATGTCGATCTTCGCCCGCAGCGTCCGGCTGCCGTCCGGAAACTCGCCGTTCTTCATCCGCGTGAACAGGTCCAGGTTCTCTTCGATCGGCCGGTTCCGGTACGGGCTCTCCTTGCCCGGCTCCGTCAGCGTCCCGCGGTACTCGCGCACCTGTTCCGCCGTCAGGTCGCAGACGTACGCCTTGCCCTGCTTCACCAGCTCAATGGCCCATTCGTACAGCTGCCCGAAGTAATCCGACGCGTAGTACAGCCCGTCCCATTCGAAGCCCATCCAGCGCACGTCGCGCTCGATCGATTCGACGTACTCCACTTCTTCCTTGCACGGGTTCGTATCGTCGAAGCGCAGGTTGCACTTGCCGTTGAACTCCCGCGCCAGGCCGAAGTTCAGGCAGATCGACTTCGCGTGGCCGATGTGCAGATATCCGTTCGGCTCCGGCGGAAAGCGCGTGTGCACGCGCCCGCCGTGCTTGCCGACGGCGACGTCCTGAATGATGATGTCGCGGACGAAATTCGAGGGGCGCGGTGCTTCCGTCGCGCCTGCGCCATTGGTTGTGGGGGCTTCGCTCATGATGTCTTCCTATCGGCCAACGAGTTCGACGGCCTGGTCGATGCGCTTCAGGCAGGCTTCGCGGCCCACCACTTCCAAAGTTTCAAACAGAGGCGGCGCGTTCTTTCGTCCGCACACGGCCACGCGGATCGGTTGGAACATCTGCCCGGCCTTTACGCCCAGCTCTGTCGCCGCCGTCCGCAGCGCGCCTTCCAGGCCCGCGTGCGTGAATTCGGCCGTCTCCAGCACCCCGCGCGCGTGGCGCAGCACCTTCACGGCCATCTCCGCGTCGCCTTTCTGCGGAATCAGCTCCGCCGCGTCATAGGGCACGAGCTGGTCGAGGAAAAAGAAGTCCGCCACCGCCGGCGCGTCGTTCAGCGTCTTGATCCGCTCCTGAATCAGCGGCGTCACCGCGCGCGTCTTCTCCGCGCTGGCCGCATAGCCGGCTTTTTCGAATACCGGTTGCAATAAGGCCGCCAGCTCGTCGTGGCTCATCGCGTAAAGGTGCTGCGAGTTCAGCCACTGCGCCTTAGGGTCTATCGGATCCTCTTCCGTGAAGTTCACCACGGCGTTCGAGCGGTTTACGCCCTCAAACGAAAACGCCGCCGTCAGCTCCTCGATCGACATCTTCTCGCGGTCGTCCTTCGGGTTCCAACCCAGCAGGCACAGGAAGTTCACATACGCCTGCGGCAGGAAGCCCGCGTCGCGGTAGGTCATCACCGCCACCACCGGGCCATGCTTGCGCTTGGAGAGCTTCGCCCCGTCCGGTGCAATCAGCAGCGGCAGGTGCGCAAACTCCGGCGCCGGCGCGCCCAGCGCCTCGAACAGCAGTATGTGCTTGAACGTGTTCGAAAGGTGATCCTGCCCACGCACGATGTGCGAGATCTTCAAATCGAAATCGTCCACGCACGAAGCGTGGTGATAGGTGGGCGCGCCGCTGGAACGCAGCAGCGCGAAGTCCTCGATGTCGGCCGTCGATTTCGATTGCTCGCCGTAGACCAGATCTTTGAACGCCACCTCGCGCACCGGATCCCGCGGCACGCGGAACCGCAGCACGAATGGCTCACCCGCCGCCGCCCGCCGGTCGCTCTCTTCTCTCGAAAGCTCCCGCATGCCCGCATTGCACAGCCAGCCGCCCTGGCTCGCCGGCTCTTCCGGGGCCGCGTTCATCGGCGTGAAGTCGCGGTAGGCGTGGTCCTTTTCGAATACCTCCCACGCGGCTTTCGTGTAGAGGTCGAAACGGTCGCTCTGACGGTAAAATTCGTCCCAGCCCAGCCCCAGCCAGTTCAATCCGTCGTAGATCGAATCAAGCGAGGCTTGGGTGTTGCGCTCGACGTCCGTGTCGTCGATGCGCAGGATCATCGTGCCCTGCTGGCGGCGCGCGAAGAGCCAATTGAAGATGAACGTCCTGGCGCTGCCGATGTGCAGATAGCCTGTGGGGGAAGGGGCAAAACGAACTCGGACCATGAATCTTTCAGTATCGCACGCCCGGTGTATACTGGCCGTGCAACGCAAAGGAGCTAGTCCATGACCCGACTCATTCCCCTGTTCCTGCTCTTGGCCATCACCACCTTCGCCGCCGATCTCGCCGGCACCTGGAAAGGCACCGCCGAGGGCCCCAACGGCGCCATCGAACGCACCTTCGTCTTCAAAGTCGACGGCAGCAAGCTCACCGGCGAGGCCAGCAGCCCGATGTTTGGCAAATCCGTCATCGAGAACGGCAAAGTAGAGGACGGCAATATCTCGTTCTCGCTCAAGGTCAAGATCCAGGACAACGAGATGACCATCAACTACACCGGCAAGCACAGCGGCGGCGACACGCTCACGCTCTCCGGCAAAGGCATGGGCGACATGGTCATCGAGTATAAGTGCAAGAAGCAGTAGCCCCTTGCCCCCCGGCTGTCAGACCGGTGCCTCCTCGGGATCAACGCGCCCGCAGGGCCTGGAACAACTCTGCCAACTGAGCCAGGGTGAGCTGCTCCGCCCGCATCCCCGCATAGGGTATGTCCGCCCGCCCCAGGTTATTCCGTAGCGTCTTCCGCTTCTGCCGGAAACACTGGGAAGCAAACCGCCGGAACGCCGCATAGTCCGCCACCAGCGGCTCAGCGTGGGGCGTCAGCCGCACCACCGCGCTATCCACCTTTGGGGGCGGCCGGAACGACGCCGGCTTCACCACAAACAGCTTCTCCACGGCGCAAAGCGCCTGTGTCGCCACCGTCAGATACCCGTAATCCCGCGAGCCCGGCTCGGCCGCCAACCGGTCCGCCACTTCCTTCTGGATCAGGAACACCGCCCGGATCAGCTCCGGACCCAGGGCAAGCGCCCGCTCAATGATTGGAGACGTGATGTAGTACGGGATGTTGCCGCAAACCACCGCCGGCCCCATGCCGCGAAGCTCCGTCTCCAGAACGTTGCCTTCCAGCAGCGAAAAGCGCGGTTCCCCGGCGTACCTCCGCCTCAGGTTGTCCGCCAGCGCCGGATCCAGTTCCACCGCCACCAGTCGCTCCGTGCGCTCCAGCAGCAATTCCGTGAGCGCGCCGGGGCCCGGCCCGATTTCAATGCAAAGCGGGGGAGGGGCAGGAAGTGCAGACGCGGCAATGCGCTCCAGGATGGAGCGCTGAAAGAGGAAATGCTGTCCGAGTGGGCGGCCCAATCAGCCCTTGACGTCAATCTGGCTGCGGCCGGTGAACTTCACCCGTACCCAGCCCGAAACCGGCCTGCCGAACGTCGTGGCAGGGTTAAACTCCGAAAGCAGCAGCGTGGTTTCCAGGTTGCGGCGGAGCAGCGCGGTCTTGATCGATCCCGACCCGTCCGGGAACGCATAGTCGAGCACGCGGCCCTGCTCGTCCACATACAGGTCCAGCGTCACTTCATTGTCGCCGGCCAAATCCAGGAAGACGCTGCGAACGGTCGGCTCCGTCGCCAGCGCCAGCGGAACATCATTGGGGTGCTGCCGGACAATGCCCTGGAAGTTCGTCATCACCATGACGAACAGGAACACGGCAGACGCGATCCCGCCTGCGGCAGGTAGCGCAAACGGCCTCATCAAGTTGTCTTTCGTCAGCGCGATCCGCTCCGCCAGGCCCCGCACATAGCCGCGGAATCCGGCATAATACCGCCGGCGCGCGGCCTCGCGGGAGGCGATCGATCGCAACGAGAATACCAGGTGGGCGGGCATCGGACGCCTCGGCATGGCGCGCAGCGTTTGCCGCACCATTTCCAGTTGTCCGTATTGGAGCGAACATGGCCCGCAACGACCCAAATGATTCTGGATCTCGCGCCGTTCCGACTCCACGACACACCCATCCTGGAAGGAGGAGAGCATCAACTTGACTTGTTGGCAGTCCATCACAATCCAGACCTCTAGTCGGTGACCGTCTGCGGCAGGAACTCCAGCGCGCGGGACGGTTCCAACTGTTCCACCAGGGCCCTGCGCAGCGATTCTCGCCCTCGCAGGATCCGGGATTTCACCGTGCCGAGCGATACATCCAGTACGTCGGCAATTTCCTCATAGCTAAGATCTTCCAGGTCCCGCAGCACGACGGCAGAGCGGAACACCGGGTTAAGAGTGGCCAAGGCGGTTTCAATCGCCGTCTTGAACTCCTCGTTCAAAGCTAGATCATAGGGGGACCGTGTGGAGTCGCTGAGCTGGTCGAGATAATCCAGACCATCTCCATCCGTCTCCAGGCCCACCTCGGCGCGTCGGTGGCGGCTGAACCAGCGGCGGCGATTATGCGCCTCATTCACCGCGATTCGATAGACCCAAGTCTTCAGCGAACTCTGGCCGCGGAAACTGCCCACGCTGCGGAACACCTTCAAGAAGACGTCCTGCACCACGTCGGCCGCTTCGCTCGGATCGTCAATCAGCCGCCGTACCAAGTGGAAGACCGGCGACTGGAACCGCTCCAGAAGCACTTCGTAAGCTGCTTCCGATCCGGATCGAAGATCCTCAAGCAGACACCCCTCGTCCTGCCATCCCGGCCATTCGTGGGTGGCGAGGTCGTGACCGAGCTCGGGTTGATGTTGAGCCGGCTGCATGGATGCCTCCGCAGAGCCATTGTAGCGCCTTTACCGTAGCGCCGATATTGATAAAGACACTTCTCCCGGCGAAAAAGTTCCAGCGGCGGAGAAAGTGCTTATGCTTCGGGCGGTTGCAGACGGAGAAGACTCAAATTCACCGACAGAGTCCTGGCACCATCTCCGGGTTCTGCAAATGTCGGCGAAGCGAGGATATCTACAATGTATTCAGGAGCTTCCGCCACCGGAGCCTCCAGAATAAACAGGCCCGGACGGTCCAGTTTCCAACTCCCCAGCGCCGCTCCGTTCGCCCTCAATTCCACCTTTGCCACATACGGCGCGTAGCCCTGCACCCGCAGCATCTGCGGCCCCGTGCGCACCCGCTTCAGCCGCGCCTTGGCCTGTCCGCCGATCCAGCGGTACTTGTTGCCAAAATCGCCTTCCAGATCGAAGAACCCTTCCAGCAATCCCTCTTCGTGGCCTGGCTTGGAGAAGTCCAGCGTATCCGGCCGCGCGCCAGGGTAAAGCTCGGCCTTCAGCGCCGTGCTCAGCAGGTTGAACACCCCGCCTTCGTTCGGCGCCCGGTAGGAGCACGCCGGGCACTTGAGCGCCTGCTCCTCGAACGGCAACGCAGCGCCGCAATCGGGGCAGGCCAAGGCTTCCTTCAGCGGCAACGACTCCGGCAGTTGGCCCGGCTTGCGGCAGAACGCCGCCAGCGTGGCGCCCAGCGCCGTGGCGATGCGCGGCTCAGCATTGCCCGGCAGCATCCGCAACGCCGACATCACAAACTGGTTCGACCAGCCCCGCTGCCGCGGGAACGTGATCAGCCTCAACTCCTCGAAGTAGTGTTAGAGCATCTCAGACCAATCGCGCAGCCCGTAGCGGTGATTCTGCCGGATGCCGAACGACTCCTCCTGATGCGCTCCAATCACGTCCATCGCGATGAAGTCCAGCAGCCCGTTATCGTACAGCCGCTTCTCCCACGTCTTCATGCGTTCCGGGTACGGCGCGCGGTAGAGCCGCAGCGACAACTTGCGCCGCACCGGCTCCTCGGCAAAGTAGTAAACCCCGCCCGGCGCCAGCACGCGATGCACTTCGCGGATAACCGTCTCCATGTCCTGGAACTGCGACAGCGTCTGGAAAGTCATCACAAACGCCAGCGAGTTGTCGCGGAACGGCAGCCGTGTGGCGTCCCCCGCAGTCAGCAGCGGCGCGCGCTTCAGGTCCCACGCCGTGCGCAGGAACTGCCCGTGCCGCAAAGCGTCGGCGGAGAGGTCCAGCGCAAAGCCGTCGGACTCGAAGTCGTTCGCCAGCAGGTACGAGGTGTGCCCGGCATTGGCGCCAACTTCGAGAAACGGCGTCAGCGCGCCGCAGAAGTCGAGATTGGCCCTGAGAATCGAGCCGCGCCGGAAGTTCTCATCGGCGTAGGCGGCCAGAGCGCGCTCGGGCTCTCCCAGGGAAGCAAAGTTGTGAAAATCCACCTGCGCCCGCTTCACGGAAAGCGACTGGGCTGCGGTCTCAGGAACTGGCTGGGGTTGCGACATCCGAACACTTGGTTGTACCGCAGGGCCGCCGGACAGATCAACCCGCCGGGACGAACTAACCCCGCGCCATCCGTTCCGCCCAGCGAAGAAAGCGAAGGAAATCTCCGCGATGCCGCCACGAGAAGCGCCAGAACTCCCCCGCCCCGATCTGCTCAGCCGGCGTGCCCCAAAAGGTCTCGATCCGCCACCGCAAGTAGGGGCTCCGCCACGGCGCCAGGCGATACCCCTTCGTGACTTTCCAGAGGTACCTGAGCAAGGCTAGCTCCCCTTCTTCTTCGCGTCCGGCGAGGCGTAGTAGCCGGTCCTGGTGCGCACCGTGTACTGCTTGTTGTTGGCCGTCACCCGGATGGTCCGGTAAGTGCCGTCGAGGTTCTGATTCAACGGGGAGTAGGCAATCACGTATTGGTTGCGGATGTCGTGCGCCACCTGCTGGGCAATCGACTCCACTTCGGTCACTTCGCCCGGATAATAGCTGGCGCCGCCGGAGGCCTTGGTCAATGCATCGATGGCGCGCTGGGCCTTCTTCTGGTCGCGCGAGTCTTCCTTGGCCAGGATGCCGATGCCATAGACGAGCGCTTCGCTCTTCTGCATCTTCTCCACCAGCCGCTCCAGCGTAATGCCCATCGAGGCGGTGTCGTTGCCGTCGGTGATCACCAGGAGGACCTTCTTGTCCTTCTTGCCTTCCTGCTTCAGGTAATCGAGCGACATCGAAATGGCATCGCGCATGGCGGTGCCGCCCTTGGAGTCGATGCGGGCGACTCCTTCCTCGAGCTTCGGAATTTCGTTCGTAAACGGCACATCCAGGTAAGCATCATCGTTAAAGTTAACGATGAAGACGTCATCCTCGCGATTGCTGGATTTCACCAGCTTGACGGCCGCGGCTTCCACGCGGGCGCGCTTCTCGCGCATGCTTCCGCTGTTGTCGACGATGATGCCGAGCGAAACCGGAACGTCTTCGCGGCGGAACAGCTTGATGGGCTGCTCCACGTTGTTTTCGTAGACTTTGAAGGCGGTCTGCGGCAGGTTGGTGATGAGGTTGCCCTTCCTGTCCATCACCGCGCAGTGCAGCACGACAAGGCGCGTGTCGATTCGGATAACGGCCTGATCGTCGGCGGTTTGAGGTTGTTGCTGCTGCGCGAGGAGCGAGCGGGAGCCGGCCAGGATGACATAGATGGCCGCCCGCCTACTGGTTTGGTGCATAGTATCCTTGCCGGTGCAGCGCCCGCAGGGGAGGAAGGCCGCGCGGCTGGTTTAATTTTACCGTGACTCGGCGGTACTTCCCGTCGCGGCTTTGGTTCTTCGACGTGTAGCCGAGTACGTACTGGTTGCGCAGCTCGATGCCGATCTTTGCGGCGATGTCGGGCAGATCGTTGAGGTTATCGACGGGGAAGTGGCGTCCGCCGGTCATCTCGGCCAGTTCGCTGAGCAGGCCGGGCCCGGAGAGTTCCTCGGCCGTGCGGCCGCGGGAGCCGATGGGCTCGAAGATGCCGATGGCGTACATCTGCGCGTCTGCTTCTTTCAGCAGGTTGCGGACCTCGTTCTCCGTGTAGCGGCTCGAATTGTCGCCGCCGTCGGAGATGATCAGCAGCGCGCGCCGCGGATTGCGGCCTTTCTTGAGCATTTGCAGCGCCTGGTAGATGCCGTCGAGCAGCGCGGTGCGGCCTTTTGCCTGGGTGAAGGTGAGGCGGCTCTGGATGTCTTCGGTGTTCTGGGTGAAGGGGACCACGAGTTGCGGGCGGTCGTTGAACTGGACGAGGAAGAACTCGTCCTCGGGGTTGGCGGTCTTGAAAAACTGCGCGGCGGCCTGCCGGCTCTTGGTGAGCTTGCTGCCCATGGAGCCGCTGGCATCGAAAACCAGCCCGATAGAGAGCGGGGCATCGAAGCTGGCGAAATAGCCGATCTCCTGTTCCACCTTGTCTTCAAAGAGGCGGAAGTTCTCTTTCTCCATGCCGGTGACGAACTGGTTGAGGGGAGTGGTGACGGTGACAGGGATCAGAACCTGGTTCGTGTCGATGCGCAGATTAGGGGTAATCCGTTCGTTTTCGGGCACTTCGGAGGCAGGGCGGGGCCGGGGTGTGATCTGGGGTCTTGGCTGCTGTGCGGCGACTCCGGCGAGGAAGACGAAACCGCAGGCCAAGAGACAGATAAATAAAGGACTTATCCGCTTATGCATCGCCCATCTCACTTTGTGGCATCCCAAGTATAACATGGCCTCTTTTTGTGCTATTCTCGATTGTGCCCCCCAAAATCCTGGGAGTCATCCCCGCTCGATTCGCTTCCTCCCGTTTCCCAGGTAAACCCCTCGCCTCTCTAGCCGGAAAACCGATGATCCAGCACGTCTGGGAGCGGGCCTGTGAGTCCAAACTGTTGGCCCGGACGGTGGTAGCGACCGACGACGAGCGGATTGCCGCCGCGGCGCGAGGATTTGGAGCGGAGGTGGCGATGACGCGGGACGACCACCCGTCCGGCACGGACCGTGTCGCGGAAGCGGCCGCGCGGACCGACGCAGAAGTAGTGGTAAACATCCAGGGCGACGAGCCCATGATCGATCCCGCTGCCATTGATCTAGCAATCCTTACCCTGTTAGACGACGCCAAGTGCGGAATGGCGACATTGAAAAAGCGTCTTTCTTGCCCGGAGGAGATCGCTAACCCGAACGTAGTGAAGGTGGTGACGGCCGGAGACGGCCGGGCATTGTATTTTTCCCGCTCGCCGATTCCGTCCAATCGCGGCGGCGAGGCCGTCTACTGGAAGCACATCGGCCTGTACGTCTACCGCCGCGACCTGCTGCTTTCCTATTCGTCGCTGCCCGTCGGCCCTCTGGAACAGGCCGAGAAACTGGAGCAATTGAGGGCTCTGGAAAACGGGATTGCGATCCGCGTCGCCGAGACCACCTACGAAACCATCGGCGTCGACACTCCAGAAGATCTTCAGGCTGTAAATATTAGATTTCAGGACTCTTCCACTCCCGTCTCGCACCATGGCTAAATACATCTTTGTTACCGGCGGCGTCGTTTCCTCATTAGGCAAAGGCATCGCCGCCGCGTCGATCGGCTGTTTGCTGGAATCGCGCGGTTTGAAGGTCAACATGCAGAAGTTCGACCCGTATCTCAACGTGGATCCGGGCACGATGAGTCCGTTTCAGCACGGCGAAGTGTTCGTGACCGACGACGGAGCCGAAACGGACCTGGACCTGGGCCACTATGAGCGCTTCACGCACGCGCACCTGTCGCAGAACAACAATCTGACGTCGGGCCGGATCTATGAACGGATCATCACCCGCGAACGGCGCGGCGACTACCTGGGCAAGACGGTGCAGGTGATTCCGCACGTCACCAACGAGATCAAGGCGGCGGCCCACAAGGTGTCGGAAGGCGTGGACGTGGTGATTTGCGAGATCGGCGGCACCGTGGGCGACATCGAGTCGCAGCCGTTCACGGAGGCCCTCCGGCAGATGCGGCACGAATTAGGCCGGCGGAACACGCTGTTCGTTCACGTTTCCTTCGTTCCCTGGATTGCGGCGGCCCAGGAATTGAAGACGAAGCCGACGCAGCACTCGGTGAAAGAACTGCGCTCCATGGGCATCCAGCCGGACATCCTGGTGTGCCGGTCGGAACGGCCCCTGCCGGACGACCAGCGGGACAAGATCGCGCTGTTCTGCGACGTGGACCGCGATGCGGTGATCTCCTGCTTCGACGTGAACACGGTGTACCAGATCCCGGTGCTGTTCGCCGAGCAGGGCGTGGACGACAGGATCGTCGAACTGCTGCAACTGACGAACGCGGGGGATCGCAATCTCACGAGCTGGCGGTCGATGCTGGACCGGATGCGGAACCCGGTGGACCAGGTGGAGATCGGGCTGGTGGGCAAGTATGTCGAGTACGAGGACTCCTACAAGAGCCTCAAAGAGGCGCTGCTGCACGCCGGCATCCATCACAACGTTAAGGTAAAGATGACCTGGATCGAGGCCGAGCACCTGGAGTGGCCCGGCTGCGCGGAGACGTTGGCGCACTATGACGGCATCCTGGTGCCGGGCGGGTTCGGCAAGCGCGGAGTGGAGGGGATGCTGCAGGCGATCCGCTACGCGCGCGAATACAAGGTGCCGTATTTCGGCATCTGCCTGGGCATGCAGACGGCGGTGATCGAGTTCGCACGCAACGTGTGCGGGCTGGAGGGCGCAGATTCCACTGAATTCGAGGCGGCGTCCCAATATCCGGTGATCTACAAACTGCGCGACCTGCTGGGCGTGGAAGAACTGGGCGGCACGATGCGCCTGGGCGCCTACGAGTGCCGCTTGGCGGAAGACTCTTTCGCCTCCAGGGCGTACGGCAAGGAGATGATCAGCGAGCGGCACCGGCACCGCTACGAGTTCAACCGGAAGTTTGAAGACCAGCTGACGTCAAAGGGCTTGCGGATCACGGGCCGCTCAACGGACGGCAAGTTCGTGGAGATCTGCGAACTGCCGGATCATCCGTACTTCCTGGGCTG